>NZ_JBSHBP010000002.1:129272-297167 GCF_053612065.1 Streptomyces sp. NPDC054765 | reverse complement strand
CGTATCACCGTGGAGGCACGGGGCGAGATCCTGGAGCTGAAGACGACGATCAACACCATGGTCGACCAGCTCTCCGCCTTCGCCGACGAGGTCACCCGCGTCGCCCGCGAGGTCGGCACCGAAGGAAACCTGGGCGGTCAGGCGCAGGTCAGGGACGTCTCCGGGGTCTGGAAAGACCTCACCGACAACGTCAACTTCATGGCGCTCAACCTGACATCCCAGGTCCGCAACATCGCCCAGGTCACCACCGCCGTGGCCAACGGCGATCTGTCCAAGAAGATCGACGTGGATGCGCGCGGCGAGATCCTGGAGCTCAAGGACACGGTCAACACGATGGTCCAGCAGCTGCGGGCGTTCGCGGACGAGGTCACCCGCGTCGCCCGCGAGGTCGGCACCGAAGGCCGGCTCGGCGGCCGCGCCCAGGTGCACGGCGTCTCCGGTGTCTGGAAGAACCTCACCGACAACGTCAACTCCATGGCCGACAACCTGACGTCCCAGGTCCGCAACATCGCCCAGGTCGCCACCGCCGTCGCGAAGGGTGACCTCTCCAAGAAGATCGACGTCGATGCCCGCGGCGAGATCCTCGAACTGAAGACGACGATCAACACGATGGTCGACACCCTCTCCTCGTTCTCCTCCGAGGTGACCCGGGTGGCCCGCGAGGTGGGCAGCGAGGGCCAGCTCGGCGGCCAGGCCCGGGTCGAGGGCGTCTACGGCACCTGGAAGCGGCTGACCACCAGCGTCAATGAGCTGGCACTGAACCTGACGACACAGGTCCGGGCGATCGCCGAGGTGGCCAGCGCGGTCACCCAGGGCGATATGTCCGGCTCGATCACCGTGGACGCCCAGGGCGAGGTCGCCGCCCTGAAGAACAACGTCAATCTGATGGTCGCCAACCTCCGCGAGACCACCCGCGCCAAGGACTGGCTGGAGTCCAACCTCGCCCGTATCGCCAGTCTGATGCAGGGCCACCGCGACCTCGTCGAGGTCGCCGATCTGATCCTGCGCGAGCTGACCCCGCTGGTGAACGCGCAGTTCGGCGCGTTCTTCCTGGCCGAGGCGGGTGCCGAACCGGGCGAAGGCCTGGAGCTGATCGCCGGGTACGGCACCGGCCAGCCCGAGGGCCGCCGCACCCTGCCGCGGCTGCGCCTGGGCACCCCCGGCTGGGGCCTGATCACCCAGGCCGCCATGGAGAAGAAGCGCATCGTCGTCGAGGCCGTCCCGCCCGACTACATCACCATCAGCTCCGGCCTCGGCGCCGCCGCCCCGGCCAGCATCGTCATCCTCCCCATCCTCTTCGAGGACCAGGTGCTCGGCGTCATCGAGCTGGCCTCCTTCAGCCGGTTCAGCGAGGTCCACCTCGCCTTCATCGACCAGTTCGTGAACACCATCGGCGTCTCGATCAACACCATCATCGCCAACTCCCGTACGGAGTCCCTGCTTTCCGAGTCCCAGCGGCTCACCGCCGAGCTGCGCCAGCGCTCCGACGAGCTCCAGCTGACCAACGCCGAGCTGGAGGAGAAGGCGGCCCTCCTCGCCACCTCCTCCCAGTACAAGTCGGAATTCCTGGCGAACATGTCGCATGAGCTGCGCACCCCGCTGAACTCCCTGCTGGTGCTCTCCCGGCTCCTCGCCGACAACCCCGACGGCCGGCTCTCCACCCAGGAGGTGGAATTCGCCGTCACCATCCACCGCGCGGGCTCCGACCTCCTCCAGCTCATCAACGACATCCTCGATCTGTCGAAGATCGAGGCCGGCCGGATGGACGTCCACCCCAAGGCCCTGCCGCTGATCAAACTGCTCGACTACGTCCGCGCCACCTTCAAGCCGCTCACCGTCGACCGCGGCCTCGCCTTCGACGTCCAGGTAGGCGAGCACGTCCCCAAGGAACTGTTCTCCGACGAGCAGCGCCTCCAGCAGATCCTGCGCAACCTCCTGTCCAACGCGGTGAAGTTCACCTCCACCGGCAGCGTGGAACTCATCGTCCGGCGCGTACCGGGCACGGATTTCGCGGAGGAGTCCCTCCGCACCGCCGACGACGTCATCGCCCTCTCCGTGAAAGACACCGGAATCGGCATCCCGCCGGAGAAACTCGACGGCATCTTCGAGGCGTTCCAGCAGTCCGACGGCACCACCAACCGCAAATACGGCGGCACCGGCCTCGGCCTCTCCATCAGCCGCGACATGGCGGCGCTGCTCGGCGGCCGGATCCTCGCCGAGAGCGAGCCCGGAGTCGGCTCGACCTTCACCCTGTACGTGCCCGCGCGCTACACCGGCCCCTTCCCCGCGCCGAGCCCCACCGCCGCGACCCGCCCCGCCGACAGCACCGCACAGGCCGGCCCCGCCCGCCCCGTCCTCGCCGAACAGCTCACGGCCACACCCCCCGGCCCCACGAGCACCACGAGCACCACACGCAGCTCCTCGTCCGGGGACGTCTTCGCCACCAAGGGGGCACAGGAACAGACCCCGCACCTGGGAGGCCACTCCGCCGACGGCGGCGATGTCACCTGGCCCGAGACCACCCGCCTCAAGGACTGGCTCAGCGGACGCCCCGGCGAGGTGCTGGCCAATCGCCGGATCCTCATCGTCGACGACGACATCCGCAATGTCTTCGCGCTCACGCACGTACTGGGCCGGGTCGGCATCAGCGTGAAGTACGCGGAGAACGGCCGCGAGGGGCTGGAGGTCCTCGACCGGACGCCGGACGTCTCGCTGGTGCTGATGGACATCATGATGCCCGAAATGGACGGTTACGAGATGATCAAGGCGATCCGACATGCACCTCGATTCGCGGCCCTGCCGGTCATCGCGCTCACCGCGAAGGCCATGCCGGGCGACCGCGAAAAGGCGATCGAGAGCGGGGCCAACGACTACATCCCCAAACCGGTGGACGTGGACCGGCTGCTGACCGTGATCTGCGGCCTCCTGGACCCCCGGAACGGCGACGATGGCGGCGACGACGGCAAGGGCGGCGGCGCCGGCGAGGAGACGGGCCAGGACGGCCGGGGAACGACGGGTGAGCAGTCATGACGACCACACCGGACACCTCCCCCAGCATCCTCATCGTCGACGACATGGAGGAGAACCTCGTCGCGCTGGAAGCCGTACTGGGCTCCCTCACCCAGAAAGTGGTCCGTGCGCGGTCCGGCGAAGAGGCCCTCAAGGCCATGCTCCGCGAGGAATTCGCGGTCGTCCTCATCGATGTGCTGATGCCGGGCATGAACGGTTTCGAGACGGCCGCCAACATCAAGGGCCTGGACCAGACGAAGGACGTCCCGGTCATTCTCCTCACCGGCGCGTCGGTCGACCCCAACTACGCCTACCGCGGCTACACGGTCGGCGCCGCCGACTTCCTGATCAAGCCGTTCGACCCCTGGCTGCTGCGCACCAAGGTGAATGTCTTCCTCGAACTCTTCCGCAAGAACCGCCAACTGGCCGCCCAGGCCGAGCAGTTGAAACGGCTCCTGACCTCGGACGACCAAGCCGGCGACGAGGTGGCCCCGCACACCACGGCGACGCCGCCGACCAGGACGGAAACGGCCTTGCCCACCGCCTCGCCCCTCGCCTCGGGCTCGGCCTCGGCACCCCCCTCGGTCACGACCTCGGCACCGGCAGCCCAGGAACGCCCCGGGCCCCAGCAGCCCCAGCGCCCCCAGCACCCCCGGCAGTCGGCCGCCCCGCACCCCCCGATTCCCCCGGAGAACCCCGCGACCCCGGCGCCTTCCGAGCCGCCCCCGCAGCCCGCCGCACCCGCCGCCGCCGACGCCTCCCGCCTCGCGGAAATCGCCGGTCAGCTCGCCGAGGTGGAACTCCTCCTGCGCGACGCCAAGGGCTCCGACAAGACCCGCCTGGCCGACCGCATCGCCGAGTTGGAGCAGGCGGTGGGGCGGTTGATGGTGGGCCGGGGGGCCTGAGAACTGAGTAGGGTCGGGGACCGGCGCGGTGGCTGATGCAGCTCGCACAACGTGTCCCCGCGCACGGTCGGGCAGTCGAAGAGGTCGTCCCGGAAGCGTGACGCCACCGCGAACGCTTCCCGCCGGACGCCGGGTTGCAGCAGACTCGTTCCCCCACGGCCTTCGTGCCGGCCATGTGCTTCTTTGGTCGGAGCACATGACCAGACGAAGGCCGTGTTCACGTCCCCGCAATCCTTGTACGAGCGATTACGTCCGGGGAATCGTTCAGGGTCAGACCATGGAGAACAAGCTCAGCGCATCCACTCAATGTAGAAGTTGGGGAGTCCGGGCTGGGGGTCGCTCTGGCAGGTGGCCTCGTGGTACTTGGGGTTCAGCGGCAGGTCACTCTTCAGCTGGTCGACGCACTGCTGAAAGGAGCCGAACGACTCGCCACCGACCTGCACCCAGCCGTCATTGGGCTGGGTGTCGGCGAAAGCGGCCGTGGCGGTCAGCGGCATGGTGACCGCGGCGGCGCCCACGGCGAGTCCGAGAGCGATACGAGTGCGCCAGGACTTCATGAATTCCTCCATTGGTTGGTTTCCGGTCGTTCTCCGCACAGCTCTCCTGGAGAGACGCTGCGGCCGAAAGCCGCCTGAGCTGTGCGTCGTTCACCAGGTTTGATGCGCGCACCGGGCCAGACGTTCACCAGAGGTGGCAAGTTTTTCGGGCCGGTGTGCCCGGGGGCCGGGAAGGAGGCGCTCCCGGAGGCGCGGTGGACAAGAGGAGCCTTAGACAAGGAGCACCTCGCCGACCACATCCCCGAATTGGGGCAGGCGGTGGGGCGGTTGATGGTGAGCTGGGGGCTTGACGAGCGTCCGCGCGGACGGTCCATGGCGGCCCAAAACCGGACCGAGCCCACGACCGAGCCTACGACCGCGACCGCGACCGTGGTGCAAACTTGCTATTCGACAAGCAAGTTAGTTCGGGTGCATGCGGCACGCTCGCGTTCATGCCGCCCGAACAGCCCGCCCCGACCCGCAGGGCGCGTCGCACCCAGGAGCAGCGGCGCACCGAGACTTCCTGCGTGCGGCTCTTCACTCTTTTGATTCACCTGGTGGCGGCAGTCGCGGCAAAGACCCGGGACGGGGGCGCGGAAGGCACGCTCGCAGCCGTCGCAGGTTTGGAGCGGTGGTGGGTCCGGGGGCCTGGGGGCGGAGGGGAGTGCCGCCGGGAGGGGTGGGGGCAAGAGCTCCGTGAGGCGGTGGGCGAGTAAGGCTGCCGGGTGGTGGAGGGTGGGTGGGAGGCCGCTGGTCAGGGCGCTGCGTACGGCGTCCGGGGACGCGCCGCGTTCCAGCCAGGCGGCCACGGGCGGGGTGAGGCGGTGGATGTCCCGTACGGAGAGCAGGAGGCGGGGGTCGTCGCGGCGGAGGTTCGCCAGGAGGGCGGCGGCCGGGGTGTGGTGCGCGCGGGTGCGGGGCTGAGGTGGCTGCGGGTGCGCTGACGGTCGGCGTGGCGGGGGTGCGGGCTCGGTTGGTCGGCGGGGAGGCTCAAGGGCCGAAGCCGGGGCCGGGGTCGGGGTCGGGGTCGGGTCTGAGATCGGGGCCGAGGTCGGGGCCGAGGTCGGGGCCGGGGTCGGGGCCGAGGCCGGGGCCGAGGCCGGAGCCGAGGCCGGAGCCAGGGCCGAGGTCGGGGCCGGGACAGCAGGGGGCGGTTCGACAGCAGCGCGGCGTTTGGCCTGCTCGGCGGCCTCGCGGGCGCGGCGGGCGCGGGTGGCTTCGGGGTTGTTGTACGAGATCGTGACCGTGACCACCCGCCCGTCATCGGTGCGCCGTCGGACCCGTTCGAGATAGCCGTGCGCCTCCAACTCCCGTAAGGCGGCGGCGATGCGGTCGCGGCCCTCGGGGAACCTCTTCGCGAGCGTACGGATGTCGACCGGCGCGCCCTCGGGCAGCGACTGGATGTGGGCGGCAAGCCCGATCGCCAGGCCCGACAGGGAGCGGTGCTGGGCGAGGTGGTTGCCGACGATCGTGTAGCCGGGGTCCTGGAATTCGGTGACTTTGCGGACGCCGGACGGGGATCGCCGAATCTCGTACCGGTCGCGCGCAGGCGCATTAAGCTTTTGCTCAGCCATCAGGAAGCGTCTCTTCCTCGTTGGTCAGGCCCTCGATCGGGATGCCAGTCCCGGCCGGGGGCCGTCGCATGTGTGCGGGTGGATGCGGGTTTTCGGGGTGTCATTACCGAGAGTGCACGGACGGAGGCCGCGGAGGCCAGTCTTCCGGTCGTGGATCACCCGAGTGAGTGACGGCGGTGCGGCCAGGGCCGGTTGGGCTGGGTGGGGTGGGTTTCTGTACCTGGGGTGATGAGGTCTTTTACGGGCCGAAACCCCGGCGCGCGGCTCACCGAAGCACGGTTTTCCGGCCTCCGGTTGACGGGCGGCCGGCCGATTCACCGGCCCCACATCGGCAGGTCGAACTCCGCCCAGACCGTCTTGCAGGGGAACGGTCCCTGCCGGGTGCCCCAGCGATCGGCGAGCACGTCGACCAGGACCAGGCCATGGCCCGATTCCCGCAGGCCTGAGCCCTGTGGGTCCGGGAGCCGGTCACCGCGTGCATCCGTCACCTCGATACGGAGCGTGTCCGCGTCGGACAGGACGGCGAGGCGGAAGTCCCGGCCCGGTACGCGTCCGTGCGTCGCGGCGTTCGCGGCCAGCTCGGCGATGACCTGCGCCGGTGATTCGAACGGCACGCCCCAGGAGCGGAGTTGTTCGGTGGCAAGGAGCCGTGCGAGGCGCGCGCCCCGGCGGGTGGCGGAGAGCTGGACCGTGAACTGCAGCTTGTGCTCGGCAATTTCCTGATTCATGTCACTCAGCGTGGTCGGGCGTGCTTACGCTGAACAGTGCTACGGCCGGTACGCACGGTGACTGTCCTGGCGTTGTCCAGGAGTGTCCCCGCTGTCCAGGAGGTGGGAGCGGATGAATATTGACGGAGCGGACGAGGCGGGTTGGGACGTCGATCCGGAAGACGAAACACAAGCCCTCGTCGAGGCGGTCGGCCGTCAGTTGAAACTCTGGCGTAAGGCTGCGGGCCTGCGCCCAGCGGAGTTCGGTGCGGCCCTGGGGTACGGGGAGAACCTGATCTACAAGATCGAGCGGGGTGCGCGTATTCCCCGCCCGGAGTTCCTCGACAAGGCAGACGAAGCGCTGGGAGCAGGCGGCAAGATCGCCGCGATGAAGAAGGACATGGAACAAGCCACTTACCCCAAGAAAGTCCGGGACCTGGCCAAGCTGGAGGCGAAGGCAGTCGAACTCGGCGCGTACGGCAACCACAACCCGCACGGATTACTGCAGACGAAGGAGTATGCGCGGGCGCTGATCCAAACGTGGCGTCCTGCCTACTCGCAAGACGAAGTGGAACGGATGGTGGCCGCGCGCATGGCACGGCGGTCCATCTTCGAGCGCTCACCCGCACCATCGCTCACTTTCGTCCAGGAAGAAGTGACGCTTCGTCGCCCCGTAGGGGGCAGAATGGTTCTGCGTCGGCAGCTCGAACGCCTGTTGGAGGTGGGTCAGTTGCGGAACGTCGAAATCCAGGTGATGCCGACCGACTGCGACGATCACGCCGGGATGGGCGGTCGGATCCAGGCGCTGAAGTTCGGAGATGGCTCAGCGGTGGGGCGTGACGAGGGCCAGGTCACCAGCCGTCCGCTGACCGACCCGAAAGAGATCCGAGTCCTTGAGCTGCGCTATGGCATCATCCGGGCCCAGGCACTCACCCCCCGGGAGTCGCTGGCCTTCATCGAAAAAGCGCTGGGAGAGACATGCCCCTGAAGCCCTCTGCGGTGAACGTTTCTGAGCTGGAGTGGACGAAGAGCAGCTACAGCGACAGCAGCAACGGCCACGACTGCGTCGAAGTCGCCTGGCAGAAGAGCAGCTACAGCGGCGACAGCAACAGCAACGAATGCCTCGAAGTCGCCACCACCCCCGACACCATCCGCATCCGCGACTCCAAGAACCCCCACGGCCCACAGCTCCACCTGCGCCCCGCCGCCTGGGCAGACTTCGTCGCCTACGCCGCCGCCGAGGGCTGAGTCAGCTCAGGACCTCGGCCGCCTTGGTCAGAGATCAGGTCAGGAGGCTCACCTCGTGGCGCGTGCTCCGGCCGTCGGGGGAAATGCGCAGCCGGTGTCTGTGCACGCCGGGGCGGCCGGCGGTCACGTACTCCTCGTAGGCCTGGGCAACCTCGTCCCACAGCTTCCTCGCGCCGTGCTGGGCCACCGCGAAAGCCGCCGTCTGCCGTCCGTCGTAGTCCACGCAGGCCCAGCCGGCCGCCTGGCCGTCGGCCAGCCACAGTCGCGTATGGGCCTCTTCCGCCTCGGTGTCCCACACATGCCAGACTCCCGGCACCCGTAGGCCGATATACATCTGCGCATCGAGGTCCTGCCCGGCAACTGCCCAGGGGGACAGTCCCGTCGTGGAACGCTCGGGCTCCCGACCCTCGTGACGGATGGCGCCCCGTAGTTCCGCGTCGACCTGCTGGGCGCGCATGAGCATGAACGAGCCGTACGGGGCGAGCGAGCCCTCGGCGGTTCCGTCGGCCTGCTTCGTGGCGATGAGAGTCCCGAAATTGCACCACGGGGTGTCCCACGGGATGACGAGGCGGCCACCGGTCACGGTCTGCTCCAGCCAAGGGAGCGGCACGGTCCTGACGGAGCAGGTGGCGATGATCCGGTCGTAGGGCGCGTTCGGCCGCCAACCGTCCGCGCCGTCCGCACAGACCACCTCCGGCCGCTGCCCGCTCGCCTTCAGCGCCCGCTGAGCCTCGCGGGCCAGCCGGGGGTCGACTTCGAGCGAGGTCACGTTCTCGGCACCGAAGAGGAAGGAGAGGAGGGCCGCATTGAATCCGGTACCGGTGCCGATCTCCAGTACGCGGTGTCCCGGCTGCACGTCCAGCTGCACGTCGAGGTCCCTCAGCATCCGTACGACCATGCTGGGCATCGACGCGGAGGAGGACGGCACCGTGTCGCCGTCGGAAAGCTCGGTGAACTGGGTGACCAGGGGGGCGTCACGGTAGGCCGTGCTCCACCAGCGATCGGGGTCCTGATCCCGGTCGCACGGCTCGTAACTGCCCTTTCCGTCACGCAACCACACTGTGGGCGGCAGAAAGAGAGGGCGAGGAACGGCCTGCAGGGCCGCGCGCAGAGGGGCGGGGACGGAGGAACCGAGCACTTCGGCGATCTCGTCCAGCAGATCGCTGATGGCTTCGTCCGGCACCGGGTGCGAGTTCAACGGGCCTGCTCGGGTTTCGGCGGCGGAGTCGGCTCCGGGGCCGGTGGGATCGGTCGGCCCGGCTGCTGTCCGTCCTCTCCGATCGGACTGCGATGCTTGCCCACTTCGTCCCCCTTCGCCGGATAGAGCCAAAGCCACAGAGAGCGTATGGCCGGCCTGAGAAGCGGTGGAAGGGCGCAGAGGGTGCATGCACCGGGCGCGCCCGGGTGGGCCGCACTCGGTGTCCAGATCAGGCCGAGATCATGGCAAGCTCCGGGTCCTCCCTGAGTTTGGCCAGGGCGCGGGAGACGGCGCTCTTGACCGTGCCGATAGAGACCTCCATGACCTCCGCGGTCTGGGCCTCGCTGAGATCCTCGTAATACCTGAGGACGACCATGGCCCGCTGGCGGGCGGGCAGGCGCATCACCGCGCGCCACATCGCGTCACGCAATCCCTGAAGTTCGGCCGGGTCGGGCACCGGCAGCGGGTCCGGCTCCGGCAGCTCGTCGACGGCGAATTCGTCGACCTTGCGCTTGCGCCACTGGGAGGTGCGGGTGTTGATCAGCGCGCGGCGGACGTAGCCGTCCAGGGCGCGGTGGTCCTCGATGCGGTCCCAGGCCACGAAGGTCTTGGTCAGCGCGGTCTGGAGGAGGTCCTCGGCGTCGTTCGGGTTGGCGGACAGCGACCGCGCAGTGCGCAGCAGGACCGGCCCCCGGGCCCGTACATAGGACGAGAACGTCGGGAACACAGCGGCGGTCGAAGCGCTTGTGCACACTGGCGTGGTCATGTGGACCACGCTAGAAGCGAGGGTGGTGCGGGGGGATCGCCCCAAGGTGCCGAAGCCCCATCCGTCTCAAGTTGTACGGGTAGGGCTTGCCCCACCTCCTCTGGGGGGACGGGCCGTCGTGTTCCCCTGAGTTCCATGAGTCATGAGCCATGAACAATAAACAATGAGCTATGAGCTATGAGCTATGAGCTATGAGCTATGAGCTATGAGCTATGGTCCGCGCCGGCGGTCGGGGCACTCAACCGTCCGCGCCCAGGATCAGCCCCGAGGTCGGGACGCCGGTCCCGGCCGTGACCAGGACACGGGCGGGGCGGCCGGCCTGGTTGACGGAGGTGCCGCGGAGCTGGCGGACGGCCTCGGCGATGCCGTTCATGCCGTGCAGGTAGGCCTCGCCGAGCTGGCCGCCGTGGGTGTTGAGGGGGAGGGTGTCCGCGGCGACGAAGTCCGCGGCCTCGCCCGGGGCGCAGAAGCCGAACTCCTCCAGCTGCATCAGCACGAACGGGGTGAAGTGGTCGTAGAGGATGGCGACATCGATATCGGCGGGGGTGAGGGCGGCGGTGCGCCAGAGCTGGCGGGCGACGACGTTCATTTCCGGGAGGCCGGTCAGGTCGTCGCGGTAGAAGCTGGTCATCTGCTCCTGGGCGCGGCCCGCACCCTGCGCCGCGGCCGTGATCAGCGCCGGTGGGTGGGGCAGCGCGCGGGCCCGCTCGGGCGAGGTCACCACGATCGCCTGGGCACCGTCCGTCTCCTGGCAGCAGTCCAGCAGCCGCAGCGGCTCCACGATCCAGCGCGAGGCGGCATGGTCGGCGAGGGTGATGGGCTTGCCGTAGAAGTACGCGGCCGGGTTGCGGGCGGCGTGGCGGCGGTCGGTGACCGCGACCGGCCCGAAGGCGTCCGGGGTCAGGCCGTAGGTGTGCAGGTAACGCTGGGCGGCCATGGCGACCCAGGAGGCGGGGGTGAGCAGGCCGAAGGGGAGGTTCCAGCCGAGCGCCGCGCCCTCGGCGGTGGGCTCGCGCTGCTGTACGCCGGAGCCGAAGCGGCGGCCGGATCGCTCGTTGAACGCGCGGTAGCAGACGACGACTTCGGCGATGCCGGTGGCGACCGCCAGGGCCGCCTGCTGGATGGTGGCGCAGGCCGCGCCGCCCCCGTAGTGGACACGTGAGAAGAAGGACAGCTCGCCGATGCCGGCCGCCTGCGCGACGGTGATCTCGGGGTTCGTGTCCATGGTGAAGGTCACCAGGCCGTCGACGTCCGCGGGGGTCAGCCCGGCGTCGTCGAGGGCGGCGCGTACGGCCTCGACGGCGAGCGTCAGTTCGCTGCGGCCGGAGTCCTTGGAGAACTCGGTCGCGCCGATGCCGGCGATGGCGGCCCGGCCGCCGAGGGAGTCGGGGCGGTGGACGCTCATGCCGTGCCCTCCGGGAGGCTTACCGCGCCCTCCGGGAGGCTTGCGGTGCCCTCCGGGAGGCCTACCGCGCCCTCCGGGAGGCTTGCGGTGCCCTCCGGGAGGCTTACGGTCACCGTGCCGGTGACGTGGTGGCCGATGCCGTTCGCTCCGACGACCCGCACCACCGCCGTGCCGTCCGCCACCTCGATGACGGTTCCGCTCAACACCATGGTGTCTCCGGGGTAGTTGGGGGCGCCGAGGCGGATGGCGACCTTGCGCAGGGTGCAGCGCGACCCGAAGTGGTCGGTGATGTAGCGGCCGACGAGCCCGTTGGTGGTGAGGATGTTCATGAAGATGTCCGGGGAGCCCTTCTCCTGAGCTGCCGCGGTGTCGTGGTGCACGTCCTGGTAGTCGCGGGAGGCGAGCGCTCCGGCGATGATCAGGGTGCGGGTGACGGGGAGGGTGAGGGGCGGCAGCTCGTCACCGGCCTTCATACGGGCTCCTTTCGGGCCGCCGGGGTGGCTCGGACGGCTGGGACGGCTGGGACGGCTGGGACGGCTGGGACGGCTGGGACGGCTGGGGTGGTGCGGGTGGCGCGGGTGGCGCGTCCGGACCGGCCCTTCCGTCCCGCCATGCGAGCAACTCACCCAATTCGTCCAGGACTTCGGCACCCGACCCCAGGTATCCGGCCAGCTGCCTGCCCCACAGGAAGTGCCGGTGGACGGGGTGGTCCACGTCGGCGCCGATACCGCCGTGCAGATGCTGGCCGGTGTGCACCACGCGGGTGCCCGCCTCGGACGCCCACCAGGCCGCGGTCAGCGCATGCGGACCGGCGTCCAGGCCCGCGTCCCGGCGCCAGGCCGCCTCGTAGGCGGTGACGCGGATCGCCTCGGTGTCCATGTAGGCGTCGGCGGCGCGCAGCTGCACGCCCTGGTTCGTACAGAGCGGGCGGCCGAACTGCTCACGGGTGGTGGTGTGGGACACCGCACGGGCCAGGGAACCGGCGCAGACCCCGGCCTGGAGACCGGCGAAGGCGGTGCGGGCGAGGGCCAGGACATCGGCGTAGGCGCAGGCGTAGGTGCCTGTGCGGGTGTCTGTGTGGGCGTCTGTATGGGCGCCTGTGCGGGTACCTGTATGTGCGTCTGTGCGGGTACCTGTATGGGCGTCTGAAATGTGTCCGCCCAGCGATTCGGCAGGGGCGTCATCCAGGGTGAGCCGGCCCGCCGACCACGGTGCGGTGGTGTCGACCGGGTCCCGCCGTACCCCGGTGTCGTCGGTGCGTACGAGCCACAGCGTGTGCGTCGTCCCGTCCGGCACCAGCACATGGGTGGCCTCGCGCAGCCACGGCACCACCGGGACGGTGCCGGTCAGCCGCCCCCTACCGTTCGCCGTGCCGTCCGCCGTGCCGTCCGCCGCCCCCTCGGCCCGTACGCCGCCCCGCCGCGCCGGGAAGGCCCCGGTGGCGACCGCTTCGCCGTCCCGCAGCGCCGGCAGCAGCCGCGCCCGCTGTTCCTGGTCCCCGTACGCACCGATCGCCAGCACGCCGTACACGCAGGTCGCGGCGAACGGTACCTGCGCCGTCGTACGCCCCTGTTCCTCCAGCATCAGTACGAGTCCGAGCAGCCCGGTCTCCTCCACGGCGCCGGGCAGTCCGGCCGCGCACAGCGCCTTCCACAGTGCGGCGTCCGTGCCGCTGCCGCAGGCGCCGAGGCGGTCCGGTGTGGCCAGGTCGCCGAATATCCGCGCCGCCAGCTCACGGGCCGCCGCCTGTTCCGGGGTGGGCGTGAAGTCCATCTCACCCCTCACCGCCCTCTGCCGCACGGAAGACCGGCAGCTCCAACTCCTCGTCCGTACGCAGGAATTCAAGCCGTACCGGCATCCCGATCCGCACCTTGTCGTAGGGCACGCCGACGACATTGCTGACGATCCGCACCCCCTCCGCCAGCGCGATCAGCCCGACCGCGTAGGGGCCGACGGCGTCGGAGCCGGGCGCGTCCGGGGAAGGGCCCGGGGGCTCCGGCGTCTCCCCGCCGGGCTCGGGCAGCGTGAACGCGGGGAAGGGCGGATGGTGCATCACAACATAGGAGAAGACCGTGCCCTCACCGCTCGCCTCGACGGTGTCCCACTCCGGCGACCCGCAAGCATTGCACCCCGGCAGCCAGGGAAAACGCAGCGCCCGGCATCCGGTGCAGCGCTGGATCAGCAGCCGGTGCCCGCGGACGCCCTCCCAGAAGCCGGCGTTGTCGCGGTTGATGACGGGGCGGGGCCGCCGGACTTCGCGCCGCCGGACTTCGGGCTGCTGAGGTGCGTCGAGCATCTTGGACTGCTGGGGCGTCTCGGACTGCCGGGAAGGGGTCGGCGGTTCGGCCGGGGGCTTGGGCGTCCGCACCGGCGGGGCGTATTTGAGGATCCGGAAGCGGTGCGTGCCGGCCGGTTCGCCGTCCGCGCGGACGTCCATCCGGGTCGTGATGAAGTGCCCCGTCCCCAGCTTCGTCGTCTTGAGCTCCGAGACCGACTCGATCACCGCGTCGAAGGTGATCCGCTCGCCGGACCGCAGCGGCCGCAGATACTCCTGCTCGCAGTCGGTGGCGACCACGGAGGTGTAGCCGGCGCCGTCCAGCAGTCCGGACAGTTCGTCGTACGCCCCCGAGCGGTCGGTGTGGCCGGAGAGGCCGCCCATCGTCCAGGCCTGGAGCATGGTCGGCGGAGCGACGGCGTCCGGCCCTTGGTAGGCGGGGTTGGTGTCGCCCACGGCCTCGCACCAGTGCCTGATCATCGGCCCGTTGACCAGGTCCTTTCCCACGCCGGCGGTCGCGGCCGGCCGGCCCTCGAAGGCCTTGAGCCGCTCGTGGGTGAGCAGCTCGTGGGTCGGCCCCTCGTGGGTAGGCCCCTCGTGCTCGTGGGTGAGCCGCTCCGCGCTCATCGCCGCCCCCTTCGCATCCCCAGCCGCATCGTCGCGACGATCTCCCGCTGGACCTCGCTCACTCCGCCCCCGAAGGTGTTGATCTGCGCCGCACGGTTCATCCGCTCCAGCTCGCCGTCCCCGAAGGCGCCCGGCGAACCGGCCCGCACCAGGGCGGCGTCGCCCACCACCTCCTGGCACATCCGGTAGACCTCGACGGTGCTCTCCGTGCCGGCGAACTTCACCCCGCCGGCGTCGCCGGGCGTCAGCGTCCCGGCGCCCACATCGCCGACCAGCCGCCAGTTCAGCAGCCGGGTGGCGGCCAGCCGGGCGTGCGCCTCGGCGAGCCGGGACCGCACCCAAGGGCGGTCGGCGGGCCGCTCGCCGGTCTCCGGTTCCGGCGTACGGGCATGGGCCAGCGCCGCGTCGAAGGCGTCCTCGGCCTGCATCCCGATCGCGGCCAGCGCCACACGTTCATGGTTGAGCTGATTGGTGATCAGCTGCCACCCGGCGTTCTCCTCGCCGACGAGATTCCCGGCCGGGACGCGTACGCCGTCGTAGTACGTGGCGGTGGTCGTCAGCCCGCCGACCGTCTCGATCGGCGTCCAGGAGAAGCCGGGTGCGCCGGTGGGCACGAGGATGATCGAGATGCCCTTGTGCTTGGGCGCGTCGGGATCGGTCCGGCAGGCGAGCCAGATCCAGTCGGCCTGCTGGGCATTGCTGGTGAAGCTCTTGACGCCGTTGATCAGCCAGTGGGTGTCGCGGGCGTCGGGCTCGCCGGGGGAGGAGGCGGAGCCGGGACCGGAGGCGGGACCGGGACCGGAGCCGGGACCGGAGGCGGGGCCCGGGACACGGCCGGGGCCCGAGCCGGGACCCTGGCCCGAGCCGGCGCCGCGCCCCTCGACGCCCCCCGCTTGTCGCACCGCGCGGGTGCGGAGCGCGGCGAGGTCGGTGCCGGCCTCGGGTTCCGTATAGCCGATCGCGAAGACCAGCTCGCCACTGAGAATCCGTGGCAGGAAGGAGTCCTTCTGCCGCTGGGTGCCGTACTTCATCAGGGTCGGGCCAACGGTGTTGAGGGTGACCATCGAGACCGGGGCGCCCGCGCGGTACGCCTCGTCGAAGAACACGAACTGCTCGTCGGGACCGCGCCCCTGCCCTCCGTACGCGGTCGGCCAGCCCAGGCCCAGCATGCTGTCGGCACCGATCCGGCGTAGCACCGCACGCTGCGCCGCGGGGTCCTGGACCGGCCCGTCCGGCAGCAACTCGCGGAAGTACGCCCGCAGTTCGGTGCGCAACTGCTCCTGTCGCGCGGTGGGGGCGAGGTGCACGTCGGCGGCTCCCCTTCTGATGGCCGTACGCCCGGTGCACAGAACGGTTGCGGGCATACGAACGAGCGAGCGGGTTTCTGACTGTCCGTCAGAAACCCGCTCGCTGTCAAGGTCGGCGCAGTGAACTCCGGAGAAGCCCCATTCTCTCCGTACCGGCCCTGACGTATCACCCCTCGGTCAGCCGCCGCTTCCCCTTGCGGCGGGCCGGGTCACCAGAGCTTGGTGAAGTTGACGGTGGCGTTGCTCTGGTCGATGCGCGTGGGGCCGGAGCCGTTCACGCTCGCGGTGTTGTTCTGATTGGAGGCGCCGGCGCCGTTGGCGACCTGCTGACCGGTGGTCGAGTTGCCGAGGTTGCTGCCGCCGACTCCGGTCCCCGTCTGGCTCGTGGCCGCCGAGCTCGACCCGTTGTTCGCAAGGCCGCCGTTATCGGCCTGCGCCACGCCGGTGAAGAGTGCAGCCGCAAGGGGCGGTGCGGCCGCAAGGGCGATGACGCGGGCGGCACGGGTGCTTGCCATGTCTGATTCCTCCTACGGAACACGACTTCTGGATCGCTGGAACTCCGCTTGCTCACCGGGCAGTTGGCCAACAACCACGGTGCCTGCTTCGACGTCGCGCACTCAGGCTTGCCCACGAATCCCCGGCGAACCCGCCGCCACGGAGCGATTCCCCCGCAAGCATGAGGAACCCCCGGTAAACCCCGTCGCCGCACGGCATGCCCGCCTGCACCCTCCTCAACGGCCCGGCAAGCCGCCTCAACCCGCCCGCAGCAAGGCCCGTGCACCCCACACGCCCGACCATCACAACCGGCGCACGCGGCCGCGACCGATGCGCCCCCTTCCCTTTCTCGAACATTCATACGAAAATAAAGCCATGGCACCGCACCGACGCCATAACGGAACACCGACGGACGACCGGTCCGAGCCGCGGCCCGAGCCGCGGCCCGACCGGCCCGCGGATGCGCATACCGCCGCCCTGACTCACGCCCTCCTTGCCGCCGCCCACGGCTACCCCGTCATCCCGCTGACCCGCAGCAAGCTTCCGGCCATCCGGTCCCCCCACCGCGGGCACCCCGAGGTCCCGCCCTGCCGCGGGGAATGCGGCCGGCTCGGACACGGCGTCCACGACGCGAGCACCGACCCGCTCACCATCCGCCGGATGTTCGCCACCGCCCCGTGGGCCACCGGCTACGGCCTCGCCTGCGGACTGCCCCCGCACCACCTCATCGGCATCGACCTCGACACCAAGAACGGCGCCGACGGCCTGACCGCCCTCCGGTTCCTCGCCGAACAACACGGCTTCCCGATACCGCCGACGGTCACGGTCCGCACCCCCAGCGGCGGCCGCCACCTCTGGCTCACCGGCCCGCCGTCCCCACCCGTCCCGAATTCGGCCGGCCGGCTCGCCCCCGGTATCGACATCCGCGGCGCCGGCGGCTATCTCGTCGGCCCCGGCTCGCTCACCGCCCGCGGGCACTACGCCCTCGCACCGGACACACCGCACCGTCCCGCCCCCGTGCCGGGCGCCCTGCTCGCCCTCCTCACGGCCCCGCCCGCGTCCGGCCGGCGCGAGCCCCCGGCCGGAGTCCCACCCCAGCCCGCCGCGGCGCTCGTACGGTTCGTCCGCGCCTCCCCGCCCGGCCAACGCAACGCCCGCCTCTTCTGGGCCGCCTGCCGCGCCGACGCGTCCGGCCTCGGCCAGGAACTCGCCACCAGACTGGCGGAGGCGGCCTGCCTCACCGGCCTGTCCGCGCAGGAGGCCCGCGCAACGATCGCCTCAGCGGCCCGACATCGGTAGGAGCCACCGGCCACGGCAGCCGGTAACCGGCAGTCGGTAACCGGTAGTCAGCCGCCGGTAGTCGGTAACCGGGCACGGAACATCAGCTCCGACGCGCCTCGATCAAGAACCGGGTCGTATGCGCCACGAACGCCCCCTCCCTGCGGATCAACTCATCCAACTCCCGCAAACGATCCCGGTATTGGACAACCGTGAATCCCGGAACCATCCACACCACCTTCCGCAGGAAGTAGACGACCGCCCCGATGTCGAAGAACTCGGTCCGCAGCGACTCCCTCCGCAGATCGACCACCTCTAGGCCCGCCGCCTCCGCCGCCCGCCGCGCGTCCTCGGGATGACGGCCCCGCCGTACGTGCTCCGGCTGCGGCCCCAGGAAGTACTCGACCAGCTCGAACACACTGGCCGGTCCCACCTGCTGAGAGAAGTACGTGCCCGAGGGCCGCAGTACGCGGGCGATCTCCTCCCACCACACGGTCACCGGATGACGACTCGTGACCAGGTCGAACGCCGCATCACCGAACGGCAGCGGCGGCTCATCCGCGTCGGCCACCACGACCGCGCCGCGCGGATGCAGCAGCGCGGTGGCCTTGGCGACATTCGGCGGCCAGGACTCCGTCGCCACCATCACCGGCGGCAGCTTCGCCGCCCCGGCGAGCACCTCACCGCCGCCCGTCTGGAGGTCCAACGCCGCCGAGGCCCGCGCCAACCGCTCGCTCATCGCCCGTTGATAGCCCCACGAGGGCCGCTCCTCCGTGGCCCGCCCCGCCAGCCACGAGAAGTCCCACCCCTCGACCGATACGGCATCGGCCTCAGCCACCAGCTCCTCAAAAGATCTCGTCATACCTCCACCCTCAACGGAGACGGACCTCACAGCCAACGATTTACTCCCGCCCCCGCCCCCGCCCTCGCCCCCGCTCCCCGGCCACTCCCCTTCCCCCCTATTCCCTTTCTCCCCTACTCCCCCACCAGGAATTCGAGTTCCGGACGGTCCCACATCACCGCCGGCGGCCTCGCCGGCACCGTGCCAATCGGCCGAGCGCCCACACTGCGGTAAAAACCCTCGGCAGGCGGATGCGAAACCACCCGCACCCTCTCGATTCCCGCACTCCGCGCCTCGCCCCGCATGTGCTCGACCAGCTGACGCCCGATGCCGTACCCCTGCGCCTGGTCCGCCACGAACATCAGATCCAGCTCAGCCGACTCCACCACGAGCGAATAAAACCCCCACACCCGCTCACCGGAACTCCCCGCCCCATCCCCGGGATTCTCCCCCACGGCTACAAAAACCCGATGCGCCGCAAGGTAATCCGGCCCCACCCGATACCCCTCGACCATCGCGGCATACCGCCCCTCATACGCCCGAGACCTCCGCACCAGCCGCGTAAGCCGCCCGGCGTCCCGTCCCTCAGCCCGCCGAATCACCAAAACTCCGCGCCGTCCCCCACCCGCTACCCCCGCCCTCCGCACACCCACGGTGACCACCACCCACTTTCCGCAGCACACCTAAAACGCAATCCACATTTCCCCCATCAGCCTACCGCGCCCACCAAAGAGCAATTATCGAGCCCAGGGAAAATATCCCATCACCCAGCATCCGCTTTCACACGGCAGAAACTTTCACCAAAACCCGGAAAAGCTAGAAACCAATTCGCCACGCACGCACCATAAGCATCCTTACAGGGTTTTCCCCTCTCCCGCTTTCCTCAGGAATGGGGAAAACAGCGGCCCCTGCAATTCAGACGAGACCCACCCGATCAGCATGCGCCAAGCCAGTCGGCTGATCACGGGCAGCGATGAACGGTCAGTCACCGCCGAAGAAACTGACCGCCTGGCAGCTGACCGTTCCGGTCCCTGTGGGGCGGGGCGCCTGCAGTTGCGGCCTGTGACCTGTCGGGACCCCTGGTTCCGGCACACAGCCGCGCGCCTCCCCACCAGGCGGACGCGCCTGGTTCTTCGGGTTCTCCTCGGCGTCCTTCCCCTGCTCACAGCCGTGTTAGCCGGATGTTAGCGGTACAGCAGGCTTGCGATAGCGGCCCCGGCCAGAGTGGTGGACGTACCGAGGAGAGAACAGCACCGACTGCCCGGGGGGACCCGAAATGAGCTCCAGCACCACTGTCCGCACCGCCCGTCGCCGCACCCTGCGCATTGCCGTCGCGGCCCTGACCGCAGCCGCCGGCCTCAGCCTGACCGCCTGCTCCGGCTCGGACGCCACCGCCGCCAAGCCCGCGGGCCAGACGGGCACGGGCGTGACCGCCGAGGCCGGCAGCACGGGCTCCTCCGCCGGAGCACAGGGCTCCGATGTCCAGGCGAGCCCCGATTCCCAGGCGGGCGCCGGTGCCCAGACGAGTGCCGGTGCCAAGGCCGACACCAAGGTGGACGCTGCGGACAAGCAGTCGGGCAGCGCGCAGTCCGCTGCCGGTGGCCGGGCGAGCTCGGGAGCCCAGCGCTGCCACACCTCCGGCCTGAAGGCGTCGTTCGCCACGGGCGGCGATGCGGCCCCGGACCCGAACGCGAGTGGGGACACGACCACCAGCATCGTGCTGACCAACAAGGGCAGCCGCGCCTGCGTGATCGGCGGCTTCCCGGGCGTGGACCTCAAGTCCGAGAACGGCGGTGAGCCCTGGTCGCTGGCCCGCTCGTCGAAGAAGTTCAGCTCGATCACCCTGCAGCCCGGGGACAGCACCGACTTCACGATCAACGTCGCCATGACCAAGGAAGAGACGGGCTTCTACCAGCCCGCCTATGCAGAGGTCACCCCGCCCAACGAGACCACCTCGCTGACCGTGCAGTGGCCCTGGGGCACGCTCGTCGACCAGCGGGGCGCCACGCACCCGGCCACCTTCGTCAACCCCATCGGCTGACCACCCCGGCGCTGCCCTGGACATGAGCCGAGAACAATTCTGAGCGGGACCAGCGTCGGTGGCCTGCGGCACCCGTCCGACACTGCGCCAAGACAGTCCGCTGCCCCGAGTGACACACCGGGGCAGCGGACTTTCGCTGCGCACAACGTCCAGCAGGGGTTACGCCTCGATCTCGCTCATCAGCATGCGCAGGGTGAGAGAGTGCTTCTCAGGCGGGAGCTTGTCGAGCGCCGCACGGGCGTAGGCAGTCCCGCCTGCCTTGTCGCCAGCCCGAGCAAGCATGAGGCCACGGTGCATCTCCAGATGCGTGGCGAAGCGCGGCAAGGAGGCCGGCAACTCCGCACGGGCCTGGCCCTGGGCCTCTACGGCACCCTTCTCATCTCCCAGCCGGGCGAGCAGCAAGGAGCGGAAGACGTTCATGCGCCACCAGGGCACGGCGTAGTCCGAGGTCTGTTCCTCCGAGGCGGCTTTGTCGAACACCCGCCGCCCCACGGAGTCGAGCTTCATCGCCGCTTCCCTGTCGCCGCGCAGCGCGGCAGCATGCGCCTTGCCCATGATGGCGTTGAGGAGGCCCAGGGACGGCTTGTTGCCGATCGCCATCGCCTGCTCGGCCAGAACGTCAGCGACGCCCAAGGATGCGCCCTCGTAGCCCAGGGCGATCGCGGCTCGGCCGCGGACCCAGACGCGGGTATCGCGGTCACCTGATTCGTCGGCAGCTTGGGCGGCCATCCGGTACCACGAGACGGCCTTCGCTCCGTCGGAGCCGGGGAACGTCTTGGCGTACAGGGTCATGAGCCGGGAGGCCACGGACCACAGATGCGGGGTGTCCAATTGCTGTTGGACCACGACCAATTCACCTGAGACACGACGTTGGATGTCGGCGGCACCCAGACTCATGTACTCGGTGCCATAGGTGGCCAGCTTCGCCTCCCACGCATCCGCGGAGGGACCTCCGTTCAGCCGGGCCGCGAAGCCGGAGGCGAGGAGGTCAGATGCGACCACAGGCGCTATGGCGGCTCCTGCGGCGTCGGTGAGGAACGTACGTCGTTTCACTTCGTCCTCTTCCAGAGCAGCTGAAGGGGCGTCGAGCACAGCGGACAGCGCCCTGAGGTAGAAGGCGCCGGGCCTGTGCTTGGAACACTCCCAGTTGCTGACGTACTCCCGGGAAAGAGTGGTCCCGAAGCGCTCGTTGACCATGGCGGCCAACTGGCCCTGGGAGAGGCCCCGAGCCAGACGAAGGTCCCTGATCAGCACCCCGATGCACATAGCCGCATCTTCCCTCCCGGTCGCCCTCCACGCCATCAGAAAGCCTCTGTGGCAGGCAACTTCACACTGGACATCACACTAGGCAGCGGCTATGGGCCTCGGGAGTCTGTAAGCGACTCGCTACGGAGGGAAACGAGGATCGCATGAACTCGCCGACCGACGAACAGCCCGAATACCCGAGCCAGGACCCGGCGCTTCAGAAGCGCACCATCGCCAGGGACATTGTGCGAGAACGCGTCGGCAAGGTGATGGACTACTTGCACGGCCTCTACTACCTCCGCCCCCTCGAAGGCGGCAAGGAGTGGTCCGCCGAGCACCACGAGCTGACTCCGATCCCTCTCAGCGAAGCACTGCGCGGCACCGTCGCCGATGTGAACCAGCGCCACCGGCCGACACCGTAAGCCCCCAGTACCCGAACCGTCCCATGCCGGTCGGCCCCACTTCGAAGCGGGCCGCACCACCGGCGACAACCCGATTGGAGAGGTATGCCCAGCAGCATCGAGTACGAAGTGAAGGTTCTGGAAGTCGACCCCGTGGAGATCGCGCAGCGGATCAAAAGCGCCGGCGGAACCTTCCACGGTGACCGCTTGATGCGCCGCTACGTCTACGACACGATCCCGGCGCAGAAAGGACGGTGGGTACGCCTGCGCGACACCGGGGCCGCCATCACTCTGTGCGTGAAGGAAATCTCCTCCGACCGGATCGACGGTACGCGGGAGACGGAGACCACGGTCGGCTCCTTCGAGGAGACCCACGCCTTGCTCGGACTCATGGGCCTTCGCCACCGCGGCTATCAGGAGAACTGCCGCAGTTCCTGGCTGCTGAACGGAGTGCGGCTGGAGATCGACCAGTGGCCGAGGATTCCGGCCTACCTGGAGATCGAAGGAGACGACGACCAGCAGGTCTGGAACGCTGCCGAACTCCTTGGCATCGAGCGGGACCAGCTCACCGGCAAGAACACGGATGCCGTCTACGCCGAGTACGGCATCGACCTGGACTCCATCACCGATCTTCGCTTCGAGTAGATCCGCCGTCGCAGTCGCCGGCCGGCGCACGAAAGCTCCGGTCGGCGTGGACAAGGAGGTCCACATGCACGACACGAGGAATCTGCCGGTGGAAGTCAGGCCGGATCGCACGTTACGGGTGAAGATCATCGACGCCTGCGGACTCGCCTGCTCGTTCGGCCACAACGAAGGCACCCCCGTAGCCACCGACAACCGCGACCGTGAGCCGGCCCAGTTCACCGGGACCCCCGGGGCTTCCGGTCGAGTCTCGATCTACCTCAAGACCAACGGCGCCGACTTCCTCCCGGCGCGCATCACCGCAGACTCCGACTTCGCCCTGGCGCTGGCAGCCGTACGCGGAAGCCTGCCGACCAACGAGGTCCACTTCACCGGCGGCGAACCGACACTTCACCCCGACCTTCCCGGCCTGATCACCATCGCACGACGACTCGGACTCACCGTCGGCCTCACATCCAACGGCGAGAACGGTGCAGCCGTGATGCCGGACTGCGCAGCCGCAGGACTCGACAGGGTGAACCTCTCGGTGTTCGGAACCACCCCGGAGGAGCTGGCGGCCGTCCAGGCACCACGCCTCGCGACCCCCAAGTTGGCGGCACGGAAGTTGGCCGCGCTGGACGAGACGATTGAGGCCGCCACTACGCACGGGATCAAGGTCTCGGCAAACATCGTGATTCCCAACCGGGGCCACGTGGAGCGTGTGCTGCGCATCATTCAGCGACACGGCCGCACGGTCGTTGTGCGCATGCTCGTATCTCTCGAAGACGACGGCGCTTCGCTGGAAGCCATGCAGGAAGTCGTCGATCACCTCGGAGGCATTCCCGACAGGCACATCGTCACAGCCGGCGCATCGGACCAACGAGTGCGCTACCGGCTCCCCGACGGGCGCACCTTGTACGCCAAGAGCATCCGCCCCGTCCGCCTGCCGTCCACCTGCGCCACCTGTCAGTTCAACAATCCCGACGACTGCCAGGAGGGCTACTACGGCATCCGCATGTACCGGGCCCAGAACGGCCCCTTCATGATCGGCGTGTGCATCCAGCGCATGGACTTGTGCCAGCCCCTCGGTCAGTTCGTGATGAGCCAGACCTGCCGAGAGGTGGCAGCCTTCCGCGAGGACGAGACCGCGAGGCTTATGCGGCTTCACAACGTTCCGGCGGCTGCAAAGTGACCATGTAGCCAACAAGGCTCCGACGCGCACCCTCGAGTGCCAGATCCGTGCCAGACGTGGTGGTAAGAGCCGGTCCCGAGCGGTCACCCACGGGCACACAACCACCAGGACATGCAACGGACCCTGACCGGGATTTCCCTGGTCAGGGACCATCTACCTGCGGAGGCTGTGGGATTTGAACCCACGGTGACGTTGCCGCCACGACAGTTTTCAAGACAAGGCCCGTGGATGCCGCGTCATGGCCCCTGACCTGCTTCGCGAGGCGCGAACGGTGGGTTTTGGCGCTGGCTCGTCCACGCCTCGTCCACAGGACCCGAAGACGATGGGCTACCCACCCACGCCCGCGACCGCTCGGGCGTGGTCCTTCCCCCAGACTGGAGGCAGCATGTCCCTTGCCTATTACGCTGGTATGCACCACCTCAGAACGGAGAGTGCTCCACGGATGGGACCGAAGACGACGAAGGTCTACGAGACGATTCGTGATCGGCTCGCTGCTGGCGAGTACGCTCCCGGCGCCAAATTCCCCTCAGAACGGACACTCGTAGAGGAACTCGGCATTGGCCGCACCGCACTGCGGCAAGTGCTGGCCCGGCTCGTGGCCGAAGGCGCCCTGGAGGTACGAGGCCGGAGTTCGTACCGGGTTCCCGGGGCCGTGAGCGTCAAGGCGCCCGAAGGGTTGGAACCCTGGCGCATCCACGGCGAGCGGGACCTCTACGACAGCCAATGGGTCAAACTCCAGCTCTGGGACGTGGAGCCACCGGGGGTAGAGCGCTTCGAGCATCACGTGGTGAAGCTTCACCACGTCGCCGTCACTGCAGTTCTGGACGACCAGGACCGCGTCCTGATGATGTGGCGATACCGCTTCGTCCCGCAGCAGTGGGGGTGGGAACTTCCTGGCGGCATCGTTGACGAGGGCGAGGACCCCTCAGAGACGGCACTGCGGGAAGTCGTGGAAGAGACCGGGTGGCGGCCTACGTCAGTGGAACACGTGGTCACCTATCAGCCCATGGTCGGCATGGTCGATTCGCCTCACGAGATCTTCGTGGCGGACGGGGCTGAACAAGTCGGTGCACCAACGGACCTCGAAGAAGCAGGGCATATCGAGTGGGTGCCGTTGGCCGACATTCCAGGGCTCATGGCACGCGGTGAGCTTATGGGGTCTGGCACTCTCGTCGGGTTGCTGCACATCCTGGCGAACCGCGGCAAGCAGGGGGTCACAGCCGCGCGCTGAGAAGGTCAACACGGCGCCGCTGACGTACGGAACCGGTGCGGCTCGCCAAGAGCCGCGCCTGCCTGAGGTGGGTGTTTGCGTCGTCGTACTCGGCGCGCGCGAGATGAGCTTGCGCGAGATCGGTGTGGAGTCCGGCCTGAGCACGGACAAACGTCGGGTCCGCCATCTCCAGGGCCCCGTACAGGCTGGTTACCGCGTCGCCGTCGCCCAGCAGGCCAAGGACGTTGCCGCGCCACCGGGCGAAGTGCCCGCCATTCAGGAAGATGCTCAGCATGTCAGGGTCTCGATCCTCGGGGCCCGGCGGGATGCTCGCCGCTGCCGCATCGAGCGCCCGCCGGCAGTCATCAGGCATTCCCGTGTGGGCGCACAACTCCGCTTCAGTCGCGTATAGCCATGCCCGCAGGCGGGGCGATCCGGCTTTGCCGAGGACACGCTGAGCATCGCGGACCAGGTCAAGGCCGAGAGACGGTCGGCCAGCCTCGCAGAGTACGTATGCCTGTTCGCCCATCGCGTGGGCGAGGTACATCGGGGCTTCGGCGTCGCGCGCGGCTCGCTTCGCAAGCTCGTAATGCCGCCAAGCCCGTTCGACTGCCCCTGAATCGATCGCTTGCCATGCAGCAAGGGTCGATGCTCCCGCGAGTGCGAGCGCCACCGGTCGGCGTGCGCTAGGGAGCACCGCGAAGTTCAGTGCATCTTCAAGCGCAGTGAGGTGCCCAGTCATCTGGTCCACGAGACCGGCCGCGCCCATCTGACGGTCCATGGTGCGCAGCAGTTCGGTCTGGTCGTTGAACGCCTTCACCATGGATTCACTGACGCTGCTGGCTGAGTCGATCCTGCTCAGGAGTTCGTCGTACCCATCGGCCACCGGTGGCGCCGCGGTGAGTTGCGCCCCCCTCAACTCCGCATCCGTGACGCCGAGAAGCTGACGCAGGATCGCCGCATAACGGTCCGAGATGGTGCGCTTACCGTTCTCCCACTCAGACACGTAGACCCGCAAACTCGCGATCGAGGCGACATCGGTGACGTGCCGTCGGGCGTACTGCCCAATCTCGCGAACCAGTCGTTCCTGAGACCAGCCACGCGCCGTTCGCGCACTCCGAAGTCCTGAAATCACAGGCCACCGCCCGGCGATAGGTCCACTCACTGACCTTCTCAGCATGCCTCACAACGCCGCAGGTCAACAGGGGTTAACAGTCCCCGAGTTAAGCCCTGTTGGCTACCGACACCCCTGCCCTGACGGGTCTTCTAGAGATGCACCGAGACGGACAACCGCCGCTCGAATGGGCGAAGGACCTTGACTCTGGTGCGCACCAGATGCCAACCTACTGGTGCGCACCAGATGATGGAGTCGCCTCCGATTCACGGTGCACAAAGGGTCGGGCCTCCTGTGCCGCTCCTTCGGTGAGGCGCCCGGACACCCCGGTGACAGGGGGTGGAAGGAAGCGCTCGTTGCTTGAGAACTCAACAGTGTGCGGGTTTCTGAGCCGTCTCCCCCGTAAGTGACGGCCGCGCGGGTGCAAGACCGCGCATGCACGACCTCAGACACGTCGCAGCCATAGCGCTGCGGCCGGTTGCCTCCTCCGCCCGTCCGGCTTCGCGCCGTACGGGCGGGGTTGAGGGGAGCCGGGACCGACTCCAACGGCAAGCGGCCCCCGGGGTGCCACCCGGGAGCCGCGTTCGGGCCGTTTCTCTCTGGAAGGAACCACGACCCATGAACCACATCGTCACTGTTCAGGACGCTGTTACCGCGTTCGAGCCGTGGATGGAACCCACGGATGCAGAGCTGGACGCGATCGAGCAGGAGATGCCCGTGATCCTGGCGGGCGTCGACCTGGTCGACGCTCAGATCGTCGCCCTTGACCACACCCCGAACCAGGTGGACAACCAGCGCATCCGCCGGGCCCGCCGCCGGGTGCTGGCCGCCCGCCGGGACCTCGCCAACCGTGCGGCCGGCGCGACACTGCCCGGGGGTGCCGCGTGAGTGCCACCGACCGGGACCTGACCGCCGCGCACGCTGAGGTGAAGGCGGAGATTGCACGGACGGACACCAAGACGGCGTTGTTGCTGGCGTTCGTCGGCGCGGTGCTCGCCGGTGCCTGGACGGTCGCCCGCGACGTGTCACTGACCGTGCCCGCCATCGTTGCGGGCGGTCTCGGCCTGGCGCTGCTGGTCGGTGCAGCCGGTCTGCTGCTGCGGTCGGTCCGCCCGAACCTGGGCGGCCGTCACGGCTTCCCCCTATGGGCAACCCTCGCCGCCGACGAGATCGGCGCCGCTGTCGCCCGTGATCTGGCCGCCGACATCGCCGGACTGTCCCGGCTGGCGGTCGCGAAGTTCACGTGCCTGCGCCGCGCGGTCGACCTCACCCTGACCGGCGGCGCCCTGCTCATCCTCGCCGCCCTGATCACGGCGGGGGGCGCGCTGTGACGCTGGACAACCTCATGGTCCCCCTGCGGGCGCTGCGGCTGCTGGCCGTCGACTTCCCGCACCTCCCCGCCCCCGACGTGGACGTGTCCCCCCTCTACCCGGAGCGGCTGCGACTGTCCTTCCACGACACCACGAGCGAGAGCCTGGCCGCGTTCGAGCAGTGGCGCACCGCGCTGCGCATCGCCCCGGAGGCGGTCAACTCCCGCACCCAGAACGACGGCTGCACCCGCGTGCTCGTGGCTGATGGGCTGTTCGCCGGCGCGGTCGTCGTGCTGACCGCGTACGCCGACGTTCCGGCCACCGACCGTGCCCCGGCGGGGCAGGCAGGAGGTGCCCTGTGACCCTCTACTCGATCGTTTACGGCCCCTGCCCCGGCAGGAACGCGGACTTCCTGACGCTGCTCGACCGGGCGTTGGCGGCCAACGTGGTCATGGCCCGTGCCTGCCTGCTGGCCGGTGACCGCGTGAATGAGGCGCTCCACCACCGCGAGATCAACAAACTGCTCGACCTGCGCGAGCAGGAAGGTGGTGTCCTGTGAAGGCGAAGACCGTGCTGCCGGCCGTCGCGATGACGGCCGTGTCCATGGTGCTGACCCTGGCCGTGGTCGTGATGTGGCTGGGCACCGCCGTGCCGTGGCCGGTGGCCGTGGTCGTCGGTCTCGGCATCGACGGCGGATGGCTGGCCACCCTCGCCTACGAACGCCGTCTCGCCGCGCAGGGCGACCACAACCGGGCCGTGACCGCCGTCGGCTGGTCCTTCGGAATCCTCGCCGCCGGCGTCCTGGTCGCGCACGCTCTGACCGCCGACCACTCCGCCGGCGCCTGGCTCGCCGTCGCCTGGCTGCCCATCGCCGCCAAGGCCCTGTGGCTGGTCCACAGCCTGTGGGAGCGGACCGCACTCACCCCGCGCGCGCTGGACGCGATCCGAGGCGTTCAGCAGGAGGCACGCGACGAGGCGGCCGTGGCTCGCGCTCGCCTGCGGGCGGAAGCGGCCACCGAGGAGACGCGGCTGACGGCCGTGACGGCCGCCGGGGCACGCGTCGCCCACGTCCAGGCCAAGACCGCCAAGACGCTCTCCAAGGCGTGGTCGACGCTGGAGGAGACGCGGGATGGAGCGGAGACCGGGCGGGCGCTGACCAGCGTGACGACCCCCGTCACGCCCGGTGTCACACCCCGCTGGGACCTGCCCGTCTGGGGCCCCACAGAGCCCGTACCCGCGCTCACCGGCGAAGCGCTCGCTGCCACGTTCGGCGGGACCGCCCTCGATCCCACTCCAGCCGCAAATGCGGAGGAATCTGCCGAGACCGAGAGGAAACGGTCTACGGCTGACCTGCCTGAATCGACCCCGGACCCGGTGGTGACGCTGACCCGGCTGACTCTGCCCGATCCGGTCGCGGTCGACCTGGGTAAGTCGACGCCGCTCAAGCCCCTCCCGCCGATCGGCCCTGCTCCGGTCGCCTCGATCAAGCGGCGTGAGGTGGCGGCCGAGTCGACCCGACCGCGCCGCGCCACCGGACGCGTCCCGGATGCGGCGAAGCCGAGTCGACCGAAGCGCACGCCGGAACAGTTGCTCGCCGAAGCGCGGGCGGCGACAGCCGATTGGCCGGACACGAAGGTGACCGCCGAGGGCATCCGCCGAGCGGTCCACACGTCGCCGGCGAACGCCCGAATGTTGCGGGACACGATCCTCGCCGAACGCGCCACATCGGCTGAGGCTGCGTGATGGCGGCGCTGCCGGTCTACCGGTGGCGCCTGGCCCCGGACGGCTACGCCACCCGCCGCCAACTCCGGGCGCGCGGCTTGCGGCCGGGTGGTCAGTGCGTGGCCGCTGAGCTCGAACGGCCACGCCGCCGCCGGGGGCCGTTGGTGGCCTCCCTCTACCGCCTCGACCTGGCCAAGCCCGTCCGGCCGATGACGCCGGGCCGGTGGGCTGCCTTGGCCAAGGCGAACGCTGCCCGCCGCATCTGCCCGCAGTGCCGTGCGGATGCGGGATACGTCATCCCCGCCTCGCTCGGTACGTGCGTGACCTGCGCTTACCCCGACCCTGCCGACTCTCCGAGGAGCGTCTGACCATGCGCAATGCCGATATCCGCCGCCTGGAGCGCGAGATCCAGGCGACCACGAAGAAGCTGGAAGCGGTCCGCCGGGGCGAGTCGTGGCCGATGAACGGCAGCGAGCGCCGCGCGATGGCCCGTGCCCTGGCCAGCGGCTCCTACCGCGCCGCGCGGGGCCGCAGCACGGGCCGTGCCGAGACGCAGATCGACTCTCTCGGCAGTGCTGCCGAGATGCGGCTGAACGCGGAGCTGACCGCCCTGCACGGCGAGCGTCAGCGGCTCATCACCGAAGCCGCCCGCGACAAGGCCAAGAAGAAGCCGACCGGCTGGTTCTGACCAGCCTCATTCGGCGCCGGGGCGGCCGCCTCTTTCCACGGACACGGCCACCCCGGCCCTCCCCCTCACTCCCGCCCCCGAGAGGGGCAGTCAGGAGCACTTCCAGCATGTCTGAGAACGTCGTCCACCTCCACAAGCCCACCGACCCCCCGACCCCCGACACCGCCCCCACCGTGCTCACGGTCGTGCCCGACGCGCCACCGGCCCGGCCTGTGCCGCTGTGGGTCCGCTCCGGACACGCGGTCAAGACCGCCGCCACCCACGAGTCGACCCGGGCCACGGTCCGCGCGGCAGCCCGGCACAGCCTCTACACCCTCAACGGCGGCCGGATCGTGGCCCGTCGGACGTGGGACGGCCGTACCGGGTCCCGGTATGAGCGGATGATCCGGGCGGCGGAAGCCGCGGGGAACCTGGAAGCGGCCGAAGAGTGGGAGGAGCGGTTGCAGCGCTTCCGCGCCGCCCGCCACCACCGCCGCATGGACCTCCTGCACTCGCCCGTGGAAGCCGCCAAGGGTGTGGCCGTCGGCGCCGGCATGAGTGCCGGTGTCCTGGTCGCCCTGGGCGTCGTCATGGCGCTCAACACCGGGCACGTCGGCGACGTGATCACGCCGCTGGCCGCAACCATCGACTTCATCGCCCTGCTGATCCGGATCGTGCAGGTCGTCTGGGGGCCCGCCCTTGCGATCGGCCCGTTCCTCGCGCTGCTCGCCCTGTGGTCCGTGGGCCGCAAGCAGCAAGCCGCCCCGAACTGGGCACTCCCGGCGAACGCGCGGTCCGACGAGGGCGAGCCGATCACCCCGTCGATCGTGGTCAAGGCCCTGCGCGACCTCGGAGTCCCGGCACTGCGCAACGCCATCAAGGAAATGGGCGACGCCGGCGCGTCCATGCTCGGTCCGATCACCATCGCCGGATGCGGTGTGGAAGTCGACGTGACCCTTCCCTCCGGGGTGTCGACCAACGAGGTGCAGAGCAAGCGCCGCAAGCTTGCCGAAAACCTGACCCGGCACGAGCACGAGGTGTTCATCACCATCCCAACCGCCGCGCGGACCGTGCGGCTGTGGGTGGCTGATTCCGGGGCGTTGGATGAGCCGATCGGGCCGTCGCCGCTGGTCACCGACGACACGATGACCGCCGACTACGCCAAGGGCAAGGCGCCCTGGGGTCAGGACCTGCGCGGAGATGCTGCCGCGCTGAGTCTGTACCAGCGCCACCTGCTGATCACGGGCCTGTCGAACCAGGGCAAGACCGTGGCCCTGCGCTCCCTGGCCCTGTGGCTCGCGCTCGACAGGTCGGTGCAGTTCCTCATGGGCGACCTCAAGGGCGTGGGCGACTGGGCCATGTTCGACGGGCTCGCCACGACCCTGATCCAGGGGCCGACGGATGAGCACGTGATCCAGGTGACCGAGATGGTCGAGAGCGCGGTGGACGAGATGAATCGCCGTATCCAGGCCCCGCCCGGCACCGTGTTCCCGCCGCTGATCGTGCTGGTTGACGAAGCGCAGGTGGCGTTCATGTGCCCGGCCAAGGACGCCGAAAAGCGCCCCTACGGCGGGTCGAAGGCCAACTCCCGGTACTTCATGGCCGTCCGCAAGATCCACAACCAGGGACGGGCCGTGAACGTCCTGATGTGGCAGGGCACCCAGGACCCGACCAACGAGAACCTGCCCAAGCTGGTCCGCGAAGGCGCCCACACCCGCGCCTCCCTCGCCCTCGGTACCGAATCCCAAGCCCGCATGGCCCTGGGAGACAAGGCCGTTGACGGCGGGGCGGCGCCGAACCTGCTGCGTCCGGGCCTGGACCGGGGAACCCTGGTTGTCGCCTCCGACGGTGTCACCATCCCGGCCGGACAGTCGTCCATCACCGTGCGCACGCACTACATCGACGACGACGCAGCCGAAGCCATCACCGACCGGGCCAAGGCCCTGCGCGACGGCGTGGCCACCCTGCACGCCATCGACCGCAGCGAGACCAGTGACCCGCTCGCCGACATCGCTTCCGTGGTTGGCGACGCCGAACGCGTTCTCACGCGGGACATCCTCAAGCGGCTCGACGTACTCAACCACGAGGCCTACGGCGACTGGACGTTCGCCGGCCTCAAGGCCGTGGTGGAGGCAGCCGGAGTCGAGCCGTACAAGTCGCACGGCCTGATGAACATCCGCCGGGGCGACGTCCTCGCCGCCCTCGCCGAACGCAACGCAGAGGGTTCCGCTTCCGCCTCCGAGTAGCGGGGAGGCGCACCCGCCCGACGCGGGGAGACGGGGAGAACTCCCCAACCGCCTCCCCGCCCCACGTCCCCCGCTCTGATCAGCGGAAACATCGTTTCGGGGAGGCGGGGAGGCATCCCAGGTCAGCCCCCTGAAACCCCCTCCACAACGCCCCCGGCAGGGGGTGTCTCTGCCTCCCTGGCCACGCGCCGGAAGGGATTCCGCATGTACCCCGACCACACCCACCACCCGCCCGTACAGCGGGCCGTGGAAGTCCACCAACCCACCCCGCTCCCACCCGCCGTCGCCACCCCGGCACCGGTCGTTGCGGTGCAACCGGGCCACGTTCCGACGGTGGCGAGCATCGTCCTCCCGGACGGACGCGTCGTCACCGGCTACGCCATTAACCCCACCCAGCCCGAGCCGGTCGCCGCCAAGCCGGCCGTCTCCCGCACGGCCGTGAACGTCGCCCTCGGGGGCGTTGGCTTCCTCGCGGTGTGCGGCGGGCTGCTCCTGCTCACCTCGTTCATCGCCGCGCTCACCGCGTTCATCACCCAGCTCATCATCCTGGCCGCCGTCATCTTCGGCGGATGGATCGCCGTGCAGCTCTTCAGCGCAAGCGGCCACCAGGGCGGCATCACCGTGAACATCCGCAAGGCCACGTTCAAGCGCAACCACTTCCACGGCTGACAGGAGACCAATCACCATGCTCCGACTCCGCTTCAAGGCCATCGGCTGGACCCGTCGGGCGCTGGTCCTGACCGACACGCCCCGCCCCGACTGCCCCGTCTGCCAGGGCGACGGCGGCACCGCACACGACTACGGCGACCACAACGGCGAGTACGCCGGCACCGAGTGGGAGCCCTGCACCTGCTGGAACGAAGACCGGCGCTGGCTCTTGACACCGCTGCCGCGCATGCCCCGCGCGCTGCGGCGGACGCCGCCCGGCGGCTACAGCGACGAACCGCCCTTCTAACGACGCCAAGGGCGGCCCACCCTCGTCACCCGTCCAGCACGAAGAGGAGGCATCCAGCGGCACGGGGCCGCAGCTCCCCACACCACTCTTCGGCCCGGAAATGCGGCTGAGCGGAGACCGGCATGCCACTGCTCGACTGGCGCGACAGCAAACACTTCGACCCCCACCAAAACCTGCCGTGCGTGCTGTGCGGCGGGCCCACCCCGATGCGCTCCCACGACCGCGAACCCGTCCACAAGGTGTGCGCCGAAACCTGGAACGAGCAGGCCGACGCGCCCCGCTACCTCATCAAAGTCGGCGAACGCCTCCGGGACGTGGGAACCCACCGATTCCACGACGACACCCCCACCCAACCGACCAAGGCCCCCACCGCACAAGCGAAACGCGATCGGCCCGCGCACGCCCCGTTCCCGCTCAGCGCCTGACCCAGCACACGCCAAGGGCGGCCCCTCTCACGCCAATGAATCGGGCCGCCCTCACCATCCAGCACTCATAAGGAACTGGAGACCTCCAGCATGACTCAACCCACCCCACAAATGCACCTGCGCACCGCGCTGAACCTGGCCGCCACCGGCGTGCCGGTCCTGCCCCTCAGCCGAGGCAAACGCCCCTTCGCCAACTGCTCGGACTGCGAGAAGAGCGCCTGCGGCGACCGGCCGCACATGAAAGCCGCCGGCCCCTGCCAGTGCCCGCGGCCGTGCCACGGCTGGGCCGCCGCCACCATCGACCCCGCAGTCCTCACGTCTCCGGAGTGGGCGGGAGCGTGGCGTGAGGCCTCAGCCGTCGCCTACCACCCCGCCGACGCCGGACTCACAGTCGTCGACCTGGACGACGCCGACGCCGTCGCATGGGCCCGCCGGTCCCTGCCGCCCACCCGGACCGTGCGCACGACGCGGGGGCAGCACTGGATCTACTTCCGCACAATGCAGTCCGCCAACCGGGTGCGCCCAGGAGTGGACATCAAATCCCGCATGTCGTACGCCCGTTGGCTCGGCCCCGGCACCGGCACCATGTCGGAGCTACCGGCAGCCGTCCGCGCCCTGGTCGAAGGAGAAGAGACCACCCCGCGCGAGGTGGTGGTCTCTTCTGTCTCCACTCGTATCACCGTTGACCGCACCGGGTCCACCGGGTGCCGCCACACCGAACGGTACGTCCTCACCGGCCTCATGCGCGGACTCGAAAAGATCCGCGCCCGCACCAAAACCGGCGCCGGATCCCAGGCATACGGCGCCGCCAGCTTCCTGGCCGCCCAGCACGCCGACTGCCCCGGACCGTGCGGCCTGGAAGCCCTCGGCCGACAGATCGTGGAGGCGGCCGTGTCCGTCGGCGTCCCGGAGCCCTACGCCCAGCGAGCCGTCACCCGCGGCCTCAACACCGCCACGGTGAGGGCATCGTGACCCGCGACCGCATCAGCTCCGCCGAACCGGCCCCCACCCCCACCGGCAGTGGTGCGCCGAGGGTCGTCGCCCGTCAGGGCGTCCTTTCAGCTCTTCGCCGTGACCAGCACCCGGGCACTCAGCCCGGCCAGCAGCCGGTCTTCTACGGGCTGCACATCGTCGCCCCGCCCGACTGGAACGCGCCCACCAGCGCCACCGCCGCGTGCCCGTGCAGCTACCAGCGCAGCGCCCAGGGCCGCGCCGCTGTCCTGCGCCTGGTCGAGGACTACACCGAACACAAAGAGACCACCTGCCCCCGTCACATCGGCATCGCCGAGAGGAGGAACGTCGCATGAGCACACAGCCCGTAGACGGTTCTGACCTGTGGGCGGGCTTCAACGCCCTCGACGCCCAGCAGGCCACCTCGGCCCCTTGGGAGGACCCCGCACCGCTCAAGGGCCCCCGCACCCTCACGGTCTTCCCCATCCATGCTCTGCCCGGCTGGCTACGTGACTTCGTGGCCGCGGTGGCCGAGGAGACGCAGACCCCGGCAGATCTGGCGGGGTGCATCGCGCTGTCAGTGCTGGCAACTGCTGCCGGTGGCAGGTCAGTGGTGCACGTGCGCGGAGCCTGGAGGGAGCCCACCAACCTGTACGTGGTGGTGGCCCTTCCCCCGGCGAACCGCAAAAGCGCCGTATTCGCGCTGCTGTCCGATCCACTCTTCGACGCCGAGGAGAAGCTGAAGGAGGTCACGGCGCCAGCCATTGTGGAAGCACAGATGACCGCGCGCCTGGCCAAGGAAGCCGCAGACAAGGCCACCTCAAAGGCCGCCACGGCGAAGCCGGACGAGCGCGATGAACTGGTGGCATCGGCGCTGGCACTGGCACAGACGGCGGAGTCGGTGAAGGTGCCGGTGGAGCCGCAGTTGCTCGCCGACGACGCCACCGCCGAGACCGTCACCAGCCGCCTGGCCGAGCAGGGCGACCGCATCTCCGTCATGTCGGCGGAGGGCGAGATCTTCGACATCATGGCCGGCCGCTACACCAGCGGCGGCGTCAACCTCGGCGTCTTCCTCAAGGGCCACGCTGGCGACCGGCTGCGCGTGGACCGGCAGACCCGCAAGGAGTACATCGAGAACCCCGCCGTGACCATGGGCATCTGCGTCCAGCCGCAGGTACTGGAGGCGATCGGCCGCAACGAAGCCGCCCGCGGGCGGGGCCTCCTCGGACGGTTCCTGTACTCCCTGCCGGTGTCCCTGGTCGGCTACCGCAAGTCGGAACCCGACCCCATCCCCGACGAGGTCAAGGCCACCTACAACCGCAACATCATCGGCCTGACCCTGGCGCTGGCCGACTGGACCGATCCCGCCGTCATCCAGCTCACCCCCGACGCATACGCGGCCCTGAAGCAGTTCCAAGACCGCGTAGAGCCCAAACTGCGGCAGCGGGAAGGCTCGTTGGGCCACATCTCCGACTGGGCGGGCAAGGTCGTCGGTGCCACCGCCCGCATCGCAGGTCTCCTCCACCTCGCCGAGCATCTCGACACCGGCCACACACAGCCGGTCTCGGAGGAGACGATGTGCGGCGCCATCGAGCTGGGCGAGTACTTCACCAGCCACGGCCTGGCCGCCTTCGACGCAATGGGAGCCGACCACACCGCCGACCGCGCCGGCAACCTGCTGGAGACGCTACGGACGCACGGCTGGGACGAGTTCAGCAAGCGAGACCTGATGCTCAAGGTCTCCCGCTCCGAATTCCCCACCGCCGATGCCCTCGACCCGGCCCTGGGACTCCTGGAAGACCACGGTTACATCCGCGCCCTGCCCGTCCAGCGCACCGGCGGACGCGGCCGACCGCCCTCCCCCCGCTACCTCACCCACCCCCGACTGACCACCCCGAACCACTGACCCCCGCCACAGAAACCACAGAAACGCAGAAATAACCCCGCACCGCCCCTGACCTGCGGCAACGATAGTGCGGAGGGGCGGTGTCTGGCTCACACAGAATTCCGCGGAAGTCGCACAGAAATGAGCCTGGCTCCGCTGGCAGCTCCACCAGGCGAACCGGCCAGTGGGGGGGAGCCGCAGGACTCCCGAGCCCCGCAGCTATTTCTGTGTGACTTTCCGCGATTTCTGTGTGAGCCCGCCTGGAGAACCCGAACCTGCCGTTCTCGCAGGTCAGATCATGCGTCCCGGCTTTCTGTGTATTTCGTGGTTTCTGTGGCGGCCTCCTGACACTCACACGGTTCAGCCCATGACAAAGGAGCACCTCAGTGTCCAGCCCGAAGATGCTCAAGCTCCCCGAAGTCCTCGCCGAACTCGACATGTCTCGCGCCGCCTTCTACCGCATGCGCGCCCGGGGCCAGGGGCCCCGGATCGTGAAGCTCCCGAATCACCAGATCCGCATCCGCCGCGCTGACCTCGACAACTGGCTGACCGAGCAGGAAGAACAGCTTGCCGCCTGATCTGTCCGCTCATCAGCGGGCCCGGCGACCTGCCGGGCCCGCTTCGTATTTCTGGAGCCAACCTTGCTGACCTTCGAATTCAAGATGTACGCGATCCGTGTGCGCCCGCAGTATCCGAAGCCCTACCAGGTCCGCTGGAAGGTCGGGATCAAGCCGCATGCCCAGAGCTTCCCTACCAAGACCCTGGCCGACGGTCGCCGGGCCCAACTCATGACTGCCGCCCACAGGGGCGAACAGTTCGATGTCGAGACCGGCCTTCCCAGGTCTGAGCTTGTCGCTCTCACGCCCCAGTTGACGTGGTTCGACCACGCCAAGGACTACGCCAAGATGAAGTGGGATGAGGCAGCGTCAGCGAAGGGCCGGGCCACGCGCGCAGACGGTCTTGCGTCCGTCACCGCCGCTCTGGTCAAGGACACGAAGGGGGCGCCAGCCCCGGCAGTCCTACGGCGGGCACTGACCGGCTATGCATTCAACTTCTCGGAGCACCGTGCGCCGCCGCCCGAACCTCTGGCCGCGGCTCTCACGTGGATCGCGTCCAAAGCCCTCCCCATGCCTGCACTGGAGGAGGACTCGGAGACGATCCGCGTCGCGCTGAAAGCGTTGAGTACGCGGCTCAACGGAAAGCGCGCAGCTGCGACCACCATCACGAACCGCCGCACGGTCTTCAACAATGCTTTCCGGTACGCAGTGGAACGGAAGCGCCTCACAGCTAACCCGTTGGTGTCCATCGACTGGTCTCCGCCGCCGACAGATGACGAGATCGACTGGCGCTATGTCCCCAACCCACAGCAAGCCATGGCGCTCATTGAAGCCGTTGGAAAGCTGGGTCCCCGTGGCGAGCATCTGCAAGCGTTCTTCGGGTGCTGCTATCACGCAGCCACTCGGCCGGCCGAGGCCATGAACCTCAGGAGGGCCGACTGCACGCTTCCCGAGACCGGGTGGGGGGTGGTGCTGCTCTCCGGAAGTTCGTCCCGTGTGGGTTCCGCCTGGACGGACGACGGTAAGTCCTACGAGGAACGGGGCCTGAAGCGTCGGGCTCGATCGTCCGTACGCGACGTGCCGATCCCGCCGGAGCTGGTGAAGCTTCTGCGCGCCCACATCGACCGCTACGGGGTGGCACCAGACGGACGGCTGTTCCGCGCGGCGCAGGGGGGAGTCCTGCTCAGCAAGGAGTACCCGGAAGTCTGGAAGGAGGCCCGGAAGGCGGTGCTCACCAACGAGCAGATCGCCAGCCCGTTCGCAGAGGTCCCCTACTGCCTACGGAAGGCCGGCATCTCGTTCTGGCTCGCCTCGGGTGTCGACCCGACCGAGGTCGCCCGCCGCGCCGGCCACAGCGTGGCTGTCCTCTACAAGTTCTACGCCAAGGTGCTGGACGGCAGGCGTGACCAGGCCAATGCGCTGATCGAACGGGCCATGCGCGCGGCGACTCAGGAACCCGAAGGAGCCTGAGCCCCGTCCACACCCCGTCCACACAGGCTGGTCAAAACCGGGATACGGGCGATCCAGGGTGAGACAACATGAACGCAGAAGGGGTGCCCGATTAGCTCGGGCACCCCTTCTGAACAGCTACTTCGCTGACCTGGGCGGAGGCTGTGGGATTTGAACCCACGGTGACGTTGCCGCCACGACAGTTTTCAAGACTGTTCCCTTAGGCCGCTCGGGCAAGCCTCCCCGCGGCACCGGCGCGCAGGGCGTGCGGGTGTCGCGGGATCAGACTAGCGCGTCACTTGTCGCCCGTGCGCTGGCCCAGGGTGACGTGGGCGGTGTGCTCCTTGCCGCCTCGCTTGTAAGTCAGGGTGATCTGGTCGCCGGGCTTGTGCTGCCAGATCTCGCTGATGAGGGTGGGGCCGCTGTCGATCACCGTGTCGTCGAGCTTGGTGATCGTGTCGCCGGGCTTCAGGCCCGCCTTGTCGGCCGGGCCGTTCGGGGTGACCGCATCGGAGCCGTTGTTGCCGGTCTGGGCGATCGTCGCGCCGTTGCCGCTGTCCCGCATGCCGACCTGGACGCCGATCTGGGGGTAGACCGGCTTGCCGGTCTTGATCAGGTCCTGTGCCACCCGCCGCGCCTGGTCGATGGGGATCGCGAAGCCCAGGCCGATGCTGCCGGACTGCTGGGAGTCGCCGCCCATCCCGCTGCCGTTGCCGGCCGACTGGATGGCGGAGTTGATGCCGATGACATTGCCGGCGGCGTCCATCAGCGGGCCGCCGGAGTTGCCGGGGTTTATCGAGGCGTCCGTCTGGAGGGCGCTCATGTACGAGGCGCTGGTGCCGCCCCCGTCGCTGGAGGCCACCGGGCGGTCCTTGGCGCTGATGATGCCGGTGGTGACCGTGCCGGACAGGCCGAAGGGCGCGCCGATGGCGATCGTGGCGTCGCCGACCTGCACATTGGAAGACTTGCCGAGCGGGAGCGGGTTGAGCGGGGCGCCGGAGGCGTTCTTCAGCTTGATCACGGCGACGTCGTAGCCCTGGGCATGGCCGACGACCTCGGCGTCGTACTTCTTGCCGTTGGAGAACGTCGCAGTGAGCTTGCCGCCGTCGGCCGCGCTGGCAACGACGTGGTTGTTGGTGAGGATGTGGCCCTGCTTGTCGTAGATGAAGCCGGTACCCGTGCCGCCCTCGCCGGTGGCCCCCTGCGCCTCGATCGTCACGACGCTCGGCAGCGCCTTCTGCGCTATCCCCGAGACGGAGGTCGGCTTGCGGTTCAGCGCCCCGGGGTCGCCGGACGCGGAGACCGTCGTCGAGGCGCTGTCGTTCTGGCCCGCGGCCCAGAAGCCGATGCCGCCGCCGACACCGCCGGCGACCAGCGCGGCCACCAGGACGGCCGCGATCAGGCCGCCGTTGCGCCGCTTGGGGGCGGGGCTGCCGGTCGTGCCCCAGGGGTCGCCGCCGCCACCGTAGGGAGGCTGCTGGCCCCAGCCGCCGCCGGCGCCTGCGCCGGGGGCGCCGTGTCCCGCTGCCGAGTAGGGGGGCAACTGGCTGGTCGGCTCGCCTGCGGGGTCGCCGGCGGGGTGGCCCTGGCCGGGCTGCGGGGGGCGTTGGGTGCCGTACTCCGGCGGCATCCGGCCCGGCTCGTCGAAGCCGCCGCCGGAGCCTTGGGCGACGGTCGGGGCGAAGTCCGGCGGCGGGGGCGCCGCGGGCGGAGCGCCCGGCGCGGGCGGGGCGCCGGGAGTCTGGGCGCCGGAGGCGGACGCGCGGTCCGGCTGCGGTCCGGTCGGCGGCTTGGCCTCCGACGGGACGGCGGCTCCCTCGTTCTCGGTGCTCACAGCTCTCTCCTCAGCTTCACGACTGTCGGCGCCCACGGCCCCGGCAGGAGGGTGTCCTGTCCGCCTCGTCCCTCAGCCATGTCTGAGTGCCGGGACGGGCCGTTTCTTCCGGCTTGCAGTTCGGCCGGACCCTGGGGTGGGTGCGTCCGGGTGGTGCGGTTGTGGTGGTCCGGCGGGCCGTGCGGTCCGTCGGGTGGTGCGGTTCCTGCGGTCGGCAGGCCCGCGGGCCTGTCCGTTCCTCTCTTCCGGTCCGGCGGGCCTGGCGGGCCCTCCGGGTCGTACGGCTCCTCCGTGCCGGTCGTACGGTTCCTCCGTGCCGGAGGACGGGGACCCGGTACTCCAGGATTAAGGATCCGGGCGGTACGGGCGAGTCCCGGCCCGCCGGTCCGGGCCGGCGGACCCTGATCCGCAGGCCCCGTCCCGCAGATCCCGGCTCTCGCGAGTCCCGGTCCGCAGGTCCGGCCGGGCACTGCCGGCCGGACGGTACGGGCGAGTCTCCCTGCAAGCCTTTCCCACCGCGCGTCAGAGCGCCGTAAGCCGAGGCTGTGACTGCCCCCTCATCCTTTATGCCGGACAAAACCGGCGCATCCCCTGTTCCGCGCCCGAGGCACGCGCCCGGCGGCCCGGCAACGGTGGATGGCACGATAACTCGGTGACCTATGCACGCCCCGCCCAGGCCCGTCCGGACCGTCCGGCTATTTCCGTCGTCGCCCATCGCGGCGCCTCCGAGGACGCCCCCGAACACACCCTCGCCGCCTACCGCAGAGCGATCGAGGACGGCGCGGACGCCCTGGAGTGCGATGTCCGGCTGACCGCGGACGGCCATCTCGTCTGCGTCCACGACCGGCGGGTGAACCGCACCTCGAACGGGCGCGGCTCGGTCTCCGCCCTCGAACTCGCCGACCTCGCCACGCTCGACTTCGGCTCCTGGAAGGACGACGGGTCCGCGAACGAGGCGCCGGACCGGCAGCACGAGGATCCCGAGCGGACCTCGGTGCTGACGCTGGAGCGCCTGCTGGAGCTGGTCGCCGACGCCGACCGCCGGGTCGAGCTGGCCATCGAGACCAAACACCCGACGCGCTGGGCCGGACAGGTGGAGGAGCGGCTGGTCGAGCTGCTCACCCGGTTCGGGCACACGAAACCGGCCACGGGGGCCGACCGGGACCCCGCGGTCCGGGTCATGAGCTTCTCGGCGCGCTCGCTGCATCGCGTACGGGCCGCGGCGCCCGGCATCCCCGGTGTGTACCTCATGCAATTCCTCACCCCGCGGCACCGCGACGGCCGGCTCCCGCCCGGCGTGGGCATCGCGGGACCCGGTATGCGGATCCTGCGCGCCCACCCCGACTACGTCGCCAGGGCGCACCGGGCCAGCCACCGGGTCCACGTCTGGACCGTCAATGACACCGCAGATGTCGAGCTGTGTCGGGAATTGGGCGTGGACGCGGTGATTACAAATCGCCCCAAACAGGTGCGAATCCAGCTCGGCCTTGATTAAAACTCCTCACAGGGTGTGCACCGGCGCATTCGAACCGTATGCGGTTATGTCCAGTGCGTCACTGTGTGCCGCTTGGCCGGTTTCCGGTCCAGTCCATTGGGGCATTCATCCCGTGGCGTGGGGCAAAGGAGGTCTCGGGGGTGGCGTTGATGGTGGCACAAGAGGTGCCGACGTCGTCGATCATGGCCGTACCTCATGGCCCAGTGGGTGTGGGCATGGCCAGGCGACGCATGCGAGAAGAGCTGTTGGCAAGTGGAGTTCAGGACACAGTCGTCGATGACGCGGTCCTGGTCCTTTCGGAACTGTTGAGCAATTCGTGTCGCCATGCGCGTCCGATATACGAAAACGGATCACCGGGTTCCGCAACGCCCGATACAAAGGACGCCCCCTTGGCATCCATCCGGGCTTCCTGGCGCATTGACGCGCAGGGCAGGCTGACCGTCGCGGTGACGGACGGCGGCGGCCCGACCCGGCCACTTCCGGCCACTCCGTCGGTCACGGCGCGCGGCGGCCGCGGACTGGCGATCATCCGGTCGCTCGCCAAGGACTGGGGCGTACGCGACACCATTGGCGGCGAGGTCACGGTCTGGGCTGTGCTCTCCCTTCAAGGCGCGTTCGCTACGCGCGTGGATCTGACGCCGGATCTGCCGCCCGCGCTCAGCACGGGCGCGGGCATCAGCACCCGGCGGACGTTGGGGCCGGCCTTCCCTGACTTCGGCGATCTGACCGATCTGACCGATCTGACGTAACGGCACGGCGGGACACGCCGGTGTCTGCCGCACCACGGCCGGACACGCCGCCGTCTGCCGCACCACGGCCGGACACGCCGGTGTCCGCGGCACGAGGGCGGGACACGGCCCGGCGCGCAACCGGACGCGACCTCGTACGCAATCCTCTAGGCTCGCGCCGAAACGCGTCCGCACGCCCAGGATCGACCAGGAGACACCGTCGCCATGGCCAAGAAGCGCCGTCCCCAGCCCCAGGCCGCAGCACCGCAGACCAAGGACGGCGAGGTGCCGGTCGTCGGCGCTCGTGAGCCCTGCCCGTGCGGCTCCGGCCGCCGGTACAAGGCCTGTCACGGGCGGCAGGCGGCACACGCCGCCACCGAGCTCGTACAGCGCCCCTTCGAGGGCTTGCCCGGTGAGTGCGACTGGGTGGCGCTGCGCGAGCTGGTGCCCGCCGCCACCGCCGAGTTGACGCTGAAGGGCGGGCTGCCCGAGGGCGTCCCGTCCGTGACGCTGGCGACCGTGCTGCCGATGGCCTGGCCCGCGCTGCGCCGCGACAACGGCGCGGTGCTGCTCGGCCTGCAGAACGACACCGCCTCCGGCGACCTCAGCCGCGACCTCGCGGACACCCTGCAGCGCGCGCTGGCCACGGAACCCGGCAACCCGGTCGCCGCCGGGCGGCACACCACCGACGGTCCGCGGCTGCAGGATCTGCTCGACCCGGACGCGGCTTTTGAGCCGGTCGTCCACACCGGCTTCGAGTTCTGGGTGGAGAACGCCGAAAACGCCACCGGCGAGGTCGCCGCCTCTCTGGAGCGGGCCAACGCCGCGGCCATCCCGACCGCCCGGATCCCCGGGCTGGAGGGCGCGTACTGGTGCCAGGCCCCGGAGAAGAACCACCTGCGCTGGGTCACCGGGCACCCCGAGGAGCAGCTGCTGGACGCGCTCGCCCGGCTGCATGTCGCGGGCGCCTCCTCGCTCGGTGAAGACACCCGTCTGGTGGGCTCGTTCCGCGCCCATGGACTGGTCGTTCCGGTCTGGGACCTGCCCTCGTCGATGAGCGCCGAGGACGTCGCCGAGCCGGCCGCGGCGTTCGCCGAGCGGCTGGCGAAGGCCCTGGCGTCGGACGCCCCGCTGACCCCCGAGGAGCGCCGGGCGCGCGGCGGCCTCACCAACCGTCAGGTCACCCTGAGCTGACCGTGCCGCCCGCATCGTGCGGACCGGACGCCGCCGCGGGACCCCGGGAGTGACGCCTGTCACAACTCCCCGTAACTGCCGGTAAATAGGCGTCCGGAAATCCACGATCGAATTTGCGAACCGCCGATCTCTTGTTACGGTTCTAGAAGCCCGGTCGCTGGTGCATCCCCCGTCGCCAGCGACCGGGCGCTTCCATGTCCGGAACCAGGCATTCCGCTTGGATCCGCCGGCCCTCTCCCGGCCCGCACCCTCAGCGGTCCGAAGAGCTGCCTTCCGGGGATGAGTTGCCGCCTTCCGCGGATGAGTTGCTGCCGGAGCGCAGCAGCAGCCGCTCCCCCGCCGCATCGGCGATCTCCGCGACCGCGGCGTACGGCAGCCGGCTCCGGTGCACGGTCGGTCCGGCGGGCGTCTCGCACATGCCCGGCGCGCCGCCCGGCCCCACCTCGCAGTTCACCTGGACGGTCCGGCCGTCCGGCCGCAGCAGCGTCAGCACGGCGCGCAGCCGGCCGCCGGTGCGGTTGCGGTAGTACGTACGCCCCCACGTCAGGCCGCCCTCGGCAAGGACGCAGGTCTGGGCCTGGATCCCTTGAGAAGCGGTGAGTTCGGGGCCGCAGCGGGAGGTGCGGCCGGCGAGGTGCGGCAGGCCGGGGCGGACGGAGGAACCGGCCCGCCCCTGGGAGCCGGCGGCGGCAACGGCGGGCCGTTTGCCCGACTTGGCGCCGTTGTCGGAGCTGTCTCCCTTTTCTTCCACAGGGCTGTTTTCGGCCTTGCCCGGCTCCCCGGCCCCCGTCCCCGAAGCCGGGCTTGTGGCCGGTCCGGCCATCGCGGCGCCCAGCGGCACGGCGATGGCGAGCAGCGCCGCGCCGGCGAGACCGATCATGCGGAGATTCTGCGCACGCTGCATGGGCCCCACCTGCGATTGAGATGCCGCTGACGACGGCTTGACGGTGGGCCGAACCTATCGGCCGACGGGGGTGACCCCGGACACCCGGACACCCGTTTCCCCATGAGATCGGGGCAGGTCACACCCGTACGGGTGATCCGCCACGGATGGTCTCGTCCGCCCGCGTCACCCGCCCGCCTCGCCCGCCTCGCCCGCCTCGCCCGCCTCGCCCGCCCGTCCGCCGGGCGTCCGTCGCTCACGCGGGGTCGGCGGTCGGGAAGGGGCAGGCCGCCCCGGCACCACGGACACCCATGCTCGACGGGCACCCGCACAGGACGGGCACTCGCACAGGACGGACGCCCCGGCGCACCACCGGCGCCCAGGGCATCCGCAGGCGTCAGTACGCGAGCCGGCTGCCGCCGTCGGGGGTGCTGGTGCTCGCCGTGACCAGTGCGTCCACGATCGTGGCCACCTTCGGCAGCCAGGGCGCGGCCGGGGTGACGGCCGGCGGCCGCTCCCAGCGGACCCGGCCGGCGCCGATCTGGGAGGGCGGGAGCACCACATAGCCGCCCCCGCCGTGGAACCGCAGCGAACTGGGCACCCAGTCCTGGGAGTGCAGCAGCTCGCCCAACTCCGGAAGGCCGTACGGCGATACGAGCAGCGACCAGCGGGTGGGCGTGGCCACGACGGGGCCCAGGCGTACGCCGAAGTGGTCCAGGGCCGCCAGTGCGCGGGCACCGGCGACGGCGGGCAGGCTCACCGCGCAGGGCGCGCTGCCGCCGGTGGCCAGCACGACCGGGGCATCGGGGCGGTTCGTCCACCACCACCGCACCATCCGGGCATCGGTGGTGGCCGCCAGCAGGCCGGGGTCGAAGGGGTGCGCGCCGGGCACCACACAGTCGGGGTCGGGGCAGCTGCACCGACGGGTGGTCCGCTCGCCGAGGCCGAGCAGGGCGCCGGCCGGCTGCCGGCCGGCGGACCTGAGTCCCACACCGGGAAGAACCGGCCACTGCCACTCGGTGGCGTAATGGAGCGCCGCACCGAGCTGCGCCGACCTTCCGCCGCGCCGGAACAGGAGCTTGCGTCGCCTTCCGAGGATCTCGCGCATGAGCGCTCGTTCCTTTCCGTTAACGCCGAGGGCTTTGTCCATCGCACTACAGGGCACTACAGGGCACTACAAGGTCCGGTTCACCATCGTTTCGCGCCGTGCCGCATCCTGCCGTTGTGGGGCGTGTCCTGCGGCCCGGCCGTGGAACCCGGGGTCGATCGCGGATCGATCACGCCACGTGGATCACTGGATCACCGCGTGTACAAGGCAGCGCATCACGCCGTACGCCGAGCGTGAAACATGGCGAGGGGTGGCGCGCGTAGGGCGCTTGCGCTTCCGTGGTGCAGTCCCCGCCGCTTGGGAGTGCGTCGCGGCCCGTCGCCGTCTTAGACGCCGGTGCCCGCCGGAGAGTTCCGGTGCGGCGCCAACTGACCCCGCACCTTTCCGAGTACGTACCCGCCACTGTGGTGATGACGCGCTGCTGATCGCCGTCAGTCGACCTCAAATTGACGTTCGGGGGGATTTTTTCAGGCCAATCTACAGACCTCGTTGACACCACAAACCCCATGGGGACAATGCTGGACATCACATCGCTGGTGCGTGTACATGTGGAGGCATTAATAGCGGAGCAGCATGACATGGGGGTTTGCGATGCTATTGAGGAAATTGAGCGGCCAACCGTACCGCACAACATCACTCAACAAGATGCCGCGCTCCCAACCAAAAAGCGGCCTGACCTGGGGCAATGCCAGGCGCGACGCGAGCCGTCGGCCATGACCGCCCCGCACGTACCGAAAGTGGCTGGAATCGAACCAGCCCTTCCCGCCCCCGCGCACACTGTCGACCCGCGCGTGGCGAAAGCCGCCGTGGACCCCGCCTCGGACACCCCGTCCGACGGCGCATCGGACGGTGCGTCAGACGGCCTGTCCGGCACCCCGGCAGGCACCTCCCGGGGCACCGCACCCGACGCCGCACCCGGCGCCCCCGACATCTCCGCCGCCGACCAACTCGCCGCCGTCCAGGACCGGCTGGCCGGCTGGATCTCCGACCTCAGCACCCTGCACGACCTGACCGAGCAGCTCGCACGCACCCGCACGCTGGAGGACGCCCTCCACGAGCTGCTGCGCGCCGGTGCCTCCCTGGTCGGCGCGCGCCGCGGCCTGGTCGTCCTCGCACCGTCCGACGGCCTCGGCCCGGAGACCACCGTCGGCCTCGGCCTCGGCCACGCCGACATCGGTCACATCGAGACCATCCCGCGCCACGCCCTGTCGTACGCGCGGATACTGGACGGCCTCCCGGAGCGGGACCCCGGCGACGACGCCCGGACCGACCCGCTCGACGACACCCGTCACGGGACGGGCGACGAGGGCCGTCCCCCCGGCCCCCGCACCGATGCGCCGCCCGGACCCTGCACCGAGATCGCCGAACCCGACATCCCCGGTGAGAAGGACCTCGACCCGCGGCTGCGCGAGGTCGCGGCGCGGCTCGGGTACGCCGCCAGCTACGCGGTCCCGCTCTGCGCCGACCCGATCGGCAGGACCGGCGCCGCGGTCTGGCTCTACGACGAGCCGGCCGAGCCCACCGAACGGCAGCGCCACCTCGTCGGCCTCTACCGCGCGCACGCCGCCGAGCACCTCGCCCGGCTCCTCGAACTCCACCGCAGCCGCCAGGCCAACCGGACCCTCCGCGAGGAGCTGCTGCCCCGCCGGCTGCCGCGGATCCCCGGCGTACGCCTCGCGGTGCGGCACAGCACCGGGCCGCGCGGCGGCGGCGACTGGTACGACGCGCTGCCGCTGCCCGACGGCGCACTGGGGCTGGCCGTCGGTTCGGTGACCGGCTCCGGGCCGAGCGCGGTGGCGGCCATGGGGCGGCTGCGGGCGTCGCTGCGCGCCTACGCCGTCATGGAGGGCGAGGACCCGGTCGCGGTCCTCTCCGACCTCGAACTGCTGCTCCGGCTGACCGAGCCGGCCCGCAGCGCCACCGCGCTGTTCGCCTTCACCGAGCCGCCGGCCGGCGCGCCGGGCGGCCCGCCCGCGGCGGCCGTGCCGGGCGGCATCACCGACCCCTTCGCCCGCAAGCTCGTGCTGGCCGGGGCCGGCCACTGCCCGCCGCTGATCCTCGGCGATCTGCGGACCGAGTTCGTGGAGACCTCGCTGTCCGCGCCGCTGGGCATGCTGGCCTGCTGGGAAGCGCCGAGCGTGGAGATCGAACCGGCCGGCGGCGAGACCCTGCTGCTCTACAGCGACGGGCTGCTGCACCGCACCGGTGAGCCCATGGACCGCGCCTTCACCCGGCTGCACAAGGCCGCCACGGGGGTCCCCCGGGCGGTCCGGCACGACCCGGAGGCCGTCGTCGACCACATCGTGCGCACGATGCTGCCGCAGGGCCTGGACGATCCGTCGTCGGAGGAGGACGTGGTGCTGCTCGCGGCGTACTTCGAGGAGTAGGCGCCGTTCTTCGAGGAGTAGGCGCCGTTCTTCGAGGAGTAAGAGCAGCAGGAGGAGCACAGGAGGAGCAGGGGAGGAAGGCGGGACGGCCGCCCGCCCTCCGGCGCACACCGGAGACCGGGCCCGGCCCCCCCGGACCGCCCCCGTGGGCGCGATGCACCCTATGACCGGAGTGCCGGAGAGGTCACACCTTTTTGCCCCTGGACCGCTTTCGATCCGCACATACGATGGAAAGCGGTTCAGTCTTTAAAAGGAGGCATTGTGACCGACGAGCTCACGCCGGAGACCCCGGACGAGGACGAGCAGCCGATCAAGCAGCGCAAGAACGGCCTTTACCCGGGCGTCTCGGACGAGCTCGCGGAGAACATGAAGGGCGGCTGGGCCGACACCGAGCTGCACGATCTGCAGCCGATCGAGCAGGCCCCGAACGCCGCCCGCCGGCGCGCCGCGCTGTCCGCGCGCTTCCCCGGCGAGCGGCTGGTGATCCCGGCGGGCAACCTGAAGACCCGCTCCAACGACACCGAGTACGGCTTCCGCGCCTCGACGGAGTACGTCTACCTCACCGGCGACCAGACCGACGACAGCGTCCTGGTCCTGGAGCCCACGAAGAGCGGCCACCGGGCGACGATCCACCGGCTGCCCCGGTCCAACCGCGAGAACGGCGAGTTCTGGCTCGACGGCATGGGCGAGCTGTGGGTCGGCCGGCGGCACAGCCTGACCGAGGCCGAGGCGCTGCTCGGCGTCCCCTGCGAGGACGTACGCGAGCTGGCCGGCGCGCTCAAGGAAGCCACCGGCCCGGTCCGGGTCGTGCGCGGCCATGACGCCGGCGTCGAGGCCGCGCTGACCGACAAGGTCACCGCCGAGCGCGACGAGGAACTGCGGGTCTTCCTCTCCGAAGCACGCGCGGTCAAGGACGAGTTCGAGATCGGCGAGCTGCAGAAGGCCGTCGACTCGACCGTGCGCGGCTTCGAGGACGTCGTCAAGGTCCTGGACAAGGCCGAGGCGACCAGCGAGCGCTACATCGAGGGCACGTTCTTCCTGCGCGCCCGCGTCGAGGGCAACGACGTCGGCTACGGCTCGATCTGCGCCGCGGGACCGCACGCCACCACCCTGCACTGGGTCCGCAACAACGGCGAGGTGCGCTCGGGCGATCTGCTGCTGCTGGACGCCGGTGTGGAGACCACCACCCTCTACACCGCGGACGTCACCCGCACCCTGCCGGTCAACGGCCGCTACACCGACCTCCAGCGCACGGTCTACGACGCGGTGTACGAGGCCCAGGAGGCGGGCATCGCGGCGGTCAAGCCGGGCGCGGCCTACCGCGACTTCCACGACGCGGCACAGCGGGTGCTCACCGAGAAGCTGGTCGAGTGGGGTCTGGTCGAGGGCCCGGTCGAGCGGGTGTTGGAGCTGGGGCTGCAGCGCCGCTGGACCCTGCACGGCACCGGCCACATGCTCGGCCTCGACGTGCACGACTGCGCTGCGGCCCGCACCGAGCACTACGTCAACGGCACGCTGGAGCCCGGCATGGTGCTGACCGTCGAGCCCGGTCTGTACTTCCAGGCGGACGATCTGACGGTGCCCGAGGAGTACCGCGGCATCGGCGTGCGGATCGAGGACGACATCCTGGTGACGGACGACGGCAACCGGAACCTGTCGGCCGGGCTGCCGCGGCGGTCGGACGAGGTCGAGGCGTGGATGGCGGGGCTGCTCGGCAAGTAGCCGCGCCGTACAGCGCGAGAGGGCGGGGCGGCCCCGGGGCGGCTGGTGCGGCCGGGGCGGCTGGCGCGGCCGGGGCGGCTGGCGCGGCCGGGGCGGAGCGCCCGCCGCAGGTGTCCGACCGTCCGGCGGACGGGGCCGGTTACCCGCTCTTGACGTCTCCCGGTGGCATCAGCCGCCGGGAGACGCCCCGTTCGCCGGCGCGTCGCCCTTCCGTACGTACGCACCGGCCCGCGCCGCCGCCCAGACGGCGCTGGCGGCCGACTCGGCGAGGTCCCGGTCGACGGGGCGACGGGCAATCAGCATCCGGTAGTGGAAGGGCGCGCCGAGCGCCGACATCACCTTCTCCGGGTCGGTGTCCACGGGCAATTCGCCGCGGTCGACGGCCCGTTGCACCATCCGGCCGGCCAGCGCCAGCCGCTCGCCGAAGAAGGTCCGCAGCACCGTCGCCGCCTGTGGGTCGCGGGCCGCGGCGGAGACCACCGCCTCGATCAGCCCGCGCATCCGTGCCTCCCCGTAGAAGGCGGCTATCGAGCGGGCCAGCGCCTGCAGATCCCCGGGCAGGGTGCCGGAGTCCGGCAGCGGCACATCGGCGCTCAGATCGGTCAGCAGGTCGCACACCAGACCCTCGGTACTGCGCCAGCGACGGTAGAGCGTCGCCACATGAATTCCCGAGCGCAGTGCGACCTTCTCCATGGTCAGCCCGGCGAACCCGGCTTCGCCCAACTCCTCGAAGACGGCGGTCAATACGGCGTGGCGGGTGCGGGCGGTGCGCCCGCCGGGCCTGGTCTCGCCCGGGGCATGGTGCGCTGTCATCACGACGGCTCCGTATTGCAGTGCGGGATCACGCCAAGTATTGTCCGGGAAAGGTTAACGCGAGCAACTTCGTGTTAACCATGGTGCGCGCTGGTCTCGCAGGGTCAGGGGACGCCGCGGGGGAGGTTCTCTCACCGCGAGACCGCGCTGCCCACTTCCCGCAATGGGCGATTTCCAGCCAGATTTCCGACTGCCGACGCCGATGCCGAACCGGATTGACAGCCCCGCCCGGCTTCCCCGCCCGGCTTCCCCGCCGGCTCAGGACGCCATCGGCAGCGCCGCGCCCTCGCGCCACTTGAGGATCAAATGCCGGGGCGGGCGGGTGACCCGCGGATTTGCCGTGAGAGCACTGCGGACCAGGAGCAACTACGCTCGGTAGTTCCACTGGTCCGTAGCGTTTTCCGGTGGGCCGTGCCCTGGTTGTGCCCCCGCGGGCACGCCTCCTCAGTCGGCGTAAGTCGCGACCAGGCGCACTTCGAGCTTCTTGGGGCCTCCGAATATTGGGCCGGGTTGATGACCTGCAGCGCTTCTTGCTGCAGGTCATTGACCGGGCCTTTTCCTGATTGATGGCGGTGGGGTATGACGGCCTTGATCGAGTGTCTTGCGAACTGCGTGGGGACCGACCCGGAGACCAGGGGTCGTCGTCCATTAGTTAGTACGGACCGCCCGGATGCAGGAGTCGATCCACCTACAGAGTTCGTCGAGGGCAGCCTCAGTCCGCTCCCGATCCCCCGTAATGAGCAAATCCCCCTGCAGGCTGGAGTAGGCGCCGTTGAGCAGCGTTGCCTTGGTAAGTGCGCTTCTCTCGGACATGCCACGCCGCATGAGGCAGGAGGCAACGAACTCGGCCCGCCCGCGGACGAATCCGGCACTCGGAAGCGGGAGCCGTCCCGCTGCTGCCAGCCCTTCGATCTCCCTGATCAGCCGGGTCATGGCGAGTTCCTGCGGAGCGAGGTTGCGCTCCCAAGCCGACCGGACGATGGAGCCGACCGTGACCTCCGGATCGTCCCAGCCCGGTGTCGACAGCAGAGCGGCATGCTGTCGCTCATCCAGCCGCAAGAGGACCGCCGCGAGAAGAGCGTTCTTGTCGGCGAAGTGATGGGTGAGGACGCGGGTGCTCTGCCCGATGCCCTCCGCCAGCGTACGGAGAGAGAAGCTGCCGATCCCCGTGGCGGCGAGCTGCTCGATCGCCGCGTCAGTCACCTCACGCCGGCGCTCCGGGTTGACGGGCCTAGGCACTCGGACACCCCCTTGGTTGGCGCACTCATACTCTGACACACCATTAAGGAAACGACTGTTACCCTCATGGTGTGAAGTCCTTGACGCGCACCCGTCCGGTGTGGCTGCTCGCCCTCACGCTCGCTGCCTTCGCCGTACAGACGGACGACTACATCATCATCGGGGTCCTCCCGGCGGTCTCGGACACCGTGCACCTGTCCGAGACCGCCACGGGCCAGTTGGTAACCGTCTACTCACTGACCTACGCCCTAGCCGCCCCGATGTGGGCACTCTTGCCGGTCAGGATCGGACGCAAGTGGGCGCTGTGCGGGGCACTCACCGCGTTCGGCGCCGCGAACTTCGCCGTTCTGCTCGTCGATTCGTATCCGGTACTCATGACACTCCGGGTCGTCGCCGCACTCGCTGCAGCCGTAGTCCTGCCTTCCGCGCTCGCTGCGGCCAGCGAGGAGGCTCCACCGGATCGGCGAGGCCGTTATCTGGCCACCGTCATGACCGGTCTGACCGGGGCGGTTCTGCTGGGCGTCCCCGCCGGCACCTGGATCGGTGCTGCCTTCGGCTGGAGGGCGACCTTCGTGTTCGGTGGTCTCCTCGGAATCTGTGCGCTCGTCATGCTCGTACGCACCATTCCCCGGACCGAGTCGTATGCGGCGGAGGGGCGCAAAACTCTCTCGTCCATGGTTCGGCCCCTGCTCAACGGCACCGTCACGGTAATCCTCATCGCCACCGTGCTCGCGGTTGCCGGCAACCTAGCGTTCCAGACGTATATCGCGCTCTTCCTTTCGAAGGTCTCGGGTGTGACGCCGACCGTGCTCGCTGTTCTGCTGGTCTGCTCCGGATGCGGAGGACTGCTGGGTACGCAGGCGTCCGGCCGCCTTATCGACCGGTACAGCCCTGGGAGAGTCTTTGCCGTAACGAGCTTGTTGTTCTGCGCGGCCATGCTGGCCTTTGCTGGGCTCTGGCTCATCCGACCGGTTCCGGTGATTCTTACCGCTGTGCTGTTGGTGTGCTGGTCGGCCGCCGCGTGGGCCGTCCCGCCTGGCATCCAGACACTGATGCTTGCCCGTGCGGGCAGGGAGGCAGCCGGCCAGGCAATGGCGGTGCAGAGCAGCTCCGTCTACATCGGGGCGGCACTCGGGGGAGCGGTCGGCGGGGGCGTCATCGCCGCCGGCATGGGCTTCATCCCGGCCGCTGCCGCGGTCCTGGCATTCCTCGGCCTCCTGGTCCTGCTGCCCGTCATGCGGAGCCCCACCCCCACGACGGAAACGAGGGGCGTCCAGGCAGAAAAGGCCCGCGAGACGACGTAACCGCCGCGCCCGGAACGCCTTCCGACGGAGACCGGCTCCGCTCACCGGCCAGACAGGCGGTGAGCACCTCGCCGGACACGGCAGGACCCGAGCCCGGATCATCGGCCCCCCTCCAGGACGAGCCCCCTAGGTACAGCCCCTTCTCGTCAGGTCGATCTGGTGGCGATGCCGAAGCCCAGCCCCGTTCGTCAAGTGCCGGAACTCGTTCTCCGTCAGATCCGCCCAGCAGCGCAAGCATGGCCATATCCCGTCGACTCCCGGCCAGTTGGTCTCGGGACTTCTGGTCCCGGCGTCGTCCGGCACAGCGCCCGCGAACCCCGAGGGCACACCCGCCGAGGCGCCATCCTCCGCCATGTGCCCTACCTGTGGCCTGCCCGCCTGAACGCAGCCGGTGAAGGGCGACCCAAGGGCCCAGCCCGACCATCCCAGCACAGCGGGTTTCAGCAGGTCAGAGCCCGGTTTCCCGCGCCCGACCGGTCACGACGCCATCGGCAGCGCCGCGCCCTCGCGCCACTTGAGGATCTTGTCGAAGCTGACGACCGCGCCGGGGCGGCCCGTGCGGTTGCGGTAGCGGACGTGGTCGGTGAGCGCCTCGATCAGAAAGAGCCCCCGGCCGTCCTCCGCAAAGACGGGGGCCTGTGCGGGGGTGGGCGCGGGGGCCGGCGGGAGGGCGCGGTCCTCGGCGGTATGGGGTGGGGCGGGGGGTGCGGGGCAGTGGCGGAAGCCGGGGCCCGAGTCGGTGACCTCGATGCGGCAGGTGTCGCCGTCGATGAAGGCCGTGACGCGGTAGTCCTCGGTGGCGGCGTCGCCGCCGTGCTCGACCGCGTTCGCGCAGGCCTCGGAGAGGGCCACCGCAAGGTCGTAACAGATGTCCGGGTCGACGCCCGCTGTCTCCATCGTGCCCAGGAGCAGACGACGGGCCAGCGGCACGCTCGCAGCCTCACGGCGCAAATGGAGTGACCACCAGATGCTCATCGCTCCAGCCTCCTGGCCGCGGCTCGACATATCGATACCTATTGCCGCGCCGCAAGGTCCGTAAGCATGTCCGGGACGTGATACCGCTCATTCGGCGGATGCGAAGAGCGAGCGCATCGGTGTAGGCGAAGCGCCGCCTCTGCGCTGCCACGCGCCCCGCCGCCCTCCCTGGACACCCGCCAGGGCGCCCCTCGGCGCCGCCCTGGCGTAGGCGGGAGGTGAGCACAGTGGGATGATGGCGCGGCCATGACTCCACCGCCCGCCTCCACAGCGCGCGCAGCCGCCGACCTTCGGCTGTTGAGGGCCGCGGTCTTCACCGCGGTCTGTGTTGCGCTGTCCGCGTGCGGGCACATCGCCGCGTCGTGCGCCTCGGTCCCGCTGTGGACCCTGGGGGTCGCGGCCGCCGCGGTGTTCGCGGTGGCGTCCGCGCTGGCCGGGCGGGAACGCTCGCTGCCGGGGATCGCCGCGGGTCTTGCCGCGGGGCAGCTCGCCCTGCACGCACTGTTCACCTGGGGCCAGCTTCCGATGCCCGCCATGGCGGGCGGCGGTGGCAGCGGCTCCCGCGACGGCGGGCTGTCCGACCGGGCCGCGATCGTCCTTGCCCAGCAGGTGATGTGCGGGCTCGGCACCGGCCCTGTGGACGGCGCGCAGGCGCGCCGGATTCTCGGTTCGGGCGGCTTCGATACGGCCTCCGCCGCCGGGATGGCCGCACCGGCCGGATCCGGACCGGCCGGTGGCACGACCGCCGCCGGCCCCGCGATGATGCACGGTCTGCTGCCGTCGCCGCCCATGCTGCTGGGGCATCTGCTGGCGGCGCTGGCCGTCGGCTGGCTGCTGCGGCGTGGCGAGGCGGCGCTGTGGCGGCTGGTCCGGCTGTCGGCTCCGGCGTACGAGATGGCGGTTCAGGCGCTGGTCGGTGCGGTGCGCGGGGCGCTCGCCCTCGTCCGTGCCCTGCTCACAGGCCTGAAAACGGCGCACGACAATGCACTGCGCGCCCCCGTTTCGTACGGGGATGACAAACCCGGCCCGAAGAACCTCGCACTCCACCACAGTGTCGTCAGGCGAGGGCCACCCACTCTTGCCCTCGCGGCCTGACGACGCGAAGCACGCCCCCACAGGACGGGTACGGGCTCACGCGCCGTTGCCGCACGCGCGCCACCTGCACCGTCACCAGCACCTCTCTCCTTCCTGTGGAGTGTTCTCGATGTCGAAGAATCCAAAGATGGCGAAGATGTCGCGGCAGCGGTCGGACGCGTCGCTCGCGCGCCGGCTCGCGCGGCGGCTGCCGCTCGTGGGCGCCGCCGCGGCCGGCAGCGTGCTGCTGCTCGCCGCCCCGGCCTTTGCGCACGTCAGCGTGCAGCCGTCGGGCCCGGCCGCCAAGGGCGGCTTTGCCACCGTCAACTTCAAGGTGCCCAACGAGAAGGACAACGCCTCGACGGTGAAGCTCGAGGTCACGCTGCCGACCGACCACCCGCTGGCGTCCGTGATGCCGCAGCCGGTGCCGGGCTGGAAGATCTCGGTCACCAAGACCAAGCTCGCCAAGCCGATCGAGATGGAGGGCGAGAAGATCAACGAGGCGCCCTCGAAGATCACCTGGACCGCCGACGGCAAGGGTGTGGAGCCCGGCCAGTTCCAGCAGTTCCCGCTCTCCGTCGGGCAGCTGCCCAAGGACGCCGACCAGCTCGTCTTCAAGGCCCTCCAGACGTACGACAACAAGGAGGTCGTGCGCTGGATCGAGCCGACGAAGGAGGGCGCCCCGGAGCCGGAGAACCCGGCTCCGGTCCTCAAGCTCACCGCGGCCGGGGACGACGGCCACGGCGCCGCCGCGAACGGCAAGAGCGGCGCCACGGCCGGCATGAAGGACACGGCAGCCGCCACGGACGCGTCCGGCAGTGACACCACGGCGCGCGTCCTGGGCGCCCTCGGCATCGTCGTCGGCATCATCGGCGTCGCCTTCGGCGTGTTCGCCGGCCGGCGCCGCAACGCCTGAATCACCGGCCGGGCCGGCGCCCGACCCGCGCCGGCCCGCCCCCGCCCCCTTCCCGGACCCCCGGGATTCCACGACACAGGATTCATCTGCCATGCACAGAAGGACTCTGCTCGCGTCCGCCCTCGCAGCGACCGCGGCCCTCAGCCTGACCGCCTGCAACAGCGACGACGGCAAGCCCGCCGCCGTTGTCTCCGGCGGCACCGCGGCCAAGCCGATCGTCACGCTCGACAGCCCGATGGAGAAGCCGGACCTCGTCCTGACCGACACCAACGGCAAGAAGTACGACCTGCTGGAGAAGACCAAGGGCCATCCGACGCTGATCTACTTCGGCTACACCAACTGCCCGGACGTCTGCCCGCTGACGATGGCCAACATCGCGGTCGCGGTGAAGCAGCTGCCGCAGGCCGAACGGAAGGACCTGCGGGTCGTCTTCGTCACCTCCGACCCGGAGCGTGACACCCCGGGCGCGCTCAAGAAGTGGCTCGGCGGCATCGACACGGACTTCACCGGTCTGACCGGCAAGTTCGACACCATCCAGGCCGGTGCGCGCAGCGTGAACATCGGGATCGAGAAGCCGGTCAAGAAGAAGAACGGCGATGTCGTCTCCACCCATGGCGCGCAGGTTCTGCTGAGCTCCCCCAAGGACGACAAGATCCACTGGATGGGCATGCAGGAGGCGACCTCCGACAACTACACCAAGGCACTTCCGAAGATCGTCAAGGGACAGAACCCGTGAACCGCCGCACCACCCTCACCGCCGCCCTCACCCTGACCGCCTCACTCGCGCTGGCCGGCTGCGGCGGCGCGGACGACGCCCCCCGCCTCAAGGTCGCCGACCCGTACATGCCGCAGCCGGTCGACCAGAACATGGCCGGTGCGTACTTCACCGTCAAGAACAACGGCGGCACCGCCGACAAGCTCACCTCGGTCACCAGCGACCTGTCGAAGGACATCACGATCCACAAGACTGTCGGCACCAAGATGGAGCAGGTCAATTCGCTGGCGATACCGGCGGGCGGCGAGCTCCGGCTCGGCCGCGGCGGCAACCACCTGATGTTCATGGGTCTGAAGAAAAAGCCGGCCGAGGGCGACACGGTCACCCTCGAGCTGCACTTCGCCACCGCCGGGCCGATCAAGGTCTCGGTGCCGGTCAAGGCCGTCACCTACGCGCCGAAGAAGTAGCAGAGGACCGCACAACCGCACAGGCCCGGACAGACAACGGGAGTAAGGGGAGCGATCACTATGGTCACCACCGGGCTCGGGCCGCGACGCCCGGCCGTGCTGCGCCTGCTGGTCGTCGCGGTGGCGCTGGCCGGCGCGCTGATCGGCGGGCTCGGCGGCGCCGCCCCGGCCTCGGCGCATGCCGCGCTGACCGGGAGCACACCCGCGCAGGGCTCGGTGGTGGACCATGCCCCCGAGCAGGTGACGCTCACCTTCTCCGAGGGCGTCGCCATGGGCAACGACTCGATCCGGGTGCTCGATCCGCGGGGCAAACGGGTGGACCGCGGCAAGCTGCGCAACCTGTGCAGCGACAGCATCGTCAAATACGGCGCGGGGCTGCCGCCGGGGCTGGGCAACGGTACGTACACCGTCACCTGGCAGGCGGTCTCCGCCGACAGCCACCCCGTGGCCGGCGCCTTCACCTTCTCGGTCGGCGCGCCCTCCAAGACCAGCGCCCCGGTACCCGAGCAGAAGGCCGGCGGCGGGCTGGTCGGCGCGCTCTACGGCATCGCCCGCTACCTCGCCTACGCCGGGTTCGTGCTGCTCGTCGGCGGCGCCGCCTTCGTGGTGGCCTGCCGGCCCGCCGCGGCCCTCGTACGGTCCGTACAGCGGTTGGTCGTACAGGGCTGGGCGCTGCTGGCGGGCACCACCGTCGCGATGCTGCTGCTGCGCACTCCGTACACCGGGTCCGGCGATCTCGCCGATGCCTTCGACCTCGGCGGCCTCCAGCAGGTCCTGGTCACCAAGCCGGGCGCGGCGCTGGTCTCCCGGCTGCTGCTGCTCGCCGCGGCGGCGCTATTCGTGGCCGTGCTCTTCGGGACGTATGCGCGGCTGCACGAGCCGGCGGAGGGGTTGACGGAGGTGCCGGCGGGCGAGCCGGCGGAGGTGCCGGCCGCGGACGCCGGGGAGAAGGGCGCGGGCGACGCCGGGGGGAAGGACGCGGGCGACGACGACACCGGGCAGCGGCCCATGAGCGCCTCCGAGCAGGCCAGGCAGCGCAAGGACCTCACGTACGGGCTCGCCATCGGCGGTGTGGTCGTCGCCACCGGGCTCGCCGCGACCTGGGCACTGGCCGAACACGCCTCGACCGGTCTGCAGCCGGCCGTCGCGATGCCGGTCGATGTGCTGCATCTGCTCGCGGTCGCCACCTGGCTGGGCGGGCTGGCGGCGCTGCTGGTGTCCCTGTACTGGGGGCCGCCCGTCGAGCGGACCGCCGTACGCCGCTTCTCGCGGATCGCGTTCGGCTCCGTGGTGGTGCTGGCGGCCACCGGCGTCTACCAGTCCTGGCGGCAGGTCGGCACCTGGCGCGCGCTGACCGACACCACGTACGGGTGGCTGCTGCTGCTCAAGGTGAGCCTGGTCGTGGTGCTCGTCGGGATCGCGTGGGTGTCGCGGCGGTGGACGGGGCGGCTGACGGAGGTCCGGACGGCAACGGTTCCGGTGTCCGGGGCCGGGACGGCGGAGGGGCTTGCCTCGGAGGGCAAGCCCTCGGAAGCCAAAACGTCGGAGGAGATCCGGGCGGCGGAGACCGGCCGGGAGACGGTGAACGACCGGGAGACCGAGAAGGACCGGGAGACCGAGAGGGCGGCCGTCGGCGCCTCGGCGGCTGCCCGCGCCGTTCCTGCCTCCGCCTCCGCCTCCGCGCCCGCGCCCGCGCCCGCTCCGCACGGCGCGCCCGCCCCCGACGGGGGCCCGGCCGGCAACGGCTCCCCCGACCCCGCCCGCGCCGCCCAACTCGCGCGTCAGCAGGCCGCGTTGCGGAGCGCCCGCACCAAGCGGCAGCGCGATGCCGACCCGGAGCGGCTGGCGCTGCGCCGGTCCGTGCTGGCCGAGGCGTCGGTCGCGGCCGTACTGCTCGTGGTGACCACGGTGCTGACCGCCACCGAACCGGCCCGTACCGAGGAGGCGGTCAAGGCCGCCTCGGGCGGGCAGTCCACCGCGGCCGGCCAGCCGCAGGTGCTGAACATCCCGTTCGACACCGGCGGCCCGCACGGCAAGGGCACCGCCCGCCTCGACCTCGACCCGGGGCGCAGCGGCAGCGCCAACGCGCTGCGGCTGCGGATCTCGGACCCGTCGGGCAAGGCGGTCGACGTCCCGGAGGTGAAGGTGTCCTTCACCCAGAAGGCCAAGAAGATCGGGCCGCTGCCGGTCGTCCCGAAGCACACCGGCAAGGGCCACTGGCAGGCGGACGGGGTCCAGCTGCCGGTACCCGGGCAGTGGCAGCTGTCGCTGCTCGTACGGACCTCCGACATCGACCAGGTGACCGAGATCAAGAACGTGAAGATCGGCTGATGAGCAACAAGCAGACGTCCAGCAAGAAGACACCGGGGACGAAGGCACCAAGGACGAAGGTACCCGGGACGAAGGCACCCGGCACCGGGTCCGGCGGGCCGGGCAGCGGGGCGACAGTGCCCGCCCCGGCCGCCGCCCCGGCATCCGAGACCGACGGCTCCCCCTCCCTGGAGCTCTCGCGCCGCCGGCTGCTCGGCACCGTCGGCGCGGCGGGCGCGGCCGGTCTGGTCGTCGGCGGGGCCGGTGGCGCCATCGGGGTCTTTGCGGCGCAGCCGGCCGGGCCGGACGCGGCCGCCAAGGCCGTGACCACGATCGGTTCGACCGAGGTGGCGTTCCGGGCGGCGCGCGCCGGGCACCAGGCGGGGATCACCACCCCGTTGCAGGCCAAGGGGCATCTCGTCGCCTTCGACCTGGCACCGGGGGCGGACCGCAAGGCCGCGGCCGCGCTGCTGCGCCGCTGGTCGCGGACGGCCGAGGAGCTGATGGCCGGGCACACCCCGGACGCCGACACGGGGGTCGCGCTCGACGCGGGCCCCTCCTCGCTGACCGTCACCTTCGGCTTCGGGCACAGCTTCTTCGGCCGTACGGGCCTGACGAAGCGGCGCCCCGTCCAGCTCGACCCGCTGCCCGACTTCTCCGCCGATGCGCTGGACCCCCGGCGCAGCAACGGCGATCTGTGGATACAGATCGGCGCCGACGATGCGCTGGTCGCCTTCCATGCGCTGCGCGCGCTGCAGAAGGACGCGGCCGGCACGGCGCGGCTGCGCTGGCAGATGAACGGCTTCAACCGCACACCGGGCGCCACCGCGCACCCGATGACCGCCCGCAATCTGATGGGCCAGATCGACGGCACCAACAACCCCAAGCCGTCGGACCGGGACTTCGACGAGCGGATCTTCGTGGGGCGGAACGCGGACCAGGCCTGGATGCACGGCGGCTCGTACGCCGTCGTCCGCCGGATCCGGATGCTGCTGGACGACTGGGAGAAGCGGTCACGGGGCGAACAGGAGAAGGTCATCGGACGCCGCAAGGACACCGGCGCACCGCTGACCGGCGGTTCCGAGACCACCCCGATGCGGCTGGACGCGAGCGGCCCCGACGGGCTGCCGGTCATCCCGGCCAATGCGCACGCACGGATCGCGGCGCCGGAGTCCAACCAGGGCGCGGCGATGCTGCGCCGCCCGTTCTCCTTCCACGACGGGTTCCGGGAGGACGGCGCCCCGGACGCCGGGCTGCTCTTCGTCTGCTGGCAGGCCGACCCGCTGCGCGCCTTCACCCAGGTCCAGCGGAAGCTGGACCGCGGGGACGCGCTGTCGCCGTTCCTGCGGCACGAGGCGAGCGGACTGTTCGCGGTGCCCCCGGCCGCCGAGCCGGGCGGCTATGTGGGCCGGCCACTGCTGGAGGGCTGAGGGACCGGCCGGCCGGCGGCGGCCCCCGGGGCCGGGCCCGCCGGGGAAGTCCCGCCCGGCCCGGGAAGGGCTGGGTATCGTGGCAGGGCAGGGAGAAGATCGGCGGGTTGCCCCCGCAGTGACGCGAGGGAGTCCTGATCCATGTCGGTCAGTCGCTATACCTATCTCGGCCCCGCGGGGACCTTCACGGAGGCCGCGCTGCGCAGCCTGCCCGAGGCGGCGACCCGCGAGCTGGTGCCCATGGTGTCGGTACCGGCCGCTCTGGACGCGGTGCGCGCCGGTGAGGCCGCCGCGGCGCTGGTGCCGATCGAGAACTCCGTCGAGGGCGGAGTGACCACCACCGTCGACGAACTCGCCTCCGGCAAACCGCTGATGATCTACCGCGAGGTGCTGCTGCCGATCGCCTTCGCGCTGCTCGTCCGCCCCGGTACGGTCCTCAGCGGGGTGAAGACGGTGACCGGGCACCCGGTCGCCCAGCCGCAGGTGCGCAAGTGGCTGGCGGCCCAACTCCCCGAGGCCGTATGGGAGTCGGCGGCCTCGAACGCCGACGGCGCACGGCTGGTGCAGGAGGGCCGCTACGACGGCGCGTTCGCCGGCGCGTTCGCGGCGGCGACCTACGGCCTGGAGCCGCTGGTCACCGACATCCATGACGCGCAGAACGCGGCCACCCGCTTCGTGCTGGTGGGCCGCCCGGCCCGGCCCGCGGCGCCCACCGGTGCCGACAAGACCTCGGTTGCGCTGTGGCTGGCCGAGGACCACCCCGGTGCGCTGCTCGAACTGCTGCAGGAGTACGCGGTGCGCGGGGTGAACATGATGCGGATCGAGTCCCGGCCGACCGGCGAGGGCATCGGACGTTACTGCTTCTCCGTGGACTGCGAGGGGCATGTCACCGACCGCCGGGTCAGTGAGGTGCTGATGGGCCTCAAGCGGATCTGCCGCGAGGTGCGGTTCCTCGGGTCCTATCCGCGGGCGGACGAGGTGGCGCCGAGCGTACGGCGGCAGATGACGGACGGCGCGTTCACCGAGGCGTCGGACTGGCTGGCGCGCTGTCTGGACGGACGGGGCTGAACCGGATCCGGGTGCTTCACGGACCGGCCGGCCGACCCGACGAAACAGCACGACCTGCGACTTTGGGCGGCCCGTGGGTTATCCACAAAGTTATCCACAGGCGCGGTTCTCGACCTGTGGGTAAGTCGACATGCGAGTCGGACAGAATCGACATATCGCCCTACTGGCCGCACACCCCTCCACAGCACCCCACGTCGGACACCGTCAGCACAATTCACGTGTCCAATCCTTTAGGGCGAGGCAATCCCACACGAAAGAGTGCGTGAACAGGGTTTGGACAAGGAATCCATAGCCGAGCATTTCGGGGGCGGAATGATCAGTTCCGACTTCCACAGATCTCACACACAGCCTGTGGATAAGAATCCCGAAACCTCGCCCCCCTGTGGACAACTGGGGGACCCCGGGGGATAACCAGGCCCCCGCACCCCCCTCCGACGCCCCCCAACTCCCCTTGTCCACACCGTGGATCACCCGGCACGCAGACCGCAAAAGCCCCGACACGGACACCGCGAAGATCTCGTGGCGGACGCCGCGAGGCCCCCGCCGAGCCTCGCGACGCCCCCGCCGGCCACGGGAAATCCGTCACCCGGCCGCCGCTGCACCGTGGAATACGCGCGAATTGCCCACCCGCATTTCCTCTCCCCTTCTCTCCCGCTCGCAAGGGAATAAATACCTCAAAACGGGCAAAATGACATGCCGGGGAATATCGCGTCGAGGGGCGGGGCAGCGCCCGGTAGCCTGGTGGGGTGATTGACCTTCGCCTGCTTCGTGAGGACCCAGACCGTGTGCGCGCGTCCCAGCGCGCCCGTGGAGAGGACGTCGCACTCGTCGACGCGCTTCTCTCCGCCGACGAACGGCGCAGGTCGTCCAGCGTCCGCTTCGATGAGCTGCGCGCCGAGCAGAAGGCGCTCGGCAAGCTCATCCCCAAGGCCGCCGGCGACGAGAAGGCCGTGCTGCTGAAGAAGGCCGGGGAGCTGTCCGCCGCCGTCAAGGCCGCCGATGCCGCCCAGGACGAGGCCAAGGAGGAGACGCAGCAGCTGCTGCGCAAGCTCGGCAACCTCGTCCACCCCGACGTGCCCGTGGGCGGCGAGGAGGACTTCACCGTCCTGGAGACGCACGGCACGATCCGTGACTTCACCGCCGAGGGCTTCGCGCCCAAGGACCACCTGGAGATCGGCGAGCTGCTCGGCGCCATCGACGTCGAGCGCGGCGCCAAGGTGTCCGGCTCCCGCTTCTACTACCTCACGGGCGTCGGCGCGCTGCTGGAGCTCGCGCTGGTCAACGCCGCCATCGCGCAGGCCACCGCGGCCGGCTTCACGCCGATGCTGACCCCGGCCCTGGTGCGCCCGCGGGCCATGGAGGGCACGGGCTTCCTCGGCCAGGCCGCGGAGAACGTCTACCACCTGGAGAAGGACGACTACTACCTGGTCGGCACCTCCGAGGTCCCGCTCGCCGCGTACCACATGGACGAGATCGTGGACGCCGCCAAGCTGCCGCTGCGCTACGCCGGTTTCTCGCCGTGCTTCCGCCGCGAGGCCGGCACCTACGGCAAGGACACCCGCGGCATCTTCCGGGTCCACCAGTTCGACAAGGTCGAGATGTTCTCGTACGTCGCGCCCGAGGACGCCCAGGCCGAGCACCAGCGGCTGCTGGACTGGGAGAAGCAGTGGCTGACCGGTCTGGAGCTGCCCTTCCAGGTGATCGATGTCGCCACCGGTGACCTCGGTGCCTCCGCCTCCCGGAAGTTCGACTGCGAGGCCTGGATCCCCACCCAGGGCAAGTACCGCGAGCTGACCTCGGCCTCCAACTGCGACGAGTTCCAGGCCCGCCGGCTCTCGGTCCGGATGCGCGAGACCGTCGACGGCAAGCAGAAGGTCCAGCCGCTGGCGACCCTGAACGGCACGCTCTGCGCCGTACCGCGCACCATCGTGGCGATCTTCGAGAACCACCAGCAGGCGGACGGCTCCGTGCGCGTCCCCGAGGTGCTCCGCCCCTACCTGGGCGGCCGGGAGATCCTGGAGCCCGTCGCCAAGTGAGCCCGTCCGCTCCGCTGCCCTACAAGCTCATCGCGACGGATCTCGACGGGACGCTGCTGCGCCACGACGAGACCGTCTCCGAGCGCACCCGCCAGGCGCTCGCCGCGGCCACCGCGGCGGGCGCGGCACATATCGTCGTCACCGGCCGGGCCGTGCCCTGGACCCGGCACATCCTCGACGCCCTGGAGTACAAGGGCCTTGCGGTGTGCGGACAGGGCGGCCAGGTCTACCACGCCGGTGAGCACCGGCTGCTGACGTCGGTGACGCTCGACCGCCGGCTGGCCGGCCTCGCCCTGTCCAAGATCGAGGCGGAGACCGGTCCGCTGCATCTGGCGGCGAGCCGGGACGGCCTGGAGGGCGAGGTGCTGGTCGGCCCCGGCTACCGCGTCCAGGAAGGCCCGCTGCCGAACGTCATGATGGACGACCCCGGCGAGCTGTGGGCGGCCCCGCTCAACAAGGTCTACATCCAGCACCCGACCCTGGACGACGATGCGCTGGCGCGGGCCGCGCGCCGGGTCGCCGGGGATCTGGTGGGCGTGACGGTGGCCGGCGAGGGCATCGTCGAACTGCTGCCGCTGGGGCTGTCGAAGGCCACCGGACTGTCGCTGGCCGCCCGCCGGCTGGGCGTCACCGCGAAGGAGACCCTGGCCTTTGGTGATATGCCCAACGACATCCCGATGTTCGCCTGGTCCGCGCACGGCGTGGCGATGGCCAACGCCCATGACGAGCTGAAGGCCGTCGCCGGCGAACTCACCGCCTCCAACGAGGAGGACGGTGTCGCGGTGGTGCTGGAGCGGCTCTACCTGTCCTGACGGCCCTCTTGACGGCCCTCCTGACGGCCCTCCTGACGGCCCTCTTGACCAGGATCCGGGTCCGGGGGTGGCCCGGCGGCCGGTTCCGTGGGCTGCTCAACGGGCTCCGGCTCCGGCTCCGGCTCCGGCTCCGGTGCCGGCCCCTCGGCCGCCGCCGGGGTCAGCGGCCAGGCCGCAAAGCCCATGACCAGCGCGATGGCATGGCCGAAGTCGGTGAACGAGGCGCCGGTCAGCAGCGGGATGGCGAAGAAGATCAGTACCGCGGAGAGATAGCCGTAGCGCCAGGGCGGCCGCAGCCGGTACGTCAGCACACCGGCGGCCGCCGCCAGCCCGTACGAGACGCCGATGTCCACGACATGGGTCATCGAACGCGGCAGCTGATGGCCCTCGATGGCCAGCAGGACGAGCTCCTGGCTGGCGAGGGTGGCGGCGACATGCGCCCCGCCGACGGTCAGCAGCCAGCGCGCGCTGCCCGTCCAGCGCTCCACATTGGCATGCACCAGCTCGAACATCACCACGTAGAGCAGGAACGACGCGGGGCGTTCGATCCAGAAGCCGCTGATGAGCAGCGACGGCAGCGGATGCTCGTTCAGCTCGTGGATATTGCTGCTGGTGCGGTGGACGAGGAACTGGCCCAGCCCCTCGGACGCGGAGGCGATGACCAGGCTGGTGATGCCGATGACCAGCAGCCAGATATGGGTGCCGGGACTGCTGCGTACCCAGTCCTTCACCCAGGTCAGGGGGTTGCCGGGGGACGGCTGCCGGCCGCCGCGGGGCGGCTCCATCAGGGGCCTCACCGCCGGCGCCCGGCGGCGGGAGAGGTGGTGATCAGCGGCCCCGGCCCCTTGACGTGCCGGATGCGGGGCGCGCTCTCCATCGCCCGTACGCCGGGCAGCGCCGAGACCTGGGTCGTCAGATACGTGTAGAGCGCGCCGACGCTCTGGCACATCACGGACGCGAAGAGGTTGTGGGGCCCGGTGGTGGCGCAGGCGAAGGCGACCTCGGGGTGTGCCGCCAGGGCCTCGCCGGTGGCGGCGAGTTCGGCGGGCGCGACGGACAGCCAGAGGGCGACCATCACGCCGTAGCCGAACTGCCGCAGGTCGTAGTCCACGTCGTAGTAGAGGACACCGTCCGCGCGCAGCTCCGCGAGCCGGCGGCGGACGGTGGTGGGCGACCAGCCGGTGACGGCGGCGAGCCCGCCCAGTGGTGCACGGCCGTCGCGGGCGAGCGCGTCGAAGAGCCGGCGGTCGGCGTCGGTGAGCGTCACCGGGGTGGCCGGCGGGTCCGGTGGCGGCGGGCTCAGTGCGGCGATCTGGGCGTCGGTGAGCGCCCCGGACTTGCTGATCAGGCTCTGCGGGCCGCCGAAGAACTCATGGAGCAGACAGTGCGCGGTGACGCCGACGACGCTCGGGGTGCGCGGCAGTTTCTGCAGCAGCAGCGCATCGCTGTGGTCGCTGCTCGCCGCGCGGCAGACCGCGCTGATCTCGGTGCCGCCGGACATCAGACTCACCCAGGACGTGTCCGAGCGACGGGCCAGCGCCTCGGCGACGGAGACGGCGGCGTCCGGCGTGCACTGGACCCGCACCAGCCATTCGACTTCGCCCAGCGCCTGGGCGTCGGCCAGCCCCAGCACCTTGAGCCCGCCGGTGGTGCGGTGCCGGGTGTAGCGCCGGGCGACGGTCTGGTCGGAGACGCCGAGCACGGCGGCGATCCGGCTGAACGGCGCCCGGCCGTCCAGCTGCAGCGCATGCACCAGCCGGCGGTCGAGGGGGTCGAAGCCGGTGGGGGCGCCGAGGGGGTGGGCGGTGACTCTCCCCTGGACCGTTCCGTCGGACTTCCGGTCGGACTTCCGGTCGGACTTCCCGTCGGACTTCCCATCGGACATTCCGTCGGACTTCCCATCGGACTCTCCGTCGGTTTTCACCATTCGAGGCTAGCGCGTGTCGGAATGCGCCGCCGGGAACCCGGTGGCTGGGAGAGCGGGCGGCGCGGGCCGCACGGTGGCGTCGGCACCACGGGGCGGTGCCGCAGCGCGCCGCCCCGGCAACACGAGTGGAGGAAAGATCATGGGGAGCGCACCGGAGCGGGGGACCGCGGTGGGCGGCCGGGCGGCGGGCACGGGCGGCAGACCGGGTGACGGACCGGGCGGCGGCGGACCGGGTAACGGACCGGGCGGCGGTAGACCGGGCGGCGGCGGACCGGATGCGGGCCCGGAGGGCGGCCGGGCCGGGAGGTGGTGGCCGCTGGTCGCCATCACCCTCGGCAACTTCCTGCTGCTGGTCGATGTGACGATCGTGAACACCGCGCTGCCCCGGATAGCCGACGGCCTGGGCGCCTCCTTCACCTCTCTCCAGTGGGTGATGGACATCTATGCGCTGGCGCTGGCCGCGCTGCTGATGGCGGCGGGCTCGGCCGCGGACCTCTTCGGGCGGCGCCGGCTGTACGTGGCCGGGCTGACGCTGTTCGCACTCGCCTCGCTGGCCTGCGGTCTGGCCCCGGACGCGGGCCTGCTGGTCGCGGCCCGCGCCGTGCAGGGCATGGGTGCGGCGGCGATGTTCGCCACCAACACCCCGCTGCTGATGGCGGCTTATCAGGGCCGGGACCGCGGTGTGGCGTTCGGCGTCTGGGGCGGCACCAGCGGCGCCGCCGCCGCGATCGGCCCCGTACTGGGCGGCCTGCTCACCGAATACGTGGACTGGCGGGCGATCTTCCTGGTCAATCTGCCGCTGACCGCCGTCGCGGTGTGGATCACCCTGCGCCGGGTCCAGGAGTCGTACGGCGGCCTCCCCCGGTCCCGGACGAATTCGGCCGGGCAGACCCCCGTCGCCCGTATCGACTGGCCGGGCGCCGCTTCCTTCACGGCCTGCGCGGGCGCGCTGACGTACGGGCTGATCCGCGGCGGCGAGCAGGGCTGGACCGAGGCCGGGACGCTCGCCTCGCTCGGCGGCGCGGCGCTCGCACTGCTGGTGTTCGTCGCCGTCGAGCGGCGGGTGCGCCGGCCGCTGCTGGACCTGCGGCTGCTGCGCCGGCCGTCGTTCGCGGTGCTGATGGCGGCGGCACTGCTGCTGCAGGCCGCGGCGTTCCCGTATCTGTCGTTCGTGGGGCTGTGGCTGCAGAACATCGTCGGCCTGAGCCCGGTGCAGGGGGGTCTCGCGGTGACACCGATGGCGCTGATGTCCCTGCTGGTCGGCGCGCTGGGCGGCAGGCTGCTGCAGCGGATGGCACCCCAACTCCCGGTCGGGGCCGGCATGTTGCTGGTCGGGGCCGGGGCGCTGCTGCAGTACGCGCTGCTGGACGACGGCTCCGGGTGGGCGGCGCTGGTCCCCGGGCTCGCGATGAGCGGGCTGGGCATCGGGATGGCGATGCCGGTCCTGGTCTCGGCGGCGCTCGGCGCGGCGCCCCCGCAGCGGGCGGGCATGGCGAGCGGCGCCGTGAACACCTTCCGGCAGCTGGGCTACGCCCTGGGCATCGCGGTCCTCGGCACCGTCTTCTCCTCCGCACTGCACGGCGCCGTACGGCCCGGCGCCTCCCGTACGGCCGTCGGGGCCGCCTATGTCTCCGGGCTGACGGACATCCTGCTGATCTCCGGGGTGGTGGCCCTGGCGGGCGGACTGCTGGTCCTTGCGGTGGTACGGCGCGGGGAGGGCGGTGACGGTCCGGCCGACCGACACGAGCGGCGGGCCGCGGCGGGGGCCGGGAACGGGGCCGGGGAGGGATCCGCGGCGGGATCCGGGGAGGGATCCGCGGCGGGATCCGCGGCGGCTCCAGTGCGGGCGGGTGCGCGAGCGGAGGCATAGCCGCGACGGAACACGCCCCTGCGCGGGTCGGCACCCGGAACCGTACGGCCGTACGCGGTTCCGGGTTGCCGCCCTGGGCCCTGCGACGAGCTTCCCCGTGTGCGCATACCCAAGTCAATCCTCGGGTTTCCTTCCAAATCCCTTAGAAAGAGCTTGGGTTGACGGCTACCGTGCACGCGTGACCCTCGACGATCTGCGCGTCTTCGTGGCCGTCTGCGAGGCAGGCAGTCTCAGTGCCGTCGCCCGTGAGCTCGGATGCACCCAGTCGGCCGTGAGCCAGCGCATCAAACGCCTCGAACGGGAGGCGGGCATCGGCCTGTTGGAGCGCCGGCCGCGCGGTGTGGCGCCGACCCAGGCGGGCCGGATCCTGCACCGCGCGGCGGCGGACGGCATCGGCGGGCTGGACCTGGCACTGCGCCGGCTGGCCGATCTGCGCGCGGGCGACGGCGGCACGGTCCGGGTGACCACCGGCGCCACAACCGTCCGGCACTTCATGTCCGAGGCCGTGGTCGCCTTCCGCGCCCGCCATCCGCACGTCAACCTGGAGTTCCAGACCGAGAGTTCCAGCCGGCGCTGCTTCGAGGCCGTCGCGGACGGCGGCTCCGAGCTGGCCTGGATCACCATAGGGCCGCCGGTACGCGGCATCGAGCAGCATCCGGTGGTCCGGCTGCCCTGGGTGCTCGCCGTACGCGCCGATGACCCGCTGGCCGGCCGGGAGCGGATCGAGCCCGAGGAGCTGGCCGGTATCCGGCACATCCGGCTGCCGGAGAACTCCACCTCCCGTATGCGCCTCGACGGACACCTCGGTCACCGGGAAGCCGGCCCCGTCCCGCCCCCGAGCACCACCAGCGTCGCCGACTGGGACACCGCCCTGCTGCTCGCCGAACTCGGCGTCGGCCATGCGGTCGTCCCCCAACTGCCGGGCCTGCACGCCGCCGCCCATCCGGCACTGCGGCTGATCCCGGTCGCCGCGCTGCCCCCACTGGCCACCGGCTGGGCGGTGCGCCAGTGGGAGGCGCTGAGCCCGGCGGCGGTGGCGTTCGCCGAGACGGTCACCGCGTGCCTGGGCGGCGGCGACACGGAGCGCCTCAGGCCCTGACCACCGGCTCCTGGATCTCGGTGACCCAGTTCTCCTGGTCCGGCGGGCACTCCGGATACCGCTCGCGGGCGTACCCGGCGGAGCGGTAGCCGTTGGCGCCGATCCAGTGCGCGAGGTTCTGGGCGGCGCCTCATGGGTGATCACCCTCCCCTCGTGGACGCGGATGGCGTCGCCGGCCGGGGCTGCGACCGGGTCGGTAGGGGCCGGGCGCAGCAGCCCGGTCGCGTCGTAGTGGCCCGGTCGCGTCGTAGTGGCGCAGCATGCGGGCCGGCACACGGCCGTACTGGGCGGAATCTCCGATGGTGAAACTGACGCCTTCCAGTGGAGTGCTCTCCCCAGTGTCAAGGTCAAGCGCGGCGGTCCACGGATGAGGGACGGTCCGGCGGACGCGGGACACGGCGACGGGCCAGGACTCGCACCGGAGCCGTGCCGCAGCCGTGCCGTACCCGCTCCGGAGCCGCGCCGGCACCGCCCCGGGCCCACGCCCGGCCGGCACCCGGCCGGCGCCGGGTCCTCCGCCGCAGCTGGACGGACCGCGCCTCAGCCGCACGGACCGCGCCTCAGCGTCACCATCACCGCACAATCGGCCACCGGACACCAGCATCGCGTCAAGTAGCGTCCACAACCCGTCAATGACGCGTCAGCGGACGGCGGAGTGCCCCGTTCCCCGGGAATAGCGTCAGGGCCGAGCCCCGGCATACGCGTTTCCCACCGGTCCGGGGCCGAGGTCCTGTTCGAGGAGCAACGCCGTGTCCCACCTCCTGTACGCGGAAGATCCCGAGCCTGCCGATCGTGTCCCGGCCGGGCTTCTCTTCGTCCCTGTCCGGTCGGGCCCCGCGGGCTGCACGGCCCGCCTGTTCCGCACTCCGCTCGGCGGCCGTACCGCCGTCGGCTTCACCTCGCCCCAGCGCCTCGCCGCGGCCCTCGGCAGCGACCAGCCCTGGGTCAGGCTCTCCGAGCCCGCGCTGCGTGCACTGGCCGAACCCGTCGGAGCGACGGTCCTGACCGTCGATCCGCGGTTCGCCCCGGCCATTCCCCGTGGTCACCACCTACAGGCCGTCTGAGGGAGGGGCATCCACCATGAGCCACAGCACACTGCCCCGGACCGCCCACGGCGCCGCCGCCCCGTCGCCGGCCACCGCCGTGGCGACCCCACGGCCCGGTGCCACCCGGCAGCCGTCCGGCGGCGAACCGCTGTCCATCTGGCCCGCTTCCACGGCGCCGCTCGGGCAGGACGACCTCGCCGTGGGCGGCGTCCCGCTCACCGAGGTCGCCGACCGCTTCGGCACCCCCGCCTATGTCCTGGACGAGGACGAGGTGCGCCACCGCTGCCGCGCCTACCTACGGGCCTTCCCCGATGCCGAGGTCTTCTACGCCGCCAAGGCGTTCCTGTGCCGTGCCATGGCGCACTGGGTGCGGGAGGAGGGGCTCGGCCTGGACGTCTGCTCCGCCGGCGAACTGGAGCTGGCCGTCACCACCGGCTTCCCGCCCGAGCGGATCGTGCTGCACGGCAACGCCAAGAGCCCGGCCGACCTGCGGGCCGCGCTACGGCTCGGCGTCGGCCGGATCGTCATCGACAGCACCTCGGAGATCGCCCGGCTGGCCGCCGCGGTCCCGGCGGGCAGCCGGCAGCGGGTGCTGATCCGGGTCGTGCCGGGCATCGCCGCCGGCGGCCACGCCAAGATCCGTACCGGGACGGACGACCAGAAGTTCGGGCTGTCGATCACCGATGGCTCCGCGCAGCACGCCATCGCCCGCATACTCAGTCAGCCACGGCTCGAACTGGTCGGCCTGCACTGCCACTTGGGCTCGCAGATCACCACTGTGAAACCCTATCTGTCGGCCGTACGCCGGCTGATCGGCCTGCTGGCCCGGATTCACGAGCAGCACGGCATCACGCTGCCCGAGCTGGACCTCGGGGGCGGCCACGGCGTCGCCTACCGCCCCGGCGAGCCCGTGCTCGACCTCTCCTCGCTCAGCGTCAAGATCCGTGCCGAACTGGCCGGCGGCTGCGCGGCGGCCGGGCTGCCGGTGCCACGCCTCGCCGTGGAACCGGGCCGCGCCATCGCGGGCCCGGCCGGCGTCGTCCTCTACCGGGTACTGTCCGTCAAACGGACCGGTGCGCACACCTTCGTGGCGGTGGACGGCGGGATGAGCGACAACCCGCGGCCCGCGCTGTACGGGGTGCGCTATGCGCCGCGGCTGGTCGGCCGCCGCCCGTCCGCCGCGCCGGAACCGGTCACCGTGGTCGGACGGCACTGCGAGGCCGGTGATGTGCTCGCCGCCGATGTCCCGCTGCCCGGCGACATCCGTCCCGGCGATCTGCTGGCCGTCCCCGTCGCCGGTGCGTACCACCTCTCGATGGCCTCCGGTTACAACCTCGTCGGCCGGCCGCCGGTCGTCGCCGTCACCGAAGGGCGGGCCCGCCTTCTCGTGCGGCGCGAATCCCTCGCGGACATCCAGGAGCGGGACATCGGGCTGTGAGGCCCGAGGGCCCGCCGGCCGCCCCGCGTTCCCGGGGGTGGCCGGCGGGCCCTCGTCGGCATGCGTCCCTCTGACAGCTCCCGCGGTTTCCACGGCTCTCACGGCTCTCACGGCTCTCACGGTTGCCACGACTCTCATGGCTGCCACGGCTCTCACGGTTGCCACGACTCCCATGGCTCCCACGACTCTCATGGTTGCCACCAGCCACAGATTCCCCAGTTTTCGTGTATGGTGAATGCATTATTTGTAGGATGACCGGGTGATCGGGCAAGGGGGATTTCGGCGATGGCGCTGCAGGCAGCGGGACGGCAATCCCTCGTGGACACCGTCGTCGACGCCCTGCGGTCCCAACTGGCGGCCGGGGAGTGGCGGGTGGGCTCCCGCATCCCCACCGAGCACGCGCTCGCCGAGCAGCTCCAGGTCGGCCGTAACACCGTCCGTGAGGCGGTGCGGGTGCTCGTGCATGCCGGGATGCTGCGCTCACGGCAGGGCGAGGGCACCTTCGTCGTCTCCACCGCGGACCCGGGCGAGATCATGCGCGGCGTCCAGCGGGCCGGTATCCGCGACGTACTGGAGCTGCGGATCGCCCTGGAGGCGGAGGCCGCCCGGCTGGCCGCGCTGCGCCATCGGCCCGCCGACCTGGAGCGGATGCGGGCGGCCCTGGATGCCCAGACCGAACTGGCGGACGCGGAGGGCCAGCCCCACTCCGACAGCCTGGAGCTCTATGCCGATCACGACATCGCCTTCCACAAGGCCGTCGTCGAGGCCGCGCACAACACCGCGCTGACGGCGACCTACGGCTGGTTCAGCAGCTCCGTAAAGGAGTCGCTGGTCAACTACCTCGACGACCGGGCGATGCCGAAAATCGTGCACGGCGATCATGTCGCGGTGATGGACGCGATCGCGGCGGGCGACCCGGAGGCCGCTCAACAGGCCATCCGCGACCTGCTGGAGAAGCCGAAGCGGGCCGTGGAGGCCCTGCTGGAAACCCGCTGATCCACGTTCGTTCCCCGCGATCCACGTTCGCTCCCCGTGATGCACGCTCGTTTCCCGCGATCCACGTTCGTTTCCCACGACCCACGTTCGCTCCGCGTGACGCACTTTCGTTTCCCTCGATCCACGTTCGTTCCGCGCGATCCGCGCTCTTTTCCCGCTTCTCGCGCCCTCTTCTCTCCCCCCGTTTCTCACTCACCGATCTGCTCTCCGAACACCGATCTCCTTTCTGAACGCACACTCCGATCGCACACCACTCTTGGCGAGGTACGCACGTATGGCAGGGCCCACGTTCGACGCACCCCTGATAGACGCTGAGGAAGATCTGGTCGCGGCACCGCCGGTCGCCGCGGCCCGCCGACGGCTGCGGGCTCACCCGGCCCTGCTCATGGCCGGAATCATCCTGGCCGCGCTCAACATGCGGGCGGCGCTGGCCGGGGTCTCGCCGTTGCTCAGCGAGATCGGCCGGCACTTCCGGCTGACCGCGACCGCCAGCAGCCTGGTGACGACCATCCCGCTGATCTTCATGGGCCTCGGCTCGATCCTCGCGCCGAAACTGGCACGTCGCTGGGGCACGGAGGCGGCACTGTGCGGGGCACTGGTGGCACTGTGCGGCGGCATCGTGCTGCGGATCGCCCCGCCGGTGGTCGCACTGTTCGTCGGGTGTGCGGTGGTCGGTGCCTCGATAGCCCTGCTGAACGTGCTGATGCCGGGCCTGATCAAGCGGGACTTCCCCGAGCATGCGGCAAGCATGACGGCGTTGTACTCGACCGCGATGATCCTGGGTGCGACCGTCTCGGCCGCCTCCGCGGTCCCGCTGGAGAGTGCACTCGGCAGCTGGCAGGGTGCACTGGTCTCCTGGTCGCTGCTGGCCGCCGTCGCCGCGGCCGTCTGGATCCCGCAGACGGTCATGGCCCGGCGGGGCACCCGCCATGGCGCGGCCGCGGCCACCCCGCTCCACGTCAGCGAGGACGGACCGAAGCTCAGCCGCTCCGCGCTGGCCTGGCAGGTCACGCTCTTCATGGGCTCGCAGTCGCTGATCGCGTACGTGAACATCGCCTGGATGCCGACGATCTTCACCGATCACGGCCTGGGCAAGGGCGAGGCGGGCCTGGTCTTCGCCTTCAGCACGCTGCTGCAGATGGTCGGTTCGTTCATCGTGCCGCTGCTGGCGGGTCGGATGCGGCGTCAGCGGATGCTGGGTGTGGCCGTGTCCGCGCTGATGGCCTGCGGTGTCATCGGGCTGCTGGTGGCGCCGGTGGCCGGTGCCTGGCTGTGGGCCGCGTTCCTCGGCATCGGGCAGGGCGGCGCACTGGGCCTGGCCCTCACGATGATGGTGCTGCGCTCCGACAACGCCCACACCGCTGCCCGCCTCTCCGGCATGGCCCAGGCCGGCGGGTACCTTCTGGCCGCCGTGGGGCCGCTCGCCATGGGAGCACTGCACCAGGTCACCAACGGCTGGACCCTGCCCCTCCTGCTGCTGATCGTGGTCTGCGCCGGCCTGGCCCTGTTGGGCTTGGGCGCGGGGCGGGACCAGCGGATCGGGGTACCGGCTGACCCGCGGATCGGGGTACCGGCGGACCGGCGCTGAAGTCGGCCGGCGCGCCGCCCGCCGGCGACTGGCTCTGCTTCGTCACCGTCAAACCGGGCGGCACCCGCCTCACCGCCGGCTACCGGGAGCATCTGCGGAACGTGGCGGAACGTGCAGGAGTTCAAGACCGTCGGCGGGGCACCGGAAGCAGCGACGGGAGCGACGGGAGCGACGACGGGACCTGGCTCGGCGTTCACCCTCAGCTCAGTGAGGGTTGAGGGTGAGGGTTGTGACCCGTCCGCCTCGCCGACCCGCCGCGCCGCGCCGCGCCCCGCCGCGCCCGGAGCGTCGTTTACTCCTCGCCCGCCAGGGTGAGCGCCTTCAGACGGCGGGCGGCGTACCAGCCGGCGAGGGCCGTGAGCGCCACCAGCAGGCCGACCGCCAGCGGCAGTTGGACATCGGACGTGATCGCGCCCTCCGCGGCCGCCTTCTGGCCGACCGCCAGCGCCCACTGCTGGATGCTGAGGGTCTTCGCACCGGGGACGAGGGTGCCCACCAGCGCCTCCCAGACCAGGGCGTAGACCAGGCCGAACACGACGGCGTGCCGGGTGATCGTGCCGAAGAGGAGGAACAGGGCGCTGTAGGCGACCGATGCGACGGCCGCAGCCACGGCGTATCCCACGGCCATCTGCTGGCTGTTGCCGTTGAGGAGGAAGCCGGCGAGCAGGACGGGGAGGGCCGAGAAGGCGACCGTGACGCCTATCGCGACCAGGAGTTTGGTGAAGATGATCGTCGGCCGGGACACCGGCTTGGCCAGGAGATAGACCACCGAGCCGTCGTCGATCTCCGGGCCGATCGCGCCCGTACCGGCGATGACACCGATCAGCGGCACCATCGTGCCCAGAGCGAAGCCGCCGAGGATGCCGCCGGCGGTGGAGTCGTCGGCGCCGGCCAGCACACGGACGGCGACCGCGAGCACCACCAGCAGAGCGGGCAGCACGAAGAGGATCAGGGCCCGCCGCCGGCCGAGCAGGGCACGGTAGGTGAGCCGGGCGACGGTCGGGTGGAACAGTGAGGCCTTGGGCGCGCCGGGGGTCACGGGCTTGGCCGTCGGAGTGGTCGTGGACATGCGTCAGGGCTCCTTTCAGGCCTCAGGCCGCTACGAGGTAGGAGAAGACGGATTCCAGCGACTCGTCGGAGGGCGAGACCGTCAGAAGGCGGATGCCGTGGTCGCGGGCGACCCGCGGCAGGAGTTCGGTGAAGCGGCCGAAGTCGACCGCCTGGATGCGCAGCGCGCCTTCGGCGAGGTCCACCTCGATGCCGGACGTCGAGGGGTCGGCGATCAGCGCACCGGCCAGCGCCCGGTCGTTGTCGGACCGGACCAGATAGCGGTGCGGGCGGTCCGTCATCAGTCGGCGGATCTTGCGGAAGTCACCGGAAGCGGCATGCCGCCCGGCCACCACCACCTCGATGTGTGAGGCGAGTTGCTCGACCTCTTCGAGGATGTGCGAGGAGAACAGGACCGTACGGCCCTCGTCGCCCATCCGCCGCAGCAGCTCCATCAGCTGCATCCGCTGGCGGGGGTCCATACCGTTGAAGGGCTCGTCGAGCAGCAGCACGGACGGGTCGTGGACCAGCGCGGACGCCATCTTCACGCGCTGCCGCATGCCCTTGCTGTACGTCGAGATCTTGCGGTCCTGGGCGTGCTCCATCTCGACGGTGGCCAGGGCCCTGGCCGCCTCCGCCCGGCCGAGGCCGTGCAACTCCGCATTGGCGAGGACGAATTCGCGCCCCGTGAGGAAGTCGTACATCGCCTCGCGCTCCGGAACGATGCCGATGTGGCGGTAGATTCCGGCGTTGCGCCAGATCGTCGTCCCGTCGAGGGTGACGGAGCCGTTGGAGGGCGCGAGGAAGCCGCCCATCATGTTGATGAGGGTGGATTTGCCGGCGCCATTGGGGCCGAGCAGGCCGGTGACGCCGGGGCCGATGGTCATCGTGATGTCGTTGACGGCGACGACATTGCCGAACCAGCGCGAGACATGGTCGATGGTGAGAGTGCTCATGGGCGCAGCCCATTCCTTCGGAGGGTGGTGGTCGGGCCGGGGGTGCCGGCCGGCCGGAACCGGCGGCGGGAGGTGGTCACAGTCCGGCCTTCCGGTAGCGGCGCATCAGCAGGCCGTAGCAGCCGGCGATGATGCCCAGCGTGACGAGGAGATAGATGAATCCGGCACCCGTCGACGGCGCCAGGCCGTTGGGGAAGGAGCTGGTGCCGCCGAGGAAGGCCGACTGCACTCCGTCGATCAGCGTGATGGGGGAGAACAGCCCCAGCCAGCCGACGGCGGACTCGTTGCCCTGGACGAAGGAGATCCCCTGGACTGCGCTCACCGCACCGTACGGAATGGTGAGTACGGCGATCACCGCGGCGACGCCGAAGCCCCGCCGGGGTGTGACCGCGGAGACGACCAGGCCGATCCCGGCGAACAGCAGCGAGAGCAGGACCACGGAGACCAGCCCCTGCGCCAGCCCCTTGGTCTGGTCGACGAAGTCCAGCTTCGCCAGCAGCGCCCCGACGTAGAGGACCAGCAGCGGGGCGCCGGTGAGGAGGAACAGGGCGCTCGCCATGGCCGCGAACTTCGATGCCACATAGTCGACCCGCTCGATGGGGCGGGAGAAGTACAGCGGTATGGACTTGAAGCGCAGATCGCGCGAGACCGACTGCGGGGCCTGGGCGGCCAGAAAGAGGCCGATGACGGCCTGGAGGTAAATGGCGTAGCGGGAGTAGCCGACCGGGAGGCTGCTCGCCTTGGTGAACACCGCCACCGCGACCATGATCGCGGCGGGCAGGCACATCACCGCGAACAGCAGCATCGGCAGCACCTTGCTCTTGGCCGAACGGCCCAGCCCGTAGGCGCCGCGCAGGCTCTGGGAGAAGAGCGAGCGGCGGGCGTAGGCCCGGCCCAGGCGGGGGCCGTCGTAGTGGCGGTAGCCGATGTTGTGGATGTAGGCGCCGCCCGGCGCGGCGGTTGCGGACGTCGTGGACGCCGGCGTCATGGGCTCAGGCGACATCGTGGGCGCCTCCGTCCTGGGTGGCGTGCGGGGCGCCCGGGGCGCCTGCGGTGACGGGGCTGGCAGGGGTGACGGGGGCGGCGGGGGTGGCGGGGGTGGCATGCGCCGCGTCCGCGTCGCGGAAGACCTCGGCGATCCGGTGCCGGCGCTGTTCCATCCGGATCAGGCCGAGGCCGAGGCCGGCGACGGTGTCCCGTACCAGGTCGTAGGTCTCCTCACCGGCCGTCTCCACGTACAGGAGGTGTCCGGCGGAGGCGAGGCTCTCCGAGCCCGCGGCGCCGGTGGTCACCGTGGCTCCTGCGGCGGCCAGGGCCGCGCGCAGCGCTCCGGTGCCGTCCGGATGGGCGTCGGAGTCCGTGACCTCGACCGCCAGCGAGGTCGTGACCTGCGTGAACTCATCGGTAGAGGAGGAGCGCAGCAGTGCGCCGCCGTCGATGACGACGACATGGTCACAGGTGCGCTCCAGCTCGCCGAGGAGGTGGGAGGTCACCAGGACGGAGATCCCGAAGTCGGTGTGAACGCGCCGGATCAGGCCGAGCATCTCGTCCCGCCCGGCCGGGTCGAGGCCGTTGGTGGGCTCGTCGAGGAACACCAGCTGTGGGTCGTGGACCAGCGCCTGGGCCAGCTTCACCCGCTGCTTCATGCCCGTCGAATAGCCGCCGATGGGGCGGTAGCGCTCCTCGTAGAGGCCGACATGGCGCAGGGTGTCCGCGGTGCGCTCACGGGCGGCGGCCGGCGGCAGACCGGACATCCGGGCCATGTGCACGACGAATTCGGTGGCCGAGACGTCCGGCGGCAGGCAGTCGTGCTCGGGCATGTAGCCGACCCGCTCACGAATGGTGCCGCCGTCCTTGGTCACGTCCAGGCCGAGAACATGCGCGGTCCCTTCGGTGGCCGGGGCCAGTCCGAGAAGGATCTTGATCAGGGTGGACTTGCCGGCACCGTTGGCACCCACCAGGCCCGTTACGCCGGGGGCGATGTCAAGGGAGAGCCGGTCCAACGCGGTCACCCGCGGGTACCGCTTGCTCAGGCTTTCGGTCACGATCACAGTCACGTCCTCGACGGTAGTGGCGCCGGCCACACCGGTCGTCAGACCAGACGATGGGATGTGCCTCCCCCTGCGGTATTACGTGCCCGTAGGGGTCTCCTGCTGGGAGCGGTCCCGGCGTCGGGGTGCGGCGCATGCCCGTACACCCTCTTGACGCAGCCGCCGGTCATTGTCAGATTCATCGGTGCCAAGTTACGGACACGTACCGCGATGCACCCCTCACGGACGGACGGGGTGGCGATGGCCTCAGGCACCACAGCGACCGCACCGCCTTCACCAACTTCCGCGTACCGCTGCAGTTCTTCCCGACCCACCGCGAGCTGGCGCCGGGGATGGCCTTCATCCTCGACATGGAGTGCATCTGCGGTTGATGCGGCCGGCGTCGACACCCGCTCCGGGCACCAGACCGGTGACGCGCCCTGATCCGACGGGGAGTCGTGTGGCGACAGCCGGAGCCTTTTCCTTCCGACGGCCGGGACCTGTCCCGACGGCCGGGACCTGTCCCGGCCGTACCGCCGTACCCACTCTTGAGTTGTCAAAGATCAGGCGGTGCGCGGCCCCACCGCGCCCTTCGGCTACGTCAACTGACCGGATCCGGAAGCCAGTTGCCGTGGAAGCCGTACGGCACTCGCTGCGGGAGATGGACCGTGGCAACCGGGTCGGCGGATATGTCTTCCGCGTCCAGTACGACGAGATCGCTGGTGTCGGTGGATGCGTCGTAGACATAGGTGATCAGCCAGCCCGGCCCTCCCGGACGGTCGTCCGCCGGGGCGAACACCGCCTCGGCCGGAGTGCGCCCCGGGCCGAAGTCATGGCGGACGACGCCACCGGTCTGCAGGTCGTAGCGGAGCAGGGCACCGGGCACCGGGCCGCTGTCCGGCAGCTCGCCGGTGGTGGCGTGGCCGAAGCGGGCCGGCAGCCCGGCGAGCCGGTCGTCCACCCTGGGGAACTCGCAGAACCGGTCGTCGAGCTGTTCCTCGGAGACCGTGCCCCGGGCGAGGTCGATCGTCCAGCGCCAGAGACAGGCCGGGGCCCTGCCGCCGTATTCGGCATAACGGGACACATACAGGACGATCCGCTGATCGCCCTCGTCATGGGCGTTCAGGGCGTGGAAGACATAGCAGGGGTCAATGGGCAGCCAGCGGACCTCGCCATAGGGGTCGTCACGCCGCAGCACACCGAGCCGGGCGCCGTACTCCGGGTTCCAGTGGAACGGCATGCCGGGGCGGCTGCGGTCGAAGACCACGGGAAGGTCCATGAAGATGACGTGTCCGGCGGTCAGATGGAAGTCGTGCATCATCGTGAACCCCGGGACATCGATGGGGCGGCTGATCACCAGCTCCCCTGACGCATCGGCGCGGTGGTAGGTGAGATGGGGCGGAGTGGGCCCGCCGTATCCGAAGAAATGCAGCTCGCCGGTGGTGGGGCACGTCTTGGGGTGGGCCGTCATGGCCGTGGTGAGCCGGCCCCCGAAGTCATGGGCGCCGATGGTCTCCAGCTCATGGCCGGGGCGGCAGTCGATTTCATAGGGGAGCGACGACTCGACCAGGGCGAGGGTGCGTCCGGCATGCCGGACGATATGGGTGTTGGCCACACCCGCCGCCAGATTGCGGCGGCCCTGCCCGTCCACCGACCGCACGCCGTCGGTGAAGGTGGAGGTACGGACCCAGCGGTTGCGGTAGGCGACGGCCCGGCCGCCCTCCAGGCGCAGGCCGTGGACCATACCGTCGCCGAAGAACCAGTGAGGAGTGGCGGCGTCCCTCGGGTTGGGGCCGTTGCGGAGGAACCAGCCGGTGAGTTCGGGCGGGATGGTGCCCGTGACCGGGAGGTCGTAGGCGGTCAGCTCGTCCTTCACCGGGGCGAAGTTGCCTGCCATGTGGGGGGCGGGGGCAGAGGATTCGGTTGCGGTGGTCGGGGGTGTGGTGGTCATAAGGCCAGGCCTCCTTGGGCGTCGGACCGCGCGCCGGAGTTCTCCATGAAGCGGGCGCGAGCACGCTCCGGGTAGGCGGCGGTGAAGTGGAAGGGAAGGACGAATCCGGCGATCTGGATGACGATCGAGAAGATGGCGTTCAACTCATAGGCGGAGACGACGGTCTGGGCGATCGCGGTGAGGGTGAAGGACAACGCCCATGCGGCCGTGAGCACCACATTGATGCGGCGGAACAGCGGGGTGCGCCAGACCTCCGGCGGGGCCATCCGTCGCGCGATCGCCATCGTGAAGGGCCGCTGCACGGCGATCGACACCCAGGCGATCAGCGCCAGCCAGCCCATCGAGAGGGCACTGCTGTACAGCTGGAGACCGCTGTCGGGACGGGCGAAGGCCAGCACGCCGAGGGCGGCGAAGAACACGATCGTGCCGTACTCCAGCAGGCGCTGGTCGAGCGAAAGACCCGCGGCCCGGTCGGCGATGAGCAGCGCGACGGATATCGCCAGGGCCGCGAGCGCCCCCCACTGCCAGCCGGCGGAAGACACCCCGGCAAAGACCAGCCACGGAATGAAGCTCCGCAGGTAGTTCATGATTCCCCCTCTTCACTCACGAACCGCGCGCCGCAACGCCGGGACGAGTCGCTGCATCTGCAACACATTCCAACTTCGACATGTCGAAGATAGAACACCCACCTTTGACATGTCAACACTGGAAGGTAAAGTGCCGACCATGAGCCTGAAACATGCCGTGCTGGGCCTGCTGGCCGAAGCACCGGCGAGCGGATACGACCTGATGAAGCTGTTCAACGCCTCGCTTCCGAATGTCTGGCCGGCGACCCAGAGCCAGGTGTACGGCGAGCTCACCAAGCTCACGACCGCCGGCCTCGTCGAGGTCGCCGCCCACGGCCCCCGCGGCCGCAAGGAGTACGCGATCACCGAGGACGGCCTGACGGAGCTGCGCCACTGGCTCACCGAGGTGGAGCCCAGCGGCCCCCAGCGCCATGACGGCTTGCTGCGCGTCTTCTTCCTCGGCATCGTCACGCCGCTCGAAGCACAGACGTTTCTCCTGCATCAGGCCGAACGCGCCGCGCGTACCCGCGCCACGCTCCAGCACATCGAAGAGACCGCGGACTGGGACGAGGAAATGATTTCGGTCTACGGGCGGATCGCCCTGGAGTACGGCCTGCGGATTTCGGCGACCCAGGAGGAATGGGCCCGTTGGGCAGCCGATGAGGTGACCAGCGCAAAGGCGAGAAGGGCGAGCGGACTCGCAAGGGCTCAGCACCCGGAGGACCGGCCGGGCGAAGAGGAGTGACGGGCCGGGCGACGACTGTCGGAGCCACCGGTCCCCCAGGCCGGCGGAACGACGACGGTCAGCGCCGCGCCGCACCTGCCGCAGCCGTCCCGGGCCCGCAAATTCAGGTGCCGTCGCACAGCGCGCGCGGCACGCTGGAGTAGGACCGGCCTGGCATCACCGCCCCCAGAGGGCCGGGCCCGGTGAGCCGCACGCGCCCCTCAGAGCCCCGGCGCACCCCACACCGGGAACCACCGGGCCAGATCCTGCTCGATCGTCAGATCGTCCCCGAGCATCGCCCGCACCTGCAGCTCCAGTGGATTGTCACGCTTCTCGCCGCCTCCCAGGTCCGGGGCGAAGGGGTAGAACGCGCCGCGCTTGTAGAGGTAGACGAGCGCCAGCGACCGCCCCCGCTCATCGCGGAAGCCGACCAGCGAACACAGCAGCTGCGGGCCGAAACCCGCCTCCTCCAGGGACGTGTTGACCGCGTGCAAGTCGTTGACCAGGCCCGCCACGTCCTCCGGCGGATGCCGTGCGAGCAGCCACGTATAGCCGTACGCGTCCTGCGTGAACTCCACCGAACCGTCCAGGAGGGACCGTGCCTCCTCCTGGATACGGGAAAACGTCCCGCCCTCGACGCTCGCGAAACACACCGACCCCAGGCCGGTGGGTTCAAAACCGGCCGCGGCCTGCAGCGTCACCGCGGCGGACGGCAGCGCGAAGAGCTGGTCGAGATCGGGGCGTACCGGCTTGCTGCGGCCGAGGAGGGCATCCAGAAATCCCATGCGCGACTTACTCCTTGCTCGTTACGGCCGGTCTCACTGCATCGTTCTTCACGTCCGTCCTTCACGCCCGTCCTTCACGTCCGTCCTTCACGTCCGTCCTTCACGTCCGCCGCAACTGCACCGTCCATCACGCCCGCCCCAGCTCCGCCGCGATCCTGGCCAGCTGGTCCAGCCGCTGTTCCAGCGTCGGGTGCGAGGACAGCAGACGGCTGAAGCTCTCCTTGTTGAACGCCGGGGCGAAGTAGAAGGCGTTGAACGGCTGGGCCTTGCGCAGATCTTCGGTCGGGATCCGCGCGATCTGGCCGGTGACCTTGGTCAGCGCGGCGGCCAGCGCCGAGGGACGGCCGGTGAGCAGCGCGGCGGCGCGGTCGGCGGACAGCTCGCGGTATCGGGACAGCAGCCGGGTCAGCAGGAAACTGATCGCGTAGACGACCACGCTCACGGCGGTCACGATGAGCACGGCGATGGCCGCGTTCTGGTCACGGTTGTTGCGGCCGATGCCGCTCCACAGCGCGGCCCGGGTGATGATCCCGGCCAGTACGCCGAGGAACGAGGCGATGGTCATCACCGCGACATCGCGGTGCGCGACATGCGAGAGCTCGTGGGCGAGCACCCCCTCCAGTTCCTCCGGCTCCAGCCGTCTGAGCAGTCCGGTGGTGGCACACACCATCGAGTTCTTCTGGTTGCGGCCGGTGGCGAACGCGTTCGGCACATCCGACTCGGCGATCGCGACCCGCGGCTTGGGCATGTCGGCCAGCGCACACAGCCGGTCGACGGCGCCGTGCAGCTCGGGTGCCTGCTCCGGCGTGACCTCGCGCGCGCCCATGCTGAACGCCGCGATCCGGTCGCTGAACCAGAACTGCGCGACGAAGAGGCCGCCCGCGATCACCAGCACCACCACCCAGGCGCCCTTGAGCAGCACCACCAGCACGCTGACGACGACCACGTACAGCAGCCCGATGAAAAACATCGTCATGACCATGCGTGAGGTCAGCCCGCGGTCCGGGGCGAATCGGGTCTGTGCCATGGTTCCTCCGCAACGCCGCACTTCGCGCAGTGTGCCGACCCGCTCGCGCGCCGTCCTCATACCGCACGCCACGGACCCCACACTGCGCCGCTGTCCCAATTCTCCCTCTTAACGGCTATATACGGGGTAAAGCCCAGGCCAGGGGACGGTCGGGCGCGTCGGGCCGACGGTATGGGACCGCCGGGCCGCGCCCCGCCTACCGGGCGAGCTGCGCCAACCCCTCCGTGGCAATCCGCTCGAAGACGGCGATATCGGTCTCGAAGACCGAATCGGCGATCGGCCAGTGGAGGACCAGCTCGTCGATGCCCAGCTCGGCATGACGCCCGGCGAAGTCGACAAAGGCGTCCACGGAGTCCAGCGGACGGTCCGGAGTGAAGCCGGTCAGCATGATCTTCCGCAGGTCAGCGAGGTCCCGGCCCTGATCCGCGCAGGCCTTCCCCAGCCGTTCGAGCTGTCCGCGGACCGCCTCGCGCGACTCGTCCGGCGTACCGCCCCCGTTGGAGACCTTGGGGTCGCCGGTCGTCACCCAGGCCTGGCCGTACTGGGCGGCCAGCTTCAGCCCGCGCGGCCCGGTGGCCGCCACCGCGAACGGCAGCCGCGGCCGCTGCACACAGCCGGGGATGTTGCGCACCTCGTGCGCGGAGTAGTGGTCGCCGGCGTAGGAGACGACATCCTGGGACAGCAGCCGGTCGAGCAGCCCGACGAACTCGGCGAAGCGGTCGGCCCGTTCCCGCGGCGCCCACGGCTCCTGGCCGAGCGCGGTGGCGTCGAAGCCGTTGCCGCCGGCGCCGATGCCCAGGGTGATCCGGCCCTCGCTGATGTCGTCGAGCGAGATCAGCTCCTTGGCGAGAGTGACCGGGTGCCGGAAGTTCGGCGAGGTGACGAGGGTGCCCAGCCGCATCCGGGAGGTCGCGGCGGCGGCCGCGGTCAGCGTCGGAAGGGCGCCGAACCAGGCCTGGTCGCGGAAGCTCCGCCACGAAAGGTGGTCATAGGTGTACGCGGCGTGGAAGCCCAGTTCCTCAGCGCGCTGCCAGACCTCCCGCCCGCCTTCGGACCAACGGCGGACGGGGAGTATCACGGTGCTCAGTCGCATACCCCCGAGCGTACGGCCGTCCGGACGGTACGGATGATGCGCCTCCGTGGCATGGACACATCCGTCCCCGCTGCCCGCACTCCGTCCCCGGCCGCCCGTACGCCCTCGCCCCGGCCCGGCCCGGCCCGGCCCGTCCCGGCCCGGCCACCGTGGGCTCATGCCCGCAACCCGCCGTGGGCTCATGCGCGCAACCCACCGCACGCTTGTGCACGGCGGTACGGGAAGATGGCCCCGTGACTGATGCCCCCGCCACGCCACCACGGGCGCCCGAAACGACCGTTGTGCCCCGGCTGATCGCCACCGACCTCGACGGCACCCTGCTGCGCGACGACAAGACGGTCTCCGGCCGGACGATCGCCGCGCTCGCCGCCGCGGAGCGGGCCGGCATCGAGGTGTTCTTCGTCACCGGGCGCCCGGCCCGCTGGATGGGCGTGGTCAGCGACCATGTACACGGTCACGGCCTGGCAATCTGCGCGAACGGCGCGGCCGTCGTCGACCTGCACCGTGGGGGCCGGATCGTCGAGGTCAGCCCCCTGGAGCGGGCCGTCGCCCTCGCCGTCGTGGACGCGCTGCGCAGCGCCGCGCCCGGCACCTCGTTCGCGGTCGAGCGCACCGGCGGCATCCACTACGAGCCGCAGTACCCGCCGCTTTTCCTGGACCCGGCCGCGGTCGTCGCACCTGCGGAGAAGCTGCTCGCCGAGGACTTCGTCACCACGCTGTGTCCGCACACGGCCGCGGCCGACGATGTCCGCGGGCCGCACGCCCCGTCCGAGGGCACCGACAGCTCCCTCGATCCCGCCGGCCCGGCCTTCCCCGACCAGCCCGTGATCAAGCTCCTGGCGCACCACCCCGAACTGGACCCCGACGCCTTCCTCGCGCTGGCCCGTACGGCGGCGGGCGGTCTCGCCTCCTTCACCCGCTCCAGTCCCACCGCCCTCCTGGAGATCAGCGGGCCCGGCGTCAGCAAGGCCGGCACCCTCGCCCACTGCTGTGCGGAGCGCGGTATCTCCCCGCAGGAGGTCGTCGCCTTCGGGGACATGCCGAACGACATAGAGATGCTGACCTGGGCCGGTACCTCCTACGCCATGGCCAACGCGCACCCGGACGTGCTGGCCGCCACTACGGGCCGGACCGAGTCCAACAACGACGACGGCGTCGCGGCCGTCATCGAGCGGATCCTGCAAAACGGCCCCCCACGGGCCGACCGGTAGCGGTGAGGCGGGGGCGCCACGGCGGCCGCCGCCCTCGCGTCCACGCCCGCAGCCGTCCCGCCCCCTCACAGCGGCGCCTCCCACCTGACCGTCGTCCCCGTGCCGTCCTCGCCCAGCCCCGGGCCGTACGAGCTGGAGCCGCCCAGCGACTCCGCGCGCTTGGCGAGGTTCTTGAGGCCGCTGCGGCGACCACCGTCCGAGATGCCGATGCCGTCGTCGGCGACGGTCAGGCGGACTCCGTCGGTGCCGTCCGGAAGCCGGATCGTGGCGTCGACGACGACCTCGATCCGGGAGGCCTGGGCGTGCCGGAAGGCGTTCGACAGCGCCTCGCGCAGTGCGGCGATCAGGTTTTTGCCGGTCAGCTCGCCGACCCGGGAGTCGACCGGGCCGATGAAGCCGGCCGACGGCTGGAAGCCGAGGGGGACGGCGGCGGTGCCGGTCTCGCGCAGGACCCGGGTCCGCAGACCGGACGGCGCCTCGGCCGGGCCCTGTTGAAGGGCGAAGATCGCGGTTCTGATCTCCTGAATGGTGACGTCCAGCTCGTCGACGGCCTTGCCGACGCCCTGTGCCACCTCGGGCACCACGGATCTGCGCTGGGCGCTCTCCAGGATCATGCCGGTCGCGAACAGCCGTTGAATGACGAGATCGTGCAGGTCACGGGCGATCCGGTCGCGGTCTTCGTAGACGGCGAGCCGCTCGCGGTCGCGCTGGGCGTCGGCCAGCACCAGCGCCAGCGCGGCCTGCGCCGCGAACTGGGTGGCGAGCGTCCGCTCGGCACCGGTGAACGGGCGCGCGCCCCGGGACCGCGGTGTCGCAAGGGTGCCGAGCACCCGGCCGCCGCTTTTGAGCGGCAGCATCATGCTGGGGCCGAAGCGGGCCGCGATGTCCGTGACCATCCGGGGGTCGGTGGCCGAATCGTGCACGAACACCGGTTCCCCGGCGAGGAGTTGTTCGGCCACCGGGCTGTCCGGCGGAATCTGTGTCCCCATGATCCCGGTGGGGTCGTCCGCCGAGACCGCGACGATCTCCAGACCGCCCTCCTCGTCGGGCAGCAGCACGATGCCGGCCGCCGAATCCGCCAGCTTGCGGGCCTGCTCGGCGACCACCGCGAGCGCATCGTCGACATCGCTGCCGGCCAGGAGTTCGGTGGTCACCGCCACGGAGCCGTCGATCCACCGCTCCCGCTGCCGGGTTGCCGCGTGCAGCCGGGCGTTGCCGATCGCGATCCCGGCCTCGGTGGCCAGCACCCGCATCATGTGCAGGTCTTCCTCGCTGAACTCCCCGCCGTCGCGCTTCTCCGTGAGATAGAGGTTGCCGAAGATCTCGCCCTGGACGCGGATCGGCACCCCGAGGAACGTCCGCATCGGCGGGTGTCCGGGCGGGAACCCGGCCGAGCGGGAGTCCTGCGTGAGGTCATCGAGGCGCAGCGGCTTGGGATCATGGATCAGCGCGCCGAGCAGGCCCTTGTGACCGTCGGGCAGCGCGCCGATCCGCTCGTGCACATCCGTGGTCACGCCGTACGTCACGAAGTCCGACAGCCCGTCGCGGGCATCGTCGATGATCCCGATCGCGGCATAGCGGGCATCGGCGAGTTCGGCGGCGGTCTCCGCGATCCGGTCCAGGGTGATGTGCAGATCAAGCCCCGCGCCGACCGTACGCATCGCTTCCAGCAGCTGCGGCACCCGGGCGGTCAGCTCGGACGACAGGCCCTGCAGACTGCGGGTCGCCTCGGTGGCGGCGTCCATGGGGTCGGGAACCGCGTTCGCGCCCACGCTCCCGAGATCCCTGGGGTCCGAGGGCGGGGGTTCTGCCATGGCTGCCATGCCTTGAGCCTAATAAAGGCTGTTTTCAGGGGAAAGTTCAGTTATGCGGAGGGGGGCGGCGGCGTGGCCCGACCGTCGCCGGGGGGCCGAGTCCGGCGCACATGGCGACGGCACGGCCGGGCGCGGGACGAAGCCGGGGCACGACATGGCCGGGGCCGGAGCACGGCATGGCCGGAGCCGGGACGAAGCGGTGCACGACACCGGACCGCCGGGTGCGGGACGAGGCCGGTGCCCGGTGCCCTGTCTCCTGCCGCCCGCCCCGTGTCGGCCTTACGCCACCGGCTGCGCCCCGCCGTACGCCGCGTCCACCGCCCGCTCGCGCTCCAGCATCCGCCGGAACGGGCCGTCGGCCGCGGCCAGCTCCGCGTACGTCCCGCGCTGCACGGCTCGCCCCCGGCCCAGGACCAGTACCTCGTCGACCGCGTCGAGGCCGGTGAGCCGGTGGGTGATCAGGACCGTCGTACGGCCCGCGGTCGCGGCCAGCAGATCGGCGGTCAGCGCATCGGCGGTGGCCAGATCGAGGTGTTCGGCGGGCTCGTCCAGGACGAGCACCGGGAAGTCCGCGAGCAGCGCACGCGCCAGGGCCAGTCGTTGCCGCTGGCCACCGGACAACCGGGCGCCGTGCTCCCCGACCATGGTGTCCAGGCCGTCGGGCAGGCTCCGCACCCAGTCCGCGAGCCGCGCCCGGCCGAGCGCGTCCCAGAGGTCCTGGTCCTCGTCGCCCGAGATGTCGTGCCGGTCCCGGCGGGCGAGCTTGAGGTTCTCCCGCAGCGAGCTGTCGAAGAGGTGCGCGTCCTGCGCACACAGCCCCACCAGGCGCCGGACCGCATCACCGTCCACCGTCCGGGCATCCGTGCCACCCAGCGTGTACGTCCCCGACTCCCGGTCCAGGAAGCGCAGCAGCACCTGCGCCAGCGTGGTCTTGCCGGAGCCGGACGGGCCGACGACGGCGAGCCGGCGACCGGACGCCACGGTGAAACCGACGCCGTCCAGGGCCGGCCGGTGCTGTCCCGGGTGGCGCGCGGTCAGATTCCGTACCGCAAGCGGGAACGGCGTCTCGGGAGCGTCGGCCGGGGAGACCGGCTCCTGCACCGGGACCGGGGCGTCCAGCACCTCGAAGACCCGCTCGACGGCATGCCGGGTACGCCGCCGGTACTGCACGGCGAGCGGCAGCCCCGCCACCGCCTCGAACGCGGCGAGCGGCGTCAGCACGACGACGGCCAACGCCACACCCGGCAACCGGCCCGCGTGGACGGCCTGGACACCGGCCACCGCCGCCGCGGCGACCGTCAGCCCGCACAGCAGCGCCGACAGCCCCGCGCCGGTCCCGGCCACGGCGGCCGAGCGGGAGGCGATCCGGGTCAGGTCCCGGTCCGCGCGCCGCACCGATTCCGTACGGGCAGGAAGGGCACCGGCCACCGTCAACTCGGCGGTGCCGGTGAGCACATCGACGACACGGGTGGCCAGCCGTCCGCGCGCCGGGGCCAGTTGGCGCTCCGCCCGCCGGGCCAGCGCACCCGAGAGCGCCGGCACCGCCACCCCTGCGAGCAGCAGTCCGGCGGCGAGAATCGCACCGGCCTCCGGCAACAGCCATCCGGTGAAACCGACCGCGCCCGCGCCGACCAGCGCTGCCGCCCCGACGGGCAGCAGCCAGCGCAGGAAGTAGTCCTGCCCCGCGTCGACATCGGCCACCAGCCGCGACAGCAGATCGCCGCGGCTGCGCTCCTTGAGACCGGCCGGCGCCAGCCGCTCCAGCCGCCGGAAGACGGCGACGCGTACATCGGCGAGCATCCGGAACACCGCGTCATGGGCGACCAGCCGCTCGGCATACCGGAAGACCGCACGGCCGATACCGAACGCCCGGGTCGCGGTGACCGCCACCATCAGATACAGCACCGGTGGCTGCTGCGCGGCCCGCGAGATCAGCCAGCCGGAGGTCGCCATCAGGCCCACCGCGCTGCCCAGCGCAAGGCTCCCGAGCAGCAGCGCCAGCGCGAACTGCGCCCGATGGGCACGGGCCGTCCGGCGCAGCCGGGTGAGTGCCGAGCCCCGGGAGAGGGCGGCCTCGGTGCCGGGTTCCGAGGACGGCGCGCCGTCCTCAGCCGGCTCTTCGGGCACACTGTCCGCTTCCGGGACCCCGGCCGCTGATCCGCCGGAGCCCCGGCCCCCGGCCGCCGGGTCCGCGGCCACCACCACGGCCGTCTCCAGGGGCGACGCCGCCGCGGCCACCCCGGCGCGCGGGCCCGCATCCACCGCGCCCATCGCCTCCGCCGTGCCCGTCGGCCCCGCCGGGTCCGGCAGCCGTACCACCCGGTCGGCCACCGCCAGCAGCGCCGGCCGGTGGACGACCAGCAAAACCGTGCGACCGGCAGCGAGCCGGCGGACCGCGGCCACGATCGCCTCCTCGGTCTCGCCGTCGAGGTTCGCGGTGGGCTCGTCCAGGAGCAGGACCGGGCGGTCGGCGAGGAAGGCGCGGGCGAGCGCGAGGCGCTGGCGCTGGCCGGCGGAGAGCCCGGCACCGGACTCGCCGAGGCGGGTCGCCATACCGTCCGGGAGCGCGTCGATGAAGTCCCGTGCGCCCGCGTCGCCCAGAGCGGTGCGTACCGCGGCGTCGTCCGCGTCCGGCCGGGCCAGCCGTACGTTCTCGGCGATGGTGCCGGCGAAGAGGTGCGGGTGCTGCGGCACCCAGGCGATCCGCTGCCGCCAGCTGTCGGGGGAGAGCGAGGCGATGTCCCGGCCGTCGACGAGGGCCCGGCCGCGGTACGGCTCGGTGAAGCCGAGCAGCACGCTCAGCAGTGTGGACTTGCCGGCGCCGGAGGGACCGACCAGCGCGACGGTCTCGCCGGGCCGGACCGCGAACGAGGTCGCTGGGAGCGAGTCGGCACTGCGACCGGGGTGGCGGACCACCAGGTCCTCGACGGCCAGCGCGGTGCCCTCGGGCGCGGGTGCGGTGCCGGTGGTACGCAGCGGTGTCTCCAGTACCGCAAAGACCTCCTCCGCGGCCGAGAGCCCCTCGGCCGCGGCGTGGTACTGCGCGCCGACCTGCCGCAGCGGCAGATACGCCTCGGGCGCCAGCACCAGCACCATCAGGCCGGTGTAGAGGTCGAGTTCGCCGTTCACCAGCCGCATCCCGATGCCGACCGCGACCAGCGCGACGGAGAGGGTCGCGAGGAGTTCGAGCGCGAAGGAGGAGAGGAAGGCGATCCGCAGGGTGCGCAGCGTGGCCCGGCGATAGGCGCCGGTGATGGCCCGGATGGAGGCGGCCTGGGCCTTGGCCCGGCCGAAGACCTTGAGAGTCGGCAGGCCCTCGACAACATCGAGGAAGTGGCCCGACAGCCGGGCGAGCAGCCGCCACTGGCGGTCCATCCGCGCTTGGGTGGCCCAGCCGATGAGGATCATGAACAGCGGGATCAGCGGGAGGGTGAGGACGATGGTGAGCGCCGAGATCCAGTCACCGGTGACGATCCGGGCCAGCACCGCGAGAGGGACGACGACGGCCAGTCCCAGCTGCGGCAGATAGCGGGCGAAGTAGTCGTCCAGGGCGTCGATACCGCGGGTGACGAGGGTGGTGAGTTCGCCGGTGCGCATCTCCAGGGTTCCCGCACCGGCGAGTGTGCCCGCACCGGCGGCCTCCCGGTCCTGAGCGCCGTCGTCCGTACGGCCGGTCACCGCGCCGGGCCCCAGCCGGGCCGCCCGCTCGATCAGCCGCATCCGCAGCTCGGACTTGACCGCCGCTCCGGCGCGGTGCGCGGCCAGCTCGGTGAGCCAGGAGACCAGGCCACGCCCGACGGAGACCGCGGCGAGCAACGCCAGCGGCGTGGTCAGGGCGCCGAGACCGAGATCGTGCTGGAACGCCCCGACCACGATCTCGGCGATCAGCATGGCCTGGCCGATGACCAGGCCCGCTCCGGCAAGCCCGAGGACCACCACCGCGACCAGGAAGCCGCGGGTGGCGTGGGCGTAGCGGAGCAGACGCGGGTCGACCGGTTTCACGTGAAACATCCGTCCTGCTGAGCCGCCCCGGAGGGCGGCGGCTCAGCTAGTGGGCATCGGCGATGTGCTGGGTACCGATTCGCTTACGGAACACCCAGTACGTCCACCCTTGGTAGAGCATCACCAGCGGTGTGGCGAAACCGGCACACCACGTGATGATCTTCAAGGTGTAGGGGCTGGACGAGGCGTTGCCGACCGTGAGGCTCCAGCTCTCGTTCAGCGTGGACGGCATGACGTTCGGGAAGAGCGTCAGGAACAGCATCGCGACCACGGCGACGACCGTGATGCCGGAGAAGGCGAACGCCCAGCCCTCCCGCCCGAGCTTGTTGGCCCAGAGCGCCGCGACCAGCGCGACGACCGCGACGATCATGGTGATCAGGCTGGTGCCGTCGCCCTTGTCGGCCTGGGTCCAGCCGAGGAAGCCGGCCACCGGCACCAGGGTGACCGGTCCGAGGACGGTCACCATCCGGCGCGCCCGGTCCCGGATGTCACCCGTCGTCTTGAGCGAGGCGAACACCGCACCGTGGAAGGTGAACAGCGTCAGCGTGACCAGCCCGCCCAGGATCGCGTACGGGTTCAGCAGGTCGAGCACGCTCCCCGCATATTCCTTGTGTGCGTCGATCTTGACGCCGTGCACGATGTTGCCGAACACGACGCCCCACAGCACCGCGGGCAGCAGCGAGGCCCAGAAGATCGCGTTTTCCCAGTTCCGCTGCCAGTGCTCCTCGGTCCGCTTGGCGCGGTACTCGAAGGCGACCCCGCGCACGATCAGGCACACGAGGATCAGCAGCAGCGGCAGGTAGAAGCCGGAGAAGAGGGTGGCGTACCAGTCGGGGAAGGCAGCAAAGGTCGCACCGGCCGCGCTGATCAGCCAGACCTCGTTGCCGTCCCAGACCGGGCCGATGGTGTTGATCAGTACGCGCTTCTCACGCCGGTCGCGGGCAAGGAGCTTGGTGTGGATGCCGATTCCGAAGTCGAAGCCTTCGAGGAAGAAGTACCCGGTCCAGAGGACGGCGATAAGGACGAACCAGACGTCGTGGAGTTGCACAGTCGCCTCCTAGTACGAGAAGGCCATCGGCCGGTCGGCGTCCGTGCTGTCGCCGCCGATCTTGGTGGGCGGGTTGAGGTCGGAGTCGGTGAGCTCCTGCGGACCGGCCTTGATGTACTTCACCAGCAGCTTGATCTCGACCACGGCGAGGATCGCGTAGAGCGCGGTGAAGACGATCATCGAGGTGATCACCTCGCCCTGTGAGACGCCCGGGGACACCGCGTCCGAGGTGCGCAGCACGCCGTAGACGGCCCAGGGCTGGCGGCCCATCTCGGTGAAGATCCAGCCCCACGAGTTCGCGATGAGCGGGAAGCCGAGGGTGACAAAGGCGAGCGACCAGTACCACTTGCTCAGACGGGCACCGAGCACCTTGTTCTTGGTGAGCGCGAGATGCGGTGGCTCCTCGTCCCCCGTACGCAGCCCCGGTGCCAGCCAGAACTTCTTACGGGTGAGCCAGAGCCCGGCGAGCCCGATGGCGAAGGACGACATCCCGAAGCCGATCATCCAGCGGAAGCCCCAGTAGGCAACCGGGATGTTGGGCCGGTAGTCGCCGGGGCCGAACTTCTGCTGCTCGGACTTGTTGACGTCGTTGATGCCGGGGACCGGCGAGGTGAAGTCGCTGTGCGCGAGGAAGGAGAGCAGGCCGGGTATCTCGATGGCGACGGTGTTGTGGCCCTTGTCGACATCGCCGTAGGCGAAGACCGAGAACGGCGCCGGCTGTTCCTTGTCCCACAGCGCCTCGGCCGCGGCCATCTTCATCGGCTGCTGCTTGAACATGACCTTGCCGAGCGAGTCACCGCTGACCGCGGTGAGGATGCCCGATATGACCAGTGTGATCAGCCCGAGCCGCAGCGACGTCCGCATGACCTTGATGTGCTTCTTGCGCATCAGATGGAAGGCGGCGATGCCGACCATGAACGCGGCGCCGGTCAGGAAGGCCGCGGTCAGTGTGTGGAAGGCGACGACCAGGGTGGTGTCCTGGGTCAGCACCTTCCAGAAGTCGGTCAGCTCGGCACGGCCGTTCGCGGCGTTGTACCGGTAGCCGACCGGGTGCTGCATCCAGGAGTTCGCCGCGAGGATGAAGTAGGCCGACAGGATCGTGCCGATCGAGACCATCCACATGCAGAAGCAGTGGATCTTCTTCGGCAGCTTGTCCCAGCCGAAGATCCACAGCCCGATGAAGGTGGACTCGAAGAAGAACGCGATGAGCGCCTCGAAGGCCAGCGGGGCGCCGAAGACGTCTCCGACGAACCGCGAGTAGGCGGACCAGTTCATACCGAACTGGAACTCCTGGACGATGCCGGTGACGACACCCATCGCGATATTGATCAGAAACAGCTTGCCCCAGAACTTGGTGGCCTTGAGGTACTTCTGCTTACCCGTCCGTACCCATGCGGTCTCGAGTCCGGCCACCAGAGCGGCGAGGGAGATCGTCAGGGGGACGAACAGGAAGTGGTAGACGGTGGTGATGCCGAATTGCCATCGCGCCAGAGTCTCTGGCGCCAACGCCAGCTCCATGCCGTGCTCCTTACGTCGCCGTTTGCACTACGGCAGTGCCCTGTATGCACCACATAAAGCGGCACATACAGGGACGCGCTTGTGAACGCGTTCACATTCACAAGCAATTATCTCCTACGGGTCTCAGCCATCTCCGCCGGGGGTACGTGACTGCGGTCACCCCGGATTCCAGGCCCTGCGACGCCCGCCCTCCGCCCCGTCCTGGGCCGCATCCACGGCGGCCACCGCGCCCTGACCACGCTCCGCGCAGTGGCGGAAACCGGGCACCCACGACGCGGGGCCGCAGGTCAGCAGACCCACGGCCCCGGAGCAACGTCGTGCGACGTTGGTGCCACGCCTTACGAACGGCCTACAGCGCCTTGCGGAACTCCTCCGCGGCCTGCAGGAACAGGTCCATCGCCGGGCTCTCGCCGATCGTCACCCGTACGCCCTCGCCGGCGAACGGCCGTACGACCACCCCGGCCCGCTCGCACGCCGCCGCAAAGTCGGTCGTACGGTCCCCCAGCCGCAGCCAGACGAAGTTCGCCTGGGTCTCCGGGACGGTCCAGCCCTGCCCGGTCAGGCCGTCCACGACCCGTGCCCGCTCGGTCACCAGCGCATCGACCCGCTCCAGCAGCGCCGCCTCGCAGCGCAGCGACGCCACCGCCGCCTCCTGCGCCAGCTGGCTCACTCCGAACGGCACCGCCGTCTTGCGCAGCGCGGCGGCCACCGGCTCATGGGCCACCGCAAAGCCGACCCGCAGTCCCGCCAGGCCGTACGCCTTGGAGAAGGTACGCAGCACACACACATTGGGGCGGTCGCGGTAGAGCTCGATGCCGTCCGGCACCTGGGGATCGCGCACGAACTCGCAGTACGCCTCGTCCAGCACCACCAGGACATCGCCGGGCACCCGGTCCAGGAAGGACTCCAGCTCCGCACGGCGCACGATGGTGCCGGTGGGGTTGTTGGGGTTGCAGACGAAGATCAACCGGGTCCGGTCGGTGATCGCGGCGAGCATCGCGTCCAGGTCGTGCACCTCGCCCGAGGTCAGCGGGACCTGCACGGAAGTGGCGCCGGAGACCTGGGTGACGATCGGGTACGCCTCGAAAGACCGCCACGCGTAGATCACTTCGTCGCCGGGCCCGGCCGTCGACTGGACCAGCTGCTGGGCCACACCGACCGAACCGGTGCCGGTCGCCAGATGCTCCAGGGGCACCGAGAACCGCTCGGACAGCTCCGCCATCAGGCCCGTACAGGCCAAGTCCGGGTAACGGTTGAAGGAGCCAGCCGCGGTCACCGCGGTCTCCAGGACCCCCGGCAGCGGCGGATAGGGGTTCTCGTTGGAGGACAGCTTGTACGTGACGGGGCCGCCGGCCGCCGCCGGCCGGCCCGGCTTGTAGGTGGGGACGCCGTCCAGCGCGGCACGCAGCTTCGGGCTCTTCTCGCTCACCGCAGGTCCTCCTCGACCGTCCGCTTCTCCCATACTGCACACCTTATGAGGATTGACCCGTTCGGCGGCAGCCCCGAACCGCCGCCGGGCCCACGCATCCCCCTGCCCGCCGCCTGGAAAGCCCCGCGCAGATCCTCCAGGGGGCGCCGTCCAATCCGGCGTGCGCCGGTGGCTTACGCCCTGGCGCGCATCCCCCGTCAAGGTGACTTGAGACCCCGTCGAGGCCTGAACCGATCGATAGGTGGAGGCACCATATCTCCCCCTGAACGATCAACTATTCCGCCAACTCCCTTTGTTTTCCCGAGAATTGCGCATTGATCGCCATGCAGAAACGTACCTCTTCACAGCCATCGGCCATGACCCGCGAATGGCCCTAATGAGCCCTACTATCGGCTCGCCATGACAGCAGCAGGGAAGCACCAGGTGAGCCGGTCGACCGGCCGCCGGCTGGGGCGGGCGGGCATCCGGGACGTGGCCGCCGCAGCCGGTGTGTCGATCACGACCGTCTCCGACGCGCTCAACGGCAAGGGCCGGCTTCCGGATGCCACCCGTAGCCATGTCCGCGAGGTGGCCGACCGGCTGGGCTATCGCCCGTCCGCAGCCGCCCGCACCCTCCGTACCGGCAAGTCAGGTCTCCTCGGACTGACCGTGACCACATACGGGGATGAGCCTTTCACCTTCACCGAATTCGCGTACTTCGCCGAGATGGCCAGAGCCGCCACCTCCGCGGCCCTGGCCCGCGGCTATGCGCTGGTCATCCTCCCCGCGACCTCCCGCCACGACGTGTGGTCCAACGTCGCCCTGGACGGCACCGTCGTCATCGACCCCGCCGACGGCGACCCCGTCGTCACCGAACTCGTCCGGCACGGCATCCCCGTCGTCTCCGACGGCCGCCCCGGCGGCGCCCTGCCCGTCACCGGCTGGGTCGACAACGATCACGAGGCGGCCGTCCTCGGTCTGCTCGACCATCTCGCCGACGCCGGCGCCCGCCGCATCGGACTGCTCACGGGCAACACCACCGACACCTACACCCGGCTGTCGACCACCGCCTATCTGCACTGGTGCAAACGCGTCGGCCAGGATCCGGTGTACGAGTCCTACCCGGCACACGACCCGTGCGCGGGCGCGGTCGCCGCCGACCGGCTGCTGGCCCGCCCGGACCGCCCGGACGCCGTCTACGGGCTCTTCGACCCCAACGGCACGGACCTGCTCGCCGCCGCCCGGCGCTACGGCCTGAGAGTGCCGGAGGACCTGCTGCTGGTCTGCTGCAGCGAGTCCACCCTCTACGCCGCCACCGAACCGCCCGTCACCACACTGTCCCTCAAGCCGCGCCGCATCGGGACCGCCGTCGTGCAGATCCTCATCGACGCCATCGAAGGCCTCGACAACGGCCGGCCCGTCGAACAGGTGATACCGACCGACCTGATCGTCCGGGCCTCGTCCCAGCGACGTTCGCCGAGAACGACCGTCAGTCCACCACGAGGACCCACCGGCGACTGAGCGTGCTCCCACATACGGGCGACGGGTCGATCTCTTCGACGAGGAAAAAACCGGGTGATCCCGGGATAAATCAGCAGTGAATGCCGGGCTTCGGCGGATTGACCACCCCCGGGTGCGTCACAACCTGCGATCGGCATTCCTATGATGGGCGCACGACACCGCGGACCGCCGTCGACCAGGCAAAGGTCCGAGAGGTGCACGGCGGCGCGACGGTGGAGGGGTCGATGACTCAGGGGGCCAGTCAGGGACCCATGGTGTGGACCATGGGGGGAGAAGCTCCGGCGTCTGCTCCGCCGCCCGGAGTGCCCTCCGGCGCGCCCGCCGGGTCCCCCGTGCCGCCGGTCGGCCCGCCGCTCCACCTGCCCGCCGGTTCTCAGCCCGCGCCTCCGGCAGCGCCCCCCGTGGTGCCGCCCGCCGCTCCGCCGGCCGAGCTGCCCGAGGAGTACACCCCGACCGCGCGCGACCTCCCGGTCATCGAGCCCGGCCGGACGGACACCCTCATCGACCACCCCGCCGTCGTACCGGTGCCCGAACCGGCCCATGGCCCCGACGCGCCCGAGGCCATGGGCCCGCTGTACGTCGTCGGCGATGTGCACGGCTACTACGACGAGCTGCGCGAGGCACTGGCCGCCGAGGGCCTGATCGACGCCGACGGCAACTGGGCCGCCGGCAACGCCCGGCTCTGGTTCCTCGGCGACTTCACCGACCGCGGCCCGGACGGCATCGGCGTCATCGACCTCGTCATGCAGCTCTCCGCGGAGGCCGCGGCGGCCGGCGGCTACTGCAAGGCCCTGATGGGCAACCACGAACTCCTGCTGCTGGGCGCCAAGCGGTTCGGCGACACCCCCGTACAGTCCGGTGCCGGCACCGCCTCCTTCCAGGCGGCGTGGCTCCTCAACGGCGGTCAGAAGACCGATATGGACCGCCTGGAGGACCACCACCTCCAGTGGATGGCCCGGCTGGACGCCGTGATGGAGGAGGACGGGCATCTGCTCGTGCACTCCGACACCACCGCCTACCTCGACTACGGCGACTCCATCGAGGCCGTCAACGACACCGTCCACGACGTGCTCACCCGCAGCGAGGCGGACGAAGTCTGGGATCTGTTCCGCAAGTTCACCAAGCGCTTCGCCTTCCGCGACGAGTCCGGCTCACAGGCCGTCCGCGAACTCCTCGACGCCTACGGCGGTGACCGCGTCGTACACGGCCACAGCCCGATTCCCTATCTGCTGGGCGAGGTCGGCACGGAGGAAGGCGAGAGCGAGAGCGTCGCGGTCGACGGACCGCATGTCTACGCCGACGGTCTGGCCATCGCCATGGACGGCGGCATCACCATGGCCGGAAAGCTTTTGGTCGTTCAACTTCCGCTGGCCGGCTGAGCATTACCGGGGCAGGCGTGCGGCGGTCCCTGCCAGGGGCGGCCGGCCCGCCGTCGGGGGCGGCACGGGCGGAAACCGGTCGTGGCATTACTCAAATTCCGTAAACTCTCTGTCACCCCGCGCCGGAGTCGCTCTACCATCGGTCTATCCGTAGCAGGCTCTCCTCCGTTTCCGCCCACTGCCCGGCCACGCGCCGGCCGTACGGCCCTACGGAGCATCGGGGGATCCACATGAACAGCGCTCCGCACCTGCTGAACGAGGACCGCGCGGAATTTGCGCGACTCCTTGATGAGGCGCTGCGTACCGCCGCATACCGCCCGGACGACTTCACCGCCGTCGCGGGAAACCACCTCAATACCGAGCAGTTGCGCACGATGGCGCTCAGCGCGACCACCGCCATTGCCGCGTGCGCCACGGCCGAATACCAACGCTATGTGCAGCTCCGCACCGAGTTGCGCGCGCCGGCTCCCGTACCGTCCCGTGCCGAAGCGGAGGACGCGGCGCCGGAGGCGGCGGCCGACGGGGAACCAGGACCGGCCACCCCCACCGACCTGACCGAGTCCAAAACCACCGGTGCCGGACTCACCGCCATGGTCGCCGTCCTCGCCCCCGTCCTCGCGGGCATCGCCGCGGTCCTCTTCCTCCTCATCGGCTATGTGCTGCGCGCCATCAGCCCCGACAAGTCCCTGGCGCAGCCACTGATCAGCGTCGGCTGGATCTTCGCCGCGCTGACCGCCGCGGGCACACTCGTCGCGATGGCCGGCCTGGTCGTCACGGCGCTGCGCAACGGCTCGTCCACCCAGGCCACCAGAGCCGGTGAACCGAGTGAGGCACTGGACACCGCTCGCGAGGCCTGGCGCCATGCCCTCCTGGCGCGCGGCCTGCTGCCGTTTCTCCGTGAGGCTCTCGCCGACCCCGGAGCCACCCCGGACGACGACCCGGCCCGCTACGTCCCCCGCCGCGCCCCGGCCCGCGAGAGCCGCATCCCCACGCTCGGCTACACCCGTCCCGAGTTCACCAGCCCCGACAGCGGCTCCTCGGGGTCCCGGCCGCGCTACTCCAGCCCGGACTTCACCAGCCCGGATCACGGGGGGCCGGACCGCCGGCCGGATTAGGGCCTGTCTTCACCTTCCTGTCCGCCCCGGTACCCACGAGCGTCACGGCACGCGCCGCCGCCACTACCCCGGCCCGGGAAGGCGGAGGGCCCCCGCCATGCGGCAGGGGCCCTCCCACGCAGGCGTCCGGACTCCGGACTAATCCGCGATCGGCAGATACACGCGGTTGCCCGAAGCCGCGAACTCCTTCGACTTCTCGGCCATCCCGGCCTCGGGGTCGATCGCCAGGTCACCGCCGTGTTCGCGGCGGATGTCCTGGCTGATCTTCATCGAGCAGAACTTCGGACCGCACATCGAGCAGAAGTGGGCCGTCTTCGCCGGTTCGGCGGGCAGCGTCTCGTCGTGGAAGGCCCGCGCCGTGTCCGGGTCGAGAGCCAGGTTGAACTGGTCCTCCCAGCGGAACTCGAAGCGGGCGTCGGAGAGCGCGTCGTCCCAATCCTGGGCGCCCGGGTGGCCCTTGGCCAGATCGGCCGCATGTGCCGCGATCTTGTACGTGATGACGCCGGTCTTGACGTCGTCCCGGTCCGGCAGGCCCAGATGCTCCTTGGGCGTGACGTAGCAGAGCATTGCGGTGCCCCACCAGGCGATCATCGCGGCGCCGATACCGGACGTGATGTGGTCGTAGGCGGGCGCGATATCGGTGGTCAGCGGGCCGAGCGTATAGAACGGGGCCTCCTCGCAGATCTCTTGCTGGAGGTCGATGTTCTCCTTGATCTTGTGCATCGGGACATGTCCCGGACCCTCGATCATCGTCTGTACGCCGTGCCGTTTGGCGAGGGTGTTCAGCTCACCGAGCGTCCGCAGCTCCGCGAACTGCGCCTCGTCGTTGGCGTCCGCGATGGAGCCGGGGCGCAGGCCGTCACCGAGCGAGTAGGTGACGTCGTAGGAGGCGAGGATCTCGCAGAGCTCCTCGAAGTGGGTGTAGAGGAACGACTCCTGGTGGTGCGCCAGGCACCAGGCGGCCATGATCGATCCGCCGCGGGACACGATGCCGGTCTTTCGGCGGGCCGTGAGGGGGACGTAGCGGAGCAGCACGCCGGCGTGCACCGTCATGTAGTCGACGCCCTGTTCGGCCTGCTCGATGACGGTGTCCTTATAGATCTCCCAGGTCAGCTCCTCGGCTTTGCCGTCGACCTTCTCCAGTGCCTGGTAGAGGGGGACGGTACCGATGGGGACGGGGGAGTTGCGCAGCACCCATTCGCGGGTGGTGTGGATATTGCGGCCGGTGGACAGATCCATGACCGTGTCGGCACCCCAGCGGGTCGCCCAGGTCATCTTCTCCACCTCCTCCTCGATGGAGGAAGTGACCGCAGAATTGCCGATGTTGGCGTTCACCTTCACCAGGAAGTTCTTGCCGATGATCATCGGCTCGATCTCCGGGTGGTTGATGTTGGACGGCAGCACCGCACGGCCGGCCGCGATCTCCTCGCGTACGAACTCGGGCGTGACGTTCTCGCGGAGGGCGACGTACTCCATCTCTGCAGTGATCTCGCCACGCTGGGCGTAGGCGAGCTGGGTGACCGGGGCACCGTCACGGCCGCGGCGCGGCTGACGGGGACGGCCCGGGAAGACCGCGTCAAGGTTCTTGAGACCACCACGCGGCGAGGTGTGCTTGAGGCCGTCGTCCTCCGGCTGTATGGGACGGCCCGCGTACTCCTCGGTGTCGCCGCGGGCGATGATCCAGTTCTCCCGCAGCGGCGCCAGACCACGGCGGACGTCGGTATCGATATGCGGGTCGGTGTACGGCCCTGACGTGTCGTACAGCGTCACGTCCTTGCCGTTGGTGAGGTGCACCCGTCGGACCGGAACCCGAAGGTCCGAGCGCGATCCGGAGACATAGCCCTTGTGCCAGCCGATCTGCGGCTCGCCGCCGCCGGCACCGTTTCCGTTTTCGGGCGTGCGTGCATCCTGCAGAGTCATGAGACCCAACTCCCTACGCCGGCATTACCCGGTAACAGGTTCGGCGGTCGACGCAGCGGCTTCCGTCCATGGGCGTTTCACGTGAAACGCCACTGGGGCGAAGGTCAGCGCCCTCTCAGCCCGGTGCTCCGAGCTCCCGCGATTGCAAAGGTGGCACCACGGTAGCGGCCGATGTGGCGGAGTGAACAGGGGGCCCCGAGAGTTCTTGCGATGATCGGGCGGTGAGCCCTTATGAGTCCCCTCACCCTTCCGCCGCGCACTCCCATGGGCACGGACATGGCCCTGCCACCCCCGTCTCCCGGCATCTGCGCAAGGTCATCGCGGCAGTGCTGATCCCCTTCGCGGCCGCGGTGGTGGTCGGTCTCGTCGTGCTCTGGCCGGGCGGCGCGCCACCCCACAAACCCTCCGGCGTCGGCTTCGACCAGCCCACGGAGCAAGCCAGAGTCATCAAGGTGGCGGAGGTGAACTGTGCGGATGTCCATGCCGAGCAGCAGCCCCAGCCGCCGTCTCCGACAGGACAGCCGCCGGCCGGGGGAGCGTCCAGGAACAAGCCCTGCCAACAGACGACGATCAAGGTCACCACGGGGGAGAACGCCGGGCGCACCTTCCAGACGGTGGTGACACCGGACGCCCTGCGCCACTACACCACCGGCCAGGACGTGGTGGTGGCTTACTCCCCCAAGGCGCCGAAGGATCTGCAGTACTCGGTCAGCGATGTCGACCGGACGCTCCCGATGTGGGTGCTGGCTGCGATCTTCGCCTTCGCGGTGGTGATCGTCGGCCGACTGCGCGGGGTCCTCGCGCTGGTGGCACTGGCGGCCAGCTTTGTGGTCCTCACGCTGTTCATCCTCCCGGCGATCCTGCAGGGCTCCAATCCCCTGGTGGTGGCGGTGGTCGGGGGGAGCGCGATCATGCTGATCGCGCTGTACCTGTGCCATGGACTGACGGCGCGTACTTCGGTGGCCGTGCTGGGCACCCTCGCCTCACTGCTGCTGATCGCACTGCTCGGGTCGGTATTCATCAACTGGGCGCTGCTCACCGGCAATACCGACGACACCACCGGGCTGGTGCACGGTCTGTACCCCGACATCGAGATCCGCGGCCTGCTGCTCGCGGGGATCATCATCGGGTCGCTGGGTGTGCTCGACGATGTGACGGTGACGCAGACCGCCGCGGTCTGGGAGCTCAAAGAGGCCGACCCCGCGGGCGGCTGGCGCAAGCTGTACGGCGCCGCGATGCGGATCGGCCGGGATCACATCGCCTCCGTCGTCAACACCCTGGTGCTGGCGTACGCGGGCGCCGCGCTGCCGCTGCTTTTGCTGTTTTCGATCGCACAGAGCAGCGTCGGCACGGTCGCCACGAGCGAGGTGGTCGCGGAAGAGATCGTCCGGACGCTCGTGGGCAGCATCGGCCTGGTCGCCGCGGTGCCGCTGACGACCTTGCTGGCAGCGCTGGTCGTCTCGGCGGACCGGAAGGGGCATGGCATTTCGGAGGGTGACGACGGCGGCGCAGGAGCCGGACGTGGATCCGGGGCAGGTGCGGAAGCCGGGGTAGCTGCCGGTGTACCGAGGGGCACCATGGAGGTCCGGCCGGGCCGGCGCGGGGGACGAGGCAAGCGGCGCAAGCGGTGAAGGGCCGGTAAGTACGGCCCGCGGCGGGCGACTTCAGGCGCGCGCCGCGGGCCGCAAAGGGAGCACGGGCATGGTCGGGTACGGGTGCGCGTAGACGGCGGACGGGGGCAACACGGGTACGCGGGATGACCGGCATACCCGCTGCGGCGCCGCCATGGACGGTCCGTCCGGCTCGGGATCAGCCGGCCGGCGCCTCCGTGAGGATCCGGTCCAGCACGGCCTCCAGTGTGTCGCAGACCTCTTCCTTGCCGAGCGGCACCAGCCGGTCCGTACGGTCCAGAAAGGCGACCAGCGGCGCCGCACTCACCCGGAACAGCGCACGCTCGGCGCCGACTTGCAGGCTGATGAAGACATCGCTGAGGCGCGCGGGGGAGGCAGGCTCGATGCGTACATCACCCTCACCGGACGGCCGGCTCAGCCCGTCCAGCAGCAGCTCTCGGCCGAACGCCCAGGTCACGGGCGCATCGCCGGGCAGATCGAAGGTGAGACTCACGGCGTACGGATCGGCGCTGGCAAAGTCCAGCTGCACCGGGATCCGGAACGCGAGCTCCTCCGAGACAACGAAGCTCATGATCACTTCTGCCTGAACTGTGTCGGTCATCAACCACTGCCCCGCACTTGATCGGAGATGGCCGGGAAACATCCCCCGTAGCCCTATTGGCGCCATCGTCTGCCACGCGCAAGCAGATCACAAGGAGTGAGTTTTCAGATACTGACAGAGAAGGCGAGTGTCGTTAGTGTCGCCTCCGCCATTTTTCGTAGTCGGTCTGTAACGGACCGCAATCGATGCAGTTCGTCCATGAGCGGATAAAGCGCCGGCGCCCCGGCGGCGGCCCCGGCCTGGACGGGGATGGCCGGACACACCGCGCCCAGGGCATATTTCCGATACCGGAAAGCCCTGCGATGACCACGCACCGTATCCAAAAGGTGCAGCAAATCGTCCTGAGATCGCACGGAAAAGGGTGTTATCGACTGGACAGGATGGGGTGCGAGACACTCGCCGCTCGATAAGCCGCTCGATACCTCGTCAAGCTGCGCGAGCAGACAGTGCCCGATCAGCTGGGCGTCCGCGGCGGTACGGAAGCCGACCCACTCCGTCACCGGCCGCGGGTCCCGATCGTCGGCAGCCGCGACCCACTCGACATCACCCTTGCGGTAGACGGCGAAGTAGACGACGGTGCGAAATCCTGCTCCGCGACGGTCGTCGCTTCGGGGATCCGGGCCGGTGCCGTCGTTCGGCTCCGGCCCGGCCGACGACCTGGGCGAGAGGCGGATTCGCTGTTCACGATTGCCAACGCCGGCTCCCTGGCTCACCGGAAGGAGGCGCGGGGGCCGGCCGGCGGGAGGACCGCGGCTTACCAGTCGCCCTTCGACGAGGACGATGACGAGCCGCTGGACCTGCGGACGAGGTAGATGACTCCGGCGATCAGGGCCGCCGCTATGAGCACCTTGAACAGCACGCCGATCAGGAACCCGAGCGCGGTGGTGATCAGTCCGCCGAAGACCACGATCAGGACGACGGGCACCACGACCCAGGTGACCCACCACGGAAGCCCTGCGAATATCCCCTTACCAGCCACTGCTCTGCCCTGCTTTCTATCTGTCGCGCTGTCGTTGTCCGTACCGCGCCATCCGTCTGCTGCGCTGCCGTTGTCGCGGTGGCACCGGCCGTATGCGGCGTGTCTTTCGCCTCACACTTCCGGTTCCCCTGCACCAACGATGCTAGGACGCGGACCGCGGCCGTGGGGGCTTCGCGGCCCCGGCCCTCCCCTGACCCTTCCCCTACGGGTTCCGGGGCCCTTCCCTTAGCTCTCAGGAGGAGAGAAGACCACCATCACCCGGAGGTCCTCACTGATGTGGTGGAACTTGTGGGGCACCCCGGCCGGCACATAGACCACGCTGCCCCGCGCCACCGACTGCGTCTCCGTCCCGACGGTGATCGCCGCCCGGCCGCTGACCACGAGATACACCTCGTCCTGGGCGTGTGGCTGCTGTGGATCGGTGCTGCCGGCATCCAGCGCGTACAGCCCGACCGACATCGTGCGTTCCCGGAGGAACTGAAGATACGCGCCGTCGTTCGCAGCCCGTTCCGCTTCCAGCTCGTCCAGTCGGAAAGCCTTCATGGCGCTCGCACCCCTCTGATGATTCAGACTCGTCTGCGACGATCTCACCATGAAGCATTTTCTGGTCAAGACGATCGCCAACGCCGCGGCGCTTGCCGTGGCCATCTGGCTGCTCAAGGACATCACGCTCACCGGTGAGAACACCGGCCGCAAAATACTCACCCTGATCCTGGTCGCGCTGATCTTCGGGCTGGTCAATTTCCTGGTCAAGCCCGTGGTGAAGTTGCTGTCCTTCCCCCTGTTCATCCTCACACTCGGCCTGATCACGCTGGTCGTGAACGCGCTGATGCTGCTGCTGACCTCCTGGCTCGCCGGCAAGGCCGACCTCGCCTTCCATGTGGGCGGCTTCTGGACGGCACTGCTCGGCGGCGTGATCATCTCCATCGTCGCCTGGGCGATGCACGTGATCCTTCCCGACGAGGACTGACCCTTGCCCGCCCCGTTCCGCATCTGCTTCGTCTGCACCGGCAACATCTGCCGGTCGCCGATGGCGGAGTCCGTCTTCCGCGCCCGCCTCGTGGAGGACGGACTCGGCGGCTCGGTCGAGGTCGACAGCGCGGGAACCGGCGGCTGGCACGAGGGCGATGGAGCCGACCCGCGCACAGCCGCCGTGCTGCGCGCGGGCGGCTATGAACACGCCCACACCGCCCGGCAGTTCCACGTCTCCTGGTTCGGCCACCTCGACCTGGTCATTGCGCTCGACTCCGGCCATCTGCGCGAGCTGCGCGGCCTGGCCCCCACCCCGCAGGACGCCGCCAAGATCCGTCTGCTGCGCTCGTACGGGACGGGTACGGCGGCGGGCCCCGGCCCGGGACCGGGGCCCGACCTGCTCTCCGGCCCCGGCCTCACCGGCAACCTCGACGTCCCCGATCCGTACTACGGCGATTTCGCCGGCTTCGAGGACTGCCTGGAGATGATCGAAGCGGCGAGCGACGGCCTGCTGGCGGCGGTCCGCACCGCGATCACGGCCCCCGGCACGGCCCACGTCGGCAGACACGACACCGGCCGGCACCAGGCGCAGAACCCGCATCCCACACAGGAGAAGGAGAGCGCATGACGGGCGACGGCACCCGCGCCGTACGCGCCGGGCTTCCGGAGCCCGACGCCTACGAGCCGGCCCTCCCGGGGCCGGTGTTCGCGGCGCATTACCACCTCCCCGGCGACGCCGTCGGCCCGTACACCTACGGCCGCGACGCCAACCCGACCTGGACCCGTCTGGAACAGGCCATCGGTGAGCTTGAATCACCGGATGAAAGCACCCATACCATCACCTTCGCCTCCGGGATGGCAGCGATCACCGCGGTCCTCTTCTCCCAGCTGCGCACCGGTGACGCGGTGGTGCTCCCCAGCGACGGATACCAGCTGCTGCCGGCCGTCCGCACCCGTCTGGAGAGCTACGGCATCGAGGTCCGTACGGCTCCCACCGCAGCTGACGCCCAGCGCGATGCGTTGGACGGCGCCCGGCTGCTGTGGATCGAAACGCCCTCCAACCCCGGCCTCGATGTCTGTGACATCCGGCGACTGGCCGACGAAGCACACCGCCGCGGCGCGCTGGTCGCCGTCGACAACACCCTTGCCACCCCGCTCGGACAGCGGCCGCTCGACCTCGGCGCGGACTTCTCGGTCGCCAGCGGCACCAAGGCGCTGACCGGCCACGGAGACGTCCTGCTGGGGTATGTCAGCACCCGGGATGCCGCGCTGGCCGATGCCGTAAGGCTGTGGCGCAAGACGGTGGGCGCGATCCCCGGCCCGATGGAAAGCTGGCTCGCGCATCGTTCACTCGCCACCCTTGCGCTGCGCGTCCGCCAGCAGTCGGAGGGTGCGTTGGCACTCGCCACGGCACTGGCCGACCGCCCCGAGGTGAGCGGCCTGCGCCACCCGGGCCTGCCCTCCGACCCGTCCCACGAGCTCGCCGCCCGGCAGATGCGCCCGGGACGCTTCGGCTCCGTGGTCTCCTTCGTCCTGCCCGACAGGGCCTGCGCGGAACGGTTCCTGGCCGCACTGACCCTGGTGGACGAGGCGACGAGCTTCGGCGGCGTACGGTCCAGCGCCGAGCGCCGGGCCCGTTGGGGCGGTGACGCCGTCCCGGAGGGCTTCATTCGCTTCTCGGTCGGCGTCGAGGAGCCGGACGATCTGGTCGCGGATGTTCTCCGGGCGCTGGACATGGCGACGCAGATCTGACGGGGCAACCGGGATGAACCGCGGCTGGGGGACAAGTCGAACAATCGGAGCGCGTCCCACACCCGGCGCACCGGCAGCGGTGGGAGGCCGGCCGGCAGGGTATCCCCCCTCGTCACCCTGCCGGCCTGCGGTTCCCCATGGCCCCGAGTCCACGCGTTTCACGTGAAACCCTGGGTTTCACGTGAAACGAACCGCTCGAACAAGGCTAGTTGACTGAGCGTCATTGTCCAATCACTCCAGCGACACAGCCCTATCGACAAATTTATAGTTGGCCCGCGACCAGGCTTCCGAGAGGCGCAGGAGGTACGCGATGGATCTGGCTTTGCTGCGCACCTTCGTGACGGTGCACCGAGCCGGCTCCTTCACCCGCGCCGCGGCGCTGCTCGGCCTCTCCCAGCCCGCGGTCACCAGCCAGATCCGGGCGCTGGAACGCCAGTTGGGACGTCCGCTCTTCCTCCGCTACGCCCGTGGTGTCACCCCCACCACCATCGGCGATGAACTCGCTCACAAAGTGGCACCGCATCTGGACGCACTCACCGAGATCACCCAGGCCGGTCTGGACCAGGAATCCGTCACCCGCACCCTCCATCTCGCCGGGCCCCCCGAGTTCCTCGCCGAACGCGCGCTCCCCGCGCTGACCCCGCTGATCGCCCAGGGCCTGTCCATACGCACCGCCTTCGGTCCCGCGGAGGAGTTGCTGACCGGCCTGGCAGCGGGCCACCACGACCTGACCGTCACCACCACCCGGCCGCGCGGCGGGCTGCTCACCGCCACCCCGCTCTGCGACGAGGAACATGTGCTGATCGCCGCGCCGCAGTGGGCGGACGAGCTCGGCGGGACCGCGGTGCTGCAGGCCGGGGGCGTCCGGGTGCTGGATCCCGTACCGCTCGTCGAGGTCCACGAGAGCCTGCCGCTGATCGCCCGCTACTGGTCCGCGGTCTTCGACGCCAAGCCCGCCGCCTCCGCCGCCGTGATCGCGGCGGATCTCCGGGCGGTGCTGTCCTGTGTCACGGCCGGCGCGGGGCTCGCCGTCCTGCCCCGCTACCTGTGCGCCGATGCACTGGACAGCGGCGATGTCGTGGCCCTGCTCGACCCGCCGGTGCCTCCACTGCGGACCTACTTCCTGGCCGTACGCACCGGGACGCTGGGGCTGCCGCATATCGCGCGGGCGCATGAGTGGCTGCTGCGCACCGCTGTCGACTGGTGACCGAGAGACGTGGGTTTCACCAGGCCGTGACTGCGGCATCTGTCCCCTATGAACGTACGGCCAGTCGTCAAACGCACCGCCCGCGCGATTCTGCTCGACGGCGCGGACCTCGTTCTGATCAAGCGCACCAAGCCGGGCCGGGCCCCGTACTGGATCACTCCGGGCGGCGGAGTGGAGCCCGGGGACGCCACCGTCATCGACGCCCTCCACCGTGAACTGGACGAAGAGCTGGGCGCGAAGATCAAGGACGTGGTGCCGGTCTTCGTCGACACCGTCGAGCACTTCAGCGACGGCGGGGTGGACGGCGTGAAGGTACAGCACTTCTTCGTCTGCCGGCTCGACTCGATGGATCTCTCGCGCCGGCACGGCCCCGAGGTCGAGGAGCCCTGCGGGGAGTACGAGATCGTGCGGGTGCCCTTCACCCGCGTCGGCATCGCCTCCGTCGAGGTCGTACCGCTGTCGCTGCGGCACTACCTCGACGGCAACATCGAGGGCGTATGGGCGATGCACGCTCCCGATCTGGGCTGAGCGGACCGCAGCCCCGCTACGGCACGCCGCTACGGCAGGCGCGTCAGTCGTCGCCGCGGTCGAACCAGCCGCGGAATTCCGGCCCGTCCTCCACGGGGCGACGGGGCTGGGCTCGGGCGAGCACCCGCTCGACCCGGTCGAGGAACTCCGCGTTCAGCTCCTCCACGAAGTCGTCCCGGCCCGGGACACGGGACCCGTCGGCGTACGCGGGACCGACCCGCGGGGCACGGGCCGTGCCGCCGCCGTACGCCGGATCGCTCCCGTCCCCCGGCGCCGCATCCCGGTACGCCGCGTCGTCCCTGTCCTCGTGCAGCCCGCCCCGGAGGTGCTCGTTCTCGCGCTCCGCGCGCCGGAAGGGCGGCCGCTGACCCGCTTCGGCAGCAGCACCGAAGAAGTCGCCGCCCTTGCGCTTGACGTCGTCGGTACCCCAGGCCCGCGCCCCGCGTTGCTGCGCCGGAACCTTCTGCAGATGCGGAATGTGCTTGGCGCAGTGGATGTACGCCTCTTCGACCTCGACGGTGACCCACAGCTGGGCACGCCGGCCGGGAACCGGGTCGACCGGCAAACCGGGGTGGTGCGCCCGCATTTCCTCGTCCATGACCACCCGCGCCCGGCCGTTGATGTGCAGCCCGATGCGGTCACGGGTGAAGTCGATCATCAAGATGCCCAGTCGCGGGTTCTCCGAGATGTTGCCGATGGACGCCATGACACCGTTGCCGCGGTATTCCGGGTACGCCAGCGTCCGGGCGTCGAGCACCTGGACGAAGCCCGGCGGCCCGGCCCGGAACGTCGAGTCGCATTCGCCGTGCCGGTCGGCCGTGGCCAGGAAGAACATCTCCTGCCGGGCCACGAACTCCTGCATACGGACGTTGAGATGGTCCAGGACCTGGTCCCCGTAGAAGCGGTCGGCGCGCTCGGTCATACCGAGCCTTTGCTGCACCAGGTGCTCGCCGTCGCTCCCGGGGCGTTCCTGCCGTGGCATGCCCTACCCCTCCCCTGTCGGACCGTATTCGACGTGTGCTGCCACGACCTCAATCTCCTGCCGAGACCAGCTCGTCCACGGAGTCGTGCCGTATGCGCTCGGTCGGGATGCCGACCCCCACCAAAGCGTCCACACCACTGCGGATCAACCCCGGCGGCCCGGAAAGATAGGCGTCGTACTCCCGGAACGGCCCGTATTGCCGCACGGCATCCGGGAGCTGGCCGGTTTCGCTGCTCGTCCCGCCACGGGCCGCGGGGCCGTTGGCGACGACCGGGCGGACGGAGAGCCAGGGGTGGGTCTGTTCCAGACGCAACATGGTGTCGAGGTCGTAGAGGTCGTGGTCGCTGCGGGCGCCGTAGAAGACCTCGACGGGACGGCGGACGCCGTGTTCCGCGACATCCTCGACCAGCGCCTTGATAGGCGCGATCCCGGTGCCGCCGCCGACGCACAGCAGACCGCTGCGCGTGCTGTGGTCGACGGTCATCGAGCCGCCGGGGGCACCGAGCCGGATGACATCACCGGGGCGGGCCCGGTGGACCATGGCGTTGGAGACCCAGCCGGCCGGAACCGCCTTGACGTGGAACGACAACAGACCGTCGGAGCGCGGTGCGGAGGCGAAGGAGTAATGCCGCCAGACCCGTGGCCACCAGGGGGTTTCCACGCTGGCGTACTGCCCCGCGAGGAATGGGTAGGGCTGGTCCGGGCGGACCAGCACCACCGCGATATCGGGCGTACGCAGCTCGTGCGAGACCACTTCGGCCTGCCACCAGGCGGGAGCCACGGCCTCGTTCTCGGCCGCCGCATCGATCATGATCTGCGAGATCGCGGTGTAGGCACGCACCCACGCGGCCTGGGTCTCCGGCCCCCAACTGGACGTGGCATAGCGCCCGAGCGCATTGAGCAGGCATTCGCCGACCGCCGGGTAGTGCTCGGGCCGGGTGCCGTATTTGCGGTGACCGCGGCCGAGGTTCGAGAGGTATGCGGTGAGCACCTCGGCGTCGTCGACATGCTGGGCGGCGGTGAGCAGCGCCTTGAAGAGCCGGTCGCGCTGGGTGTCCATCGCGGCGGGGAACAGCGCCCGCAGATCGGGGTACTGGACGAAGAGCAGCGCATAGAAGTACGAGGTGACCTTGTCGGCCACGGGCTCGATTTCCGCCATGGTGCGACGGATGAGGATCGCGTCGGGGGAGGCGGGTGCCGCGGACGAGACCGAGGTCTGCAGGGCATCGAGAGTGGGCTCCGGGGCGGGGGCGGCGGGACGCGCCTTGGGGGTGAAGGCGGAGGGAGCCGGGGCGAGCGCCTCGTTCCGGGCGGCCGGTTCCGTGGCGGGCGCCGTGCCGGTGGGGACACTTACCGCGGGCGCTCCGGTGGGACGCGCCGATTCGTGTACAGGCTCGGGCTCCCCGCCGGAGACGCGCTCCCAGACCGGCCGGCGGTCGGTGAGCTGCTCACCGCCCCAGGCGGGCTCCGCCTCACGGTGCCGCGGGGCAGAGGCCGGGGCGGCGTACCCAGGGGCTGTGGCGGGCTGCTCGGAGTAGGCAGCCGCGGCGGGCTGCTCGGGACGGGCGGCCGCCGTGAACGGCCGTCCCGCCTCGTGTCCCGGCGGGGGAGCCGGCGACGGCTCCGTCTCGCGTTCCCGCTCGGCGGCGGTGCCTACCGGACGGATCGGATTGACCGGCCGACTGGGTATCGGTTCCCGGTCGTTCCGGTTCTCTCGCTCGTTCCCCTCGGGGTGGTCTCTGCGGTCGCCGCGGTCGTGGTGTTCACTCCGGTCGTCCGGATCGGCCCGGCTGTCCTCGCCCTGTTGCCGGTCCTGGCCGTATTGCCGGTCCTGTTGTTCTTCGGAGGACTTCTTCGCCGGCGGAGTGAACCAACCCCAATCGCCACTGCTCCCGCCGGAAGAGCCGTTATCGGCCGACGTGGTGGTCGGAGCGTCCATGGTCTGCCTCGCCTCGAACGTCTTTCGGTTGTCTTCGCACTTCCGTGGATCGGAACTGCCCGGAATTCCCCCGCCTGCCCCGGAATTCTCCATCGACTCAAGCGATTCCGGCAACACCCTCCAAAGCGGACAAATCTCACTCCCTTGCGACAATGCGGAGCAGATGCCACGTCAACAGCATGCCACCCCTGCTCATCACATCGGACAAATAGTCGGAAGTCCGGGTACCGAGGGCCGCTTCGCCGCTAGGCTGACGAGCTTTGAGCCCGCTCTTCACGCACCCGCGGAAGCCCTACCTCCGCCAAGCCGGACTCGACCATACCGGCAGTAGTTGAATCCACAAGCCCTGATCTTGGAACACTCCGCGCGGCCCCTCCAATAACAGTGATCCTCCCCACAGAGCGCATTTTCGGCGCCCACAGCGGACGAATCCGCCGGGAAAGCTCGGAATTACCGGCCAGTACGCACCAGTTCGTATGCCTCACGCAGATCATCGCCGCCGTACACATATGAGGCCAGCCCACTGACATGGTGATCCGCATTCACGGCCACGGACTGCCCTACTGCCGCGAACAGTTCGGTGTCCGACAGGGAGTCGCCGTATGCCACACAGTCGGCTCGGGTCAGCCCGTACTGCACACAGAGTTCATCCGCGATCCGCACCTTGGCCGCCGGCGTGAGGATGCCGGCCGGCTCCACCGCCTCCCGGATCGGCACCGCGGGCCAGCGGGAACCGTGTGCCGCGTCGGCGCCCCAGACCAGCAGCCGTTCGACGAAGAAACCCGGCGAGAGAGAAATCACCGCGCAGCGTTCACCACGCGCCCGGATATCCGCCCAGACTTCCTGGATTCCGGCCAGCCATGGTGCGCCGTCAAAAGCCGCGGCCACCGTGAGTTCGGTCAACTCGGCGGCCCATAGATCGCATGCCCGCTGCGCGAACTGCGAAGGAGTCAGTTCTCCCGTGGCAAATCCGCGTTCCAACTCGGCGATCTCCCGGTCCAGTCCCAGCTGACGGGAGATCTCGATGGCGGCCGCGGAGCCGTGGAGCAGAGTCCCGTCCATGTCGAACAGATGCAGCTTGCCCATGCCCCGGAGCCTAGGACGCCCGGTGGCGGAACGAGTGGGCGGGGCCGAGGGAGGGTGCAACCGGTCCGCACGGTTACCGGGACCGGGAGCGGGCGACCCGGCCGTGGCTCGGTCCCCGGGAACGGACGGTGGCCGGCATCGCGCTTCGGGGCGTACTCAAGCCCGTGTACGCGCGGATACTCCCCCCGGCAGATGTGCCGCGGGGCGCGGGCCGCCACCGTGGAACGCGTACAGCAGCTAAGCCGACCCGCCCGCCGGGCCCTCCTCCCTCGTCCTTCATATCGCCGTCTCCGTCAGTCGGCGCGGTCTCACCCTGTCTCTTCATCACCGCGGCCTCCGTCCTCAAGCCCCGGAGGCTGGCCGCCCGCGGCAGCCGACTGCGCCAGGCACCGTTGGACGAGTCCCGCGCCGGCCGCGCACGAATAGTGATGCTGGTGATGCCAGTTGCGCCGGTGGTGGCTGTTGGCGCCTGTGGGTGCGGTGGTGCGTATAGCCCGGGTGATCCGGGGGCCGGTACCGCCGGATCCGTCAGCTGTGCGCCGCCGGTACAGGCTCGTCGGCGGCCGTAATGGATCCGCCGGCGGCCACCACACGGCCACGGCCCCGCTGACGCCGCTCCAGGGCGGAGGCGAATATCGCCACCCCCAGCGCCGCGGCAGTCATCAGCGCACCGACCCAGTTGGGCGCGGTGTAGCCGAGGCCGGCCGAGATGACGATCCCGCCGAGCCAAGCGGCCAGCGCATTGCCGAAGTTGAAGGCCGCGATATTGCCGGCCGAGGCGAGGGCGGGCGCCGAAGCCGCCTGGTCCATCACCCGCTTCTGCAGCGGCGGCACGGTGGCGAAGCCGAAGGTGCCGATCAGCGCGATGGTGACGACGGCGGTGGTCTTGTTGTGCGCGGTGAAGTTGAACGCGGCCAGCGACAGCGCCAGACCGGTCATCGACACGAACAGCATCGGCATCATGGCGCGGTCGGTGAAGCGACCGGAGACCAGGTTTCCGCCGACCATGCCGAGGCCGAAGACGGCCGTCAGCCAGATCACGGAGGACGGTGCGAAGCCGGTGACCTCGGTCATCATCGAGGCGAGGTAGGTGACGGCCGCGAAGACACCGCCGAAGCCCAGGATCGTCATCAGCATCGCGAGGCCGACCTGCGGGTTGCGGAACACCGCGAGTTCGCTGCCCATGGGGGAGGCCGCCTTCGCCCGCTGCGCCGGGATCAGTTTGACGATGCCCAGCAGACCGACCGCACCGAGCGCGGTGATCGCGTAGAAGGTGGTGCGCCAGTCGAACTGCTGGCTGAGCAGGGTGCCGGCCGGTACGCCCACGACGTTGGCGATGGTCAGGCCGCTGAACATCAGCGAGATGGCCGTGGCGCGCTTCTCGGGCGCGACGAGGTCGGCGGCCACGAGCGCGCCGATGCCGAAGAACGCACCGTGTGTGAACGCGGCGACGATCCGCCCGGCCAGCATGATCCCGAAGTTCGGCGCGGTGGCCGTGAGCAGGTTGCCCACGATGAACAGGCCCATCAGCAGCATGAGCATCTGCTTGCGGGTGAAGCGCGTGCCCAGAGCGGTCATCAGCGGCGCCCCGACGACCACGCCGAGGGCGTAGACAGTGGTCGCGTATCCGGCGAGCGGGATGGAGACGCCGAAGGCGGCCGCCATGTCGGGCAGCAGGCCCATGACCGCGAACTCGGTCGTGCCGATCCCGAAGGCACCGATGGCAAGCGCCAGGAGCGCGAGAGGCATGACGGATCCCTTCAAGTGATTGCGCCCATTCTTTACAAGCGTTCACAATAATTGCAGACGCGGGTTAATTGCAAGCGCCGTATATTTCGAAGGTGTCCTATCCTGGGTGGTGCGCCCCATCGGGTGCGCCCCATGAGGAGGTCGTCGATGACGCAGCAGACGCGGGAGAAGCAGGAGACGCAGGAGACGGCTGGGGCACCGCAGCCGGAAGCGTCGGCTGTCCCCGGATGTCCGCCGGCGTCCGCCCCCGGGCTTGCCCAGGGCTGGTGCGCGCTCTCCGCCCTGCACGGCCGTATCGAGTCCCACATCGAACGCGCCCTGCAGACCGGGCACACTCTCAGCGTCCGCGAGTTCTCGGTCCTCAACGTGCTCAGCGAGCAGCACGACGGACCCGGCGGCCATCTGCGGATGCACCAGGTCGCGGACTCCGTCGTCCTCAGCCAGAGCGCCACGACCCGCCTGGTCACGCGACTCGAGGAGCGGGGACTGCTCTCGCGCTACCTGTGCCCCGACGACCGGCGCGGCATCTACACCAACGTGACACCCGATGGCCTCGCGCTCCTGGTGGAGGCCCGGCCCACCCACGACGGCGCACTGCGCGCAGCCCTCCAGGACGCCGCACAGCGCCCCGAACTGGCCCCGCTGGTCACCGCCGTCGAGACGCTCGCACCGCCGGAGTGACGCCGGCGGTGCGAGCTCGCGCCCGCCGCTGAAACGGGCGCGCGGATGCCTGCCTGCCGCCCCGCGGCATAAGGTCGCGCCCATGAGCGATATCGAGATACGCCGTGCGACCGAGGCCGACCTGCCCGCCATCGTCGCGATGCTCGCCGATGACCCGTTGGGCGCCACCCGCGAATCGCCCGACGACCTGGCTCCGTACCGCGCCGCGTTCGAGGTGCTGGCCGCCGACCCGCACCAGCACCAAATGGTGGCGGTCCGGGAGGGGCGGACGGTCGGCACGCTCCAACTCACGGTCATCCCCGGCCTGTCCCGGCGCGGCGCCACCCGCGCCATCGTCGAAGGGGTACGGATCCACCGCGACGAGCGCGGCGGTGGCCTCGGCACCCAGCTCATCGAGTGGGCCATCGCGGAATCCCGCAGGCTCGGCTGTCAGATGGTTCAGCTCACCTCGGACGCGACCCGCATCGACGCACACCGCTTCTATGAGCGCCTCGGATTCGAGGCCTCTCACCTGGGCTTCAAGCTCCAGCTCTGAGAAGCGCGCCGGCCGGGCCCCGATCAGGTCTGCCGCGTACGCCCCCGCGCCCGGTGCGCCTTCTGCCGGCAGGCAGCCCCGCAGTACCGCGCCGGCCGGCCTGTGCGCGCCGTCGCGATCCCCGCGCCACACACCTCACAGCGCGGTTCGTTACGTTTCTCCGGAACCCTCGCGAGTTTCGTCACGGCGCGCTCCGGCCGCAGCGCATCGCACACCAGCGCCGTCATCCGGTCCTGCCCCTCGGCCGCCGCACCGGCTCCCGCCCTGGCCCGCACCATCGAAAGACAGCCCACCAGCAGGACCCTGAGATCCGTTATCCCGACGTCCGGCCTTACCGCGCCTGCCCCTTGGGCTCTCAGGAGCAGGACTTCCAGCGCATCGTCGAAGTCCTGCCCGACCCCCGGCGACGGCTCGAAGCGACCCGCTCCGGCCGCTTCCAGCGCGTCACACAGCGCCTTGTTCCGTGACGCCAGCCGTACGACGGAGGAAAGGAAGCGAAAGAACACCCCGCCGGGGTCCGGCACCTCGGCCAAGTCCCTTGCGGTGTCGGTGAAGAGCTCGATCCGGTCCACGATCGTCGCTCTGAACAGGGCTTCCTTGGAAGGGAAGTGGCGGTAGACCGTTCCCGCACCGACGCCGGCCCGGCGCGCGATCTCCCCGAGAGGAACACCCAGCCCCCGTTCCTCGAAGGCGAATCGGGCCGCCTGGAGCACCAGCGCCCTGTTGCGCCGTGCATCCGCACGGGAGGACGTGACACCACCGTCGATCACCGCCGGACCTCCCGAGAAACGTCTTCATCCGGTGCGCGCATGCCGTCTTTCCAAACGGGTCGTGCATTCCGATTCTACGGGAGGGTTCGTACATGATCGTTAAATGCCTCAGCGGCGCGGCGACCGGAGCAACGCGCCGACGGCCGAAGCCGGTGCGGACGTACAAACCGACGGCAGGACCCCACCCGCTGCGCCGAGGTCTGCGAGCGGCGCGCTACGACGCCTTCCGCGTCCCTTCCCATCTGCCTTCGGAGCCCCGGACACGCCACCGGACCGCCCCTGGCGGAAGACAGTCGGGAGCGGCGCCGAACTCAATGTCGCCGACGCTGCTCCGGGGACGTATGCGTCCCGCCTTCTCCTGCAGCGAATGCGTCCCGCTTCACTGCGGATAAAGGAGGTTGGAGACCGCTGGGCCATCGAGAAGCGCATTCGCGGCCAGGGTGTTTCACGTGAAACGACGCCGCTTTCGGACACACAGATGGGGCCGTGTTTCACGTGAAACACGGCCCCATCACGACGGCTCGCCCTACGGATGGGCGCCGGCTCGCCTCAGCGCGCGACCACCGCGTCCCACGCCGCACCGGCCGCCACGGCCGCGTCCTGAGCGTCCACAGGCACACCCAGGGCATGCAGCCCGCCCGCCAGCGCCACCAGCGAAGCCGTCACCACGGCCCGGTCTGCCGCGCGGCCATAGTGGTTCACCCGGATCATCTCCTTGGCCAGCGCCCCCGCCGCGGCCTGCACCGGCACCGCTGCGTCCACCGCGAGCGCGGCGGCCACGATCTCCCGGGCATCCACGCCCTCCGGCGCACGGAGCGTCGTGGCTGCCGGCGCCGCGTCCTCGTCGCGCGCAACGTACGAGGCGAGCCCGCCCAGCACCCGTACACCGGCCCTGGTCGCCGCAGCCGCCGCCCGGTGCCGGGTGATGACCGCATCCAGGCCCTCGGCGTTCATACGGTCCGCGGCCTGCTCCAGCGCGAGCATCTCCAACTGCGCAGGGGCATGGGGCAGTGCGGTGCGTCCGCCGTCGATCCAGCGCTCCTTCCAGTCCAGCAGTGAGAGGTACGAGCGCCGGGGAGCCTGCTCATTGGCAGCGATCCGCTCCCATGCACGGGCGCTGACCGATGCCAACGACACCCCGGCAGGCCCGGCCATCGCCTTTTGACCGCCGATCACACACAGGTCCACACCCCACTCGTCGGTGAGCAGCGGCTCGGCGCCCACCGAGGCGACCGCGTCCAGCATCAGCAGCGCGCCGTGCTCCCGCACCACCGCACCGATCTCCGCGACGGGGTTGGTGTTGCCGGTGGCTGCCTCCGCGTGCACCAGGCTCACAAAGTCGATCTCCGGGTGCTCCTGCAACGCGTCCGCCACCTGCCGCGGGTCGACCGCACCCGTGAACGGCGCGGTGAGGGTGATCACCTCGGCGCCGCAGGAGCGCAGCCAGCCGCCGAAGGTCTCGCCGTACGGACCGGTGATGATGTTGAGCGCGGTGTTGCCGGTCCGCACGGCGGAGCGAATGCAGGCCTCCAGAGGCAGCAGCGCCTCCCCCTGCATCGCCACCACATCGCAGCGGGTGCGCATCAGGGCGGCAACCTTGTCCTCGATCCGCGCGAAGTGGGCCGCGGTGAGCGGCGGCAGGTCGAGCAGTTCCGGAGCGGCGGCGTTCGCGGTCGGATCAGACACGGCAGTCACAGGGCCTTCCAGCGGTAGCGAGCCGGCTCGGCGCGGCTCCTGACATCTGGCTCGACTGTACGTCCGCGTCCCACGCCCCCGCCGGACGGGCCTCACACCCGCCAACCCTCCGGATCCACCCCGCCGGGCACCGGCTCCGACGGCGCGTACGGCCCGCGGGTGAAGACGAAGGTATTCAGGTCCAGATGGCTGACCGAACCGTCCTCGTCCCGCACCACCCGCAGCGTCTCGCCCGCGTAATAGCCGTCCAGCCCGGTCCATGTGCCGTCCTGTTCGGCCCGGAACCGCGAGGATCGCCCCGCCCCGGACAGCGGAGCCAGCTCGAGCCCGCGCCCGGCCCGCAGCCGCAGAACGTGCGGATTCGCGCCCCAGTACCAGGGCCCGGTCAACGCCAGCAGTTCCGGATCCAGCGGCCCGCGCAACGGCCGCCAGGGCTCGGGGATCCGGGGCTCGTGCTCGCTCACGATCCCGGTGAGTTCGGCAGCGAGTGCCGCGACGGCCGGGCCCGAGGTGCAGTTGGCCAGCACGACCCCGGCAACGTCCTCCTCGGGATCGGTCCACAGCGCCGCCAGAAACCCGGGCATGGAGCCGACGTGCCCGGCCAGCAGCCGGCCTTGCCGCCGTACGAGCTGAACGCCCAGTCCGTACCCCGCGTCCCACTCATTGCCCTCCGGCGGTACGGCCGGTGTCCGCATCTCGGCCAGGCTTGCGGCGGTGAGCACCCGTGCGTCGCCCCGCAGCAGAAACCCCGCCCACCGGCACAGGTCCTGGAGCGTCGACCACAGCTGCCCCGCCGGGGCCATCAAGCCGGTGTCCTCGGCCGGCTCCGGCAGCATGGCGTCGGCCCACGGATGGACCGCCCAGCCGTCGGCGTGCGGCTTCTCCGGCCGTGGCGTCGTACGCCCCATGCCCAGCGGTGCCAGCACCTCGTGCCGCAGCACCTCGTCCCAGGGGGTACCGCCCCGCAGCCGTTCGACCAGTGCGCCGAGCAGCGCATAGCCAGGGTTGGAGTAATGGTGGCGCCGTCCGGCGGGAAGCCGCTGCGGCCGCTCGCCGAAGAGGTCGGCGGGCCCGGGGCGCAGTTCGCCCGTCGTCCGCTCCCACCACGGGCCTCGTGCCTCGGCCGTCAGTCCCGCACTGTGCGCCAGCAGCTGGGCGATCGTCGCGTCGGGCACCGGAGTCCCGTCCAGGTGCCTGCCGACCGGGTCGTCCAGCCGCAGCAGCCCCTCGTCCCGGAGCCTCAGCACCAGCACGGCGACAAAGGTCTTGGTGAGCGAACCGATCCGGTACTGCACATCACCGTGCGGTGGCTTGCCCTCCACCGAGCCCCGGGCCCCCGTCCACACCACCCGCCCCCCGCGGACGACCGCACCCATCAGCGAGGGCGCCCGCCCCTCGGCCTGCCCGGCCGCCAGCCGGCGCAGCAATGCCCGCCGCGTCTGCGGCAACAGCTCCGCGAACTCATCGGGTGTAGCGCCGGCCTCCCGCCCGTGGCCGTCCTGCCCGGACTCATGGGGCTCCGTGGACTGTGCGGTGGTCATGGCGCTCCTCAAGGGGGGATCCGACGCGGCACCGCCCGTCGTCAGGCGGTCAGTTCCGCAGCGCTCCGGAACGTCCGCCGGTACACCAGCGGTGACACCCCCACCGCGCCGTGCAGATGCTGGCGCAGGGAGGTCCCGGTGCCGAAGCCCGCATGATGCGCGACGAGGTCGATGGACCAGTCCGTGGTTTCCAGCAGATGCCGGGCGTGTTCAATGCGCTGGCCGGCCAGCCACTGGCCGGGGCTCATGCCGACCTCGTCACGGAAACGGCGGGTGAGGGTGCGCACACTGACCCGGGCGTGCGCGGCGAGGGAGGCGAGAGTGAGCGGGTCACCGAGACGCTCCAGGGCCCAGGCGCGGGTGGCCGCGGTGCCGCCCACCGACGGGTGGGGGACCGGCAGCCGGATGAACTGGGCCTGACCGCCGTCCCGCCAGGGCGGCACCACACACATCCGGGACACTTCATTGGCGACGGCACTGCCGTGGTCACGGCGCACGATATGGACACACAGGTCCACACCGGCGGCAGCTCCGGCAGACGTGAGGACATCGCCGTCGTCGACAAAGAGCACATTCGGGTCGACACGGACGGTCGTGAAGAGGCGTTGCAGCTGCGCGGCCTCCCGCCAGTGCGTGGTGGCCGACCGGTGGTCGAGCAGCCCGGCGGCGGCCAGCACGAACGCCCCGGTACAGATGGCCACCATCCGGGTGCCGGGCCGGACGTGCTCCAGCACCTTGCGCAGTTCCCCGGGCAGCCGGCCGTCCTCGGCGATCGTGCCCAGCGCACGGGACGGCGGAATGACGACGGTGTCCACACTCGCGAGGACGGAGGCGTCCTCGGTGACCGCGATGTCGTAGTCGGCCGCCGCGCGCACCGGGCGCCCGTCAGGGCTGCAGGTGACGACGGAGTAGAGCGGCTCTCCGGCGGCACCGTGCGCGGCGCCGAAGATCCGCGCGGGGATACCGAGCTCGAAGGGGACGACACCGTCCAGGGCGAGAACACCGATGCGATGCATGACCCGATTCTTTCAAACGTTGGCCATCAGGACACCGCTGGGCCGCCGGCCGCCACGCAAAGCTGACAGCACCCGGGAAACGTGCCTGGCCAACGGCGCGTGAGCCCGGTCATCACCGCAGGAACCGCACAAAGGAGAGCCCATGTCCGAGACCCGGACCCCGCAGATGCGTGCCGTCGGCCAGGACACCGCCGGAGGCCCCGACGTCCTCAAGATGATCACCACCGACCGCCCGGTGCCCGGCCCGACGGAGATCCTGGTCCGGGTGCACGCCGCGGGCGTCAATCCGACCGACTGGAAGACGCGCGCCCAGGGCCAGTTCCTGGCGGGCGCCAAGCTCCCGTTCACCCTGGGCTTCGATGTGTCGGGGGTGGTCGAGGCGGTCGGCCTGGGCGTCACCCTCTTCGCGCCGGGCGACAAGGTCTTCGGCATGCCCCGCTTCCCGCACCCCGCCGGGGCCTACGCCGAGTACGTCACCGCCCCGACGCGCCACTTCGCCCACCTCCCGGCGAGTCTGGACCACATCCAGGCCGCCGCCCTCCCGCTGGCGTCGCTGACCGCCTGGCAGGCGCTGGTCGACACCGCGAAGGTGCAGCCCGACGCACGGGTGCTGATCCACGCCGCGGCGGGCGGAGTCGGCCATCTTGCCGTGCAGATCGCCAAGTCCCGCGGCGCGTATGTCATCGGCACCGCCCGGCAGGCCAAGCACGGCTTCCTGCGCGGCCTGGGCGCCGATGAACTGATCGACTACACCGAGCAGGATTTCGCGGAGACGGTGCGCGACATCGACATCGTCCTCGACACCATCGGTGGCGACTACGGTGCCCGCTCGCTGCGCACCCTGCGCCGCGGGGGCACGCTGGTGTCGATCCTGCCGCTGGACGACGCCTTCCCCACCGCGCAGGCGCGCGAGGCACAGATCCGCGCCGGCTTCCTGCTCGTCGAGCCCGACCAGGCCGGGCTGCACGCCGTCGCCGACCTGGTGAGCAGCGGAAAGCTGCAGGTCAACGTCGACACCGTCCTACCGCTTGAGGAGGCCGCGAAGGCACACACCCTCGGCGAGACCGGCCGCACCCTCGGCAAGATCGTCCTGGCCGTCGCGCCCTGACGCCGGTCACCCGCCGACGGGCCCGCCGGGCCGGCCCTTGGTGTGTGTCACGCCAGGTTTGCCAGATCTCAGGCCTGCGTCGGCCCCGGTCCGAAGCGACGAGCCCTGCCGTGCGTGCCCGCATTCGGACTGACGTGGTGGGTTGGTCATCCCGTCCATCCGGTGTGGTGCAGCCACGCCTCGAAGGTCATCAAATCGGGGTGCAGGCGGCGCAGGAGGTTGATGTCCCGGTCTCGGGCGTAGAGATCACGGTCGGCGAAGAACTGGAACATCGCTGCGTAGTCGTGGCTGAAGTCGGGGACGGCGGCACGCAGGTCGTCATGCGGCATCGGGATGTAGGTGCTGGGGGTGCCCGTGACCTGAGCGAAGGTAGCGGCGATCTCGTCGCCGGTGAGGCTGTCGCCGATCACCGCGAGGTCGCGGGCGCCCCAGGACTGCCAGTTGTCGAACATGTGGCCGGCGAACCAGGCGATGTCGTCGAGAGCGACGAGCGGGTAGTGGGCGGCGCCGAGGGGGAGCCTGAAGGTCAGGCCGCCCCGGCCGTCCGGTCGGGGGGTGAGTCGGTCCCGCAGGTTCTCGAAGTACGGCGCCGTGGTCAGTACCGAGACGTGGTCCGTGTACCAGCCGTCGGTCTCCTTGCGGAGCATTTCCTCCGACCGCATCAGGTCGATGTGGGAGGCGACGGCGGCTTTGCTGTCGAAGTGCGGGACGGGGCGGCCGGTCAGGGACACCGCGCTGTCCAACGAGGACCAGATGAAACGCTCCACGCCGGCCCGCTCCGCGGCGGCCAGCAAGCGCAGCCCTTGCCGATACTCACCCACGGCGCTGCCCGTCGCGAAGAAGTCGGTGTTGGCGAACACGCGGTCGGCCTGCCCGATCAGGACCTCAAGGGCCGCCGAGTCGGAGCGGAGCAGTCGCACGCGGTCGGGCGCGGTGGCGGCGAGTTCGGTGGCGTGGGCGGACTCCGGGTGGCGGGTGGGGACGGTGATGGTGGCGTCGGTGGTGGCCAACAGGTGTCGGATCACGTGGCTGCCCATGGCTCCGGTGCCGCCGACGACGAGGACGTGGGTCATGGCGTTCTTCCCTGGTGTGTCAGGACGTGTTCGGCCACCTGGGTGTGGGTGGCAACCCAGACGTCGCCGGACTCACGGATGTGGTCGAGGATCTGGCCGACCATGCCCGCGAGGAGCGGTCGGCCTCCGACGTGGGCATGGATCGTCAGGTGGAAGACGCCTGGGCCGGGGGCGGCGAGCATCTGGTTCAGTAGTTCACGGTGCAGGTCGCGGTAGACATCCGGGCCGGCCGCAGCGTCACGGACGTCGGAGTAGTCGCTGTGCATGAGGGAGACCAGAGGACCGTGAGCGGTGGACAGGACCTGCGGGAGGTCGTAGTCGCCGTGGTCGCCGGTCCAGCGGTAGCCGGCCTCGGCGAGCAGGTCGACAGTATGGCTCGAACCGGTGGCGCGCGGGCTCATCCACCCCGTCGGGCGAACGCCGGTGACTCGGCGAAGGATGTCGGTGCAGCGACGGATATTGGTCCGCTCGGCATCGACATCGAGCAGCGCGGGCACCACGTCCTGGGCCCAGGAGTGTGCAGCGATTTCGTGACCCGCCTCGTGCACGGCCATGACGGTCTCGGGGTGCCGCTCGGCCACCAGTCCATTGACCCCGACGGTGGCGGGCAGGTCACCGAGGACATCGAGCAGCCGCCAGATGCCGGTGGTGACGCCGTAGTCCGCCCAGGAGGTGCTGTGCGTGTCGTCGATGCCGGACAGCGGCCACGCCGCGGCCATCGGCGCGTAGGCGGGCCAGTGCCCTGGTGACCACAGCTCCAACGCGACGGTGACCAGCGCGACGACCTTCCGCCCGCCCGGCCATTCGGTCTCTGCCCTCATTCGGCTCCCCTGCTCAGTGGCTTCCGCCGTGGACGCTAGTGAGGCGGTAGGTACCTCCAGGTTCCTGGCAGCGGGCTACCGTCGGGGCATGCGTGAGTACTCCGGCAGCGTCTTCCTCGCCGACTGCCCGGCTCGGCTGGCGATCGAGATCATCGCCGACAAGTGGGCGGTGGTCGTGCTGTTCGCGTTGAGCCGGGAACCGTGCAGGCACGGCGAGCTGGTCGACCTGATCGGCGGAATCTCGCGGAAAGTGCTGACCCAGACGCTGCGGCGGTTGCAGGGGTACGGCCTGGTCGACCGCCACGCCGAGGCCGGGAAGGTCGAGTACGTGCTGACAGACTTGGGCCGGACGCTGGTGAAGCCGATCGCCGTGCTGACTGAGTGGGCTCACGAGCACGGCGTGGCCGTGGTGGGATTCCAAGAGTCCAAAACGGACTAACGGACTAGGTGTACTCGGCCTCCCCCTCCTGTAGTTCTCAGCTTCTCCTGTAGTTCTCAGCTTCTCTGTCGGGCGACGCTTCTGTGACCTGCGGGAGCGTTCAGGAGCTCAGCAGGGCCGCTGCCGGCCACCTGGTTCAGTCGTTGCACCGCTTGCGTTCGAACGCGGCCGGTCCGGTCACCAGGGTGTTGGGGGGCACGTCTTTAGTGACGACGGTTCCGGCCCCGACCACGGCACCGCGTCCGATCGTGACGCCGGGGAGAACCGTGACCGCCGCGCCGAGCCATGCGTTGGCTTCGATCGTGATAGGCGCCATCGTGATGAATTCGCTCCGCTGGGTGGCTCCCAGCGGGTGGTCGGTGGCGATGAGGTTGGTCTTCGGGCCGATCAGGACGCCGTCGCCCAGACGGATTCCACCTTGGTCCGTGTTGTCCATGAAAGTGCAGCCCTGGTTGACGAAGACGTGCTCACCGAAGTCGATGCCGAGTCCGTGGTGGCTGTAGAAGGGCGGATAGACGGTGACGGAGCTGGGGACCGGCTTGCCGGTGATCTCGGACAGCAGGGCGCTGCGGGTGGCCTTGTCGTCATAGGGCAGGGCGTTGAGCCGTGAGGTGAGCGTGTTCACGTACTCGATTCGCTCGGCTATGCGTGCGAACTCGGCTGTGCGGACGTAGAGGCGGTCTTGACCAGGCATGAGGGTTCCTCACGAGGGGGCGCTCGGGCCGGAGCCGTTGAGTGGCACCCGTCGCGGACGACAGGTGATCAACCACAGGTTGACCACAGTCATCAAAGCGATCAGGGCAGGCTGGAATCAAACAACAATCACGACGGCCATCATCAACGGTTGGTTGTCTGCCTAGGATGAGCGGCATGGACGTCACAGCCGTGCGCACCTTCGTCACCGTCGCGGACGCGGGACAGTTCCAAGAGGCCGCCATCGCCCTGTCGGTCACTCCGCAGGCGGTGTCCAAGCGCGTTGCCGCGCTGGAGACGGAGCTTGGTGTCCAGCTCTTCACCCGGGACGCGCGCGGAGCGCGGATCACTATCGACGGGCAGGCGTTCCTGCCCCACGCCCGTGCTTTCCTCCAGGCCGCTGAACGGGCCGTCGCCTCGGTGCGGCCAGGCAGTCGGGCGTTGCGCGTCGACGTTATCGGCCGCCAGCTCTCCCCGGCGGGTCTGCTGCGCGGCTTTCACCTGGCCCACCCCGAGACCGCGCTGGATGTCGTGACGCTGTTCGACTCCGACGCAGCCATCGCCGCCGTCCAGGCGGGGACGATCGACGCGACGTTTCGTGCCGTGACCATGCCGGGCCGACAACTCCCCCGCGGCGTGGAAGCCACTCCCGTCTTCGACGAACCGCTGCACCTGTTCACCGGACCGGGGCACGAGTTCGCGAACGCCCTCGCGATCGTTCCTGCCCAGCTCGCCGGCCGGCGGATCTGGATGCCCGGCAACATGCCCGGCACCGAGTGGGCCGCCTACTACGACGAACTCGCAGCCACCTTCGGGATCGTCATCGACTCAGTCGGCCCGGACTTCGGGATCGAGCCCCTGCTCGACACCATCGCCAACTCCACGACGCTGGCCACTTTCGTCAGCGAACAGACCCCCTTGGTCTGGCCCGCCGGGCACGGCCTGCACCGCGTCCCCATCAAAGACCCGACCCCGGTCTATCCCCACTTCCTGATCTGGCGCACCGACAACCCCCACCCCGCCGTGGCCGTCCTGCGCAGCCATCTCACCTCCGCCTATCCCGGACGCCCCAGCAGTGGCGTCTGGGCACCGGCGTGGACCCAGTCCGTGCAGCCTGAGCGCGCTTGACTTCCGCCCTCAGACCGGCAAGCGGTGCGACCAAAGTTCGGCCACCTGCGACGGCTCTGTGAGGTCTCAAGATCCTTGACATGAGAGGTCGAGCTGGCCTCGGCGTTCTCCGAAGGTCTCACCGCGTAAGCGGGGCCGGCGTGGTGTTGTGGACCATTCCGCAGATATCGCGGCAAATTCGCTCGCATGGTGCGCCTGCGGGTTCTCACGACTGACGACTGGCCGTTGTGGCGGGACGCTTGTCTCGCTGCGCTGGCTGAGGCTCCGCACTCCTTCACGTCCCGGATCGAGGACTGGCACTGCGGTGGGCAGGAGCGGTGGCGTGCGCGTCTGGACATTCCGGGGGCTCACACATCGTCGCGTTTGTGCGCGGGCAGGCGGTAGGAATGGCCAGTGGGCTTCCTGTGGACAGCCACACGCGCGAGCTGAGATCGGTATGGGTTGGCCCCGAGGCTCGGGGCTGCGGCGTCGGAGACCTCCTGGTCGCGGTGGTCGAGGCGTAGGCCCGGCGGTCGGGCGCCACCACGTTGAGCGGCGCCCAGCGGGCCATGTTGGCGGTGCTCATGCCCTTCTCGCGGGCGAGGTCGGGCAGGGTGCGCCGACGGTGGACACACTGCTCGATGAGCCAGACACGGTCGATGCTCCCGCGAGACCTGTAGTCCCGGCGCCCGTCGTGGAGCACGATGCCGGGCGCGTACTCGGGGCGGGGCTCGCCCTGCCCCGCAAGCTCGGAGCTTCCAGAGCGGTAACCGGTAAGGACCTCGCGGACGTGCTCAGCCCGCTCCAGCAGGGCTCGACGCTCATCCTCCCGCAACTGGCCCGGCCACCGCTTGGCCACCATTCGTGAGATTCGGCCACGAAATCTGAGACCCTGCACACGTGTAGGTTCTCAGCTTCGCTGTCAGATGACAGCGCCGTGACCTGCGGTTCTTCTGGTTGTCTCAGGTCGTTTCGCTGAGGTGCTGTCTCAGGGACGTGTCAGTTCCTCAGTAGGGGTCGGGGCCGTGCCGGTGGGCGGGTTCGGGCAAAGCAAGGGCTCGGGCCAGCTTGTGATAGCCCCGTAACAAAGGATCTTGAGCCCTTGAAGCGTCATTCGAACGTGTGGTGGGGTTCAGGTGTCCGAAAAGATCTTGGAGCGCGACGCGGCGCTTCGCCGCGGCCGGACACGACTGCGGCCGACCGCGGGGCCGGTCCCATCCAGCCGCGCTCCGCGAGTAGCGGGCCCGCGCGCCGCAGAGGCGCACACGCACCAATGAACGTACGCACGTAAAGGAGAGAAAACATGCGCAAGTTCCAGCGCGCAGCAGTCGCCGCCGCCGGCATCCTGGCCTTCTCCGGCCTGGCCATCGGAGCCGCCCAGGCCGCCGACCTCCCCTTCGTTGAAACGCAGGGCGACGCCGCGACGGACTGCTTCACCCAGGAGACCCAGCAGCAGATGGACCAGGGAGCGGGCCACCACGTCACGATCGTCCACTGCGAACGCGATCCCCAGAACCCGGGCAGCATGCTGGTCTTCTACCGGGGCTGAGTCACGAGGCGGGTCACCTCCGGCCCTCTCCACCGAGGCCACGGTCTCCTTGGCCGCGCGCACATCGGAGAAACCGGACGCCGCACCCGCACCCGGCGTTCCGCCGACGTGACGGACGAAGGCGGCCCCTCTACCCCCTGAACGGGGAGGGGCCGCCTTCGTGCTGTTCGGTGACAGCGATGGTCGGATGGTGGGCGACGGCCACGGCACGTACGCCGAGAGCCTGAACACCGCACTCCCCCACGCCACCGGCGCCGCGCCGGGCCACAACGGGGTCCCCGATCACACGGCGGTGCCGCCGCAGATGCTGTGCGAGGCTGCGGTTCTTCTCGTGGTCTCAGGTGCCAGCGCTCGCTCCCGCGTGGAGAGGTCCCCCCTCACGCCAACCGGAAGAGTGAACGCTCCGAGCTGTGAGTCTCAAGACCGTGTCGTATCCGACTCTGACCCGACATCAGCCCTGAGATTCCGACATGAAATCTGAGACCCTACAACACGCGTCCCTCACGTCTGTGCCATGTCCACGAATCGTGAGTAGTGACCCTGGAACGCGACCGTGATCGTCGCCGTGGGGCCGTTACGGTGCTTCGCCACGATGAGGTCGGCCTCACCGGCGCGCGGGGATTCCTTCTCGTAGGCATCCTCGCGGTGCAGCAGGATGACCATGTCGGCGTCCTGCTCGATCGAACCGGACTCACGGAGGTCGGAGACCATCGGCTTCTTGTCCGTGCGCTGTTCGGGGCCACGGTTCAGCTGGGAGAGCGCGATGACCGGGAGCTCCAGCTCCTTCGCCAGCAGCTTGAGGTTTCGGGACATGTCCGAGACCTCCTGCTGGCGGCTCTCGGCACGCTTCGAGCCACCGGACTGCATCAGCTGCAGATAGTCGATGACCACCAGCTTGAGCTCATTGCGCTGCTTGAGCCGGCGGCACTTCGCGCGGATCTCCATCATCGACAGGTTCGGCGAGTCGTCGATGTACAGCGGCGCGGCCGAGACATCCGGCATCCGGCGCGCCAGCCGCGTCCAGTCCTCGTCCGTCATGCTGCCGGAGCGCATGTGATGCAGCGCGACCCGTGCCTCGGCGGACAGCAGACGCATCGCGATCTCGTTGCGCCCCATTTCCAGCGAGAAGATCACACTCGGCAGATTGCTCTTGATCGAGCAGGCCCGCGCGAAGTCCAGCGCAAGGGTCGACTTACCCATGGCGGGACGGGCCGCGATCACGATCATCTGTCCCGGGTGCAGGCCGTTCGTCAGGGAATCCAGGTCGGTGAAGCCGGTCGGCACTCCCGTCATCTGTCCCTGGCGTGAGCCGATCGCCTCGATCTCGTCGAGGGCGCCCTCCATGATGTCGCCGAGCGGCAGGTAGTCCTCGCTGGTCCGCTGCTCGGTGACGGCGTAGATCTCCGCCTGGGCGCTGTTGACGATCTCGTCGACATCGCCGTCCGCGGCGTATCCCATCTGCGTGATACGGGTGCCCGCCTCGACCAGCCGGCGCAGCACCGCACGCTCGTGGACGATCTCGGCGTAGTACTCGGCGTTCGCGGCGGTCGGTACGGACTGGACGAGGGTGTGCAGATACGAGGCGCCGCCGACCCGCGCGATCTCACCGCGCTTGGTCAGCTCCGCGGCAATGGTGATCGGGTCGGCCGGCTCGCCCTTGGCGTAGAGATCGAGAATCGCCTGGAAGACCAGCTCATGGGCGGGACGGTAGAAGTCCTCCCCTTTGAGCACCTCGACGACATCGGCAATCGCGTCCTTGGACAGCAGCATGCCACCGAGCACGGACTGCTCGGCGTCCAGGTCTTGCGGGGGCACCCGCTCGAAACCGCCGGCCCAGGAACCGCCGTCGTCGTCGCGCTCCTGGCGGTCACCGCGGCCACGGCCCTTGCCCTCGCCCCTACGGGAGCGGGCGGCCGGCAGCAGGTCGCTGGGACCGGAGTCCGCCCAGGGGTCCTCCATGGGCTCGGGAATGCTCACCCCGGCACCTCCTCCCGTCCGCGACGCGGACCTTGCTGTGCTGTTCTTTCTTACGGCACAGCTCTGACAATCGAGACGCCCGACTCCGGTTACGGCGCGTCGAGTTCGGACGATTTCTCAGGCCGGAACAGGCGGCGGGTGCCGGACCACGGTAGGCCCGTGGGCACCGTCCGCCAATCTGGTTATCCACAGGCCATGTGGATGACTGGCCTACAGCTGTGGAGAAGTCCCCGGATCCTGTGCACGGCACGGGGGAAACTTCTGTGGACAAGCACACAATCACCCCACCCTTACCCCTCTGACCTGCAGCTTTCTCATCCATAGGCTGTGGGGGAGAAAAACTTCTGCCAACGGCTCAAGATCGCAACAAACGGCACAGGGAAGGCAACTCCGCACAGCGGAAAGTAAGGACTGCAAGCGGCTTGCATCTCTTACCTGTGGACGATTACATTGACGCCATGACCCAGGCTCCCGCGACACCGCGGCGCACCGACCGCCGCCATGACCGCGAGATCATCGCCCTCGCCCTGCCTGCGTTCGGCTCACTGGTCGCGGAACCTCTCTTCGTCATGGTCGACAGCGCCGTCATCGGCCACCTCGGCACCCCCCAGCTCGCCGGCCTCGGCGTCGCCGCCGCCCTGCTCACCACCGCCGTCTCCGTCTTCGTCTTCCTCGCCTACGCCACCACCGCCGCGGTCGCCCGCAGGGTAGGCGCCGGCGACCTCCCCGCCGCCATCCGGCAGGGCATCGACGGCATCTGGCTCGCCCTGCTGCTCGGCGCCGCCGTCATCGTGACCGTGCTGCCCGCGGCCCCCTGGCTCATCGAGGCCTTCGGCGCCTCCGGCACCGCCGCCCCGTACGCCACGACGTATCTGCGCATCAGCGCGCTCGGCATCCCCGCGATGCTCGTCGTGCTGGCCGCCACCGGCGTGCTCCGCGGGCTCCAGGACACCAGGACCCCGCTCTGTGTCGCCATCGGCGGCTTCTCCGCCAACGCCGCCCTCAACATCTGCCTGGTCTACGGCGCCGGTCTCGGCATCGCGGGCTCCGCCTGGGGCACGGTCATCGCCCAGTGCGCCATGGCCCTCGTCTACCTCGCCGTGGTCGTCCGCGGTGCGCGACGGCACGGCGCCGCACTGCGCCCGGACGCCGCGGGGATCTGCGCCTCGGCCCAGGCGGGCGTCCCGTTGCTGGTCCGTACGCTCTCGCTGCGCGCTGTGCTGATGATCGCCACCGCCGTCGCCGCCCGGCTCGGCGACGCCGAGATCGCCGCCCACCAGATCGTGCTCACGCTGTGGTCCCTGCTGGCCTTCGCGCTGGACGCCATCGCCATCGCCGGGCAGGCCATCATAGGCCGCTACCTCGGTGCGGGGGACCGCGACGGTGCCAGGGCCGCCTGCCGCCGCATGGTCCAGTGGGGCATCGCCGCCGGCCTGGTCCTCGGGGTGCTGGTCGCGCTCGCGCGCCCCCTGTTCATCCCCCTGTTCACCTCCGACCCTGCCGTGCAGGGTCCGCTGCTGAGCACGTTGCTGGTCGTGGCCGTGACACAACCGGTGTCCGGCATCGTCTTCATCCTCGACGGCGTACTCATGGGCGCGGGGGACGGGCCGTATCTCGCCGGGGCCATGGTGGTGACGCTGGCGCTTTTCGCTCCGCTCGCCCTGGCCGTACCCATCCTCGGCGGCGGACTGGTCGCGCTGTGGTGGGCGATGGCGCTGATGATGACCGTCCGCATGCTGACACTCTGGCTGCGCACCCGCTCGGGCCGGTGGATTGTGACCGGAGCCTCGCGCTGAACCACCTCCCGCAATACGCAGCCCGAGTCAATAATGACCGTGTGCGCTCGTTTGCCAGGAAGTCCGTGCTGCCCCTGACGTTCGTCGTCATCGTGGCTGCTGCCGTGGTGGGCTACGCCTCGGAGGAAGCCGATACGAGCAGAAGCGCCGTCAGTGGTCGCAGCAGCTTCGGCAAGTCCGGCGAATCCGGCCAAAACCCTCAGGATCAGGATCCCGCCGCGACGGCCCCGGCCCATGACGGCAGTGCGTACACCCCACGCAGAACCGAGCAGAACGCCCGGGTCGGCGCAGTCTTCGAGAAAGACGACTCCGGCGACCACTTCTGCACCGCGAGCGTGGTGCAGAGCCCGGCCCGGAACATGCTCATCACCGCGGCGCACTGCGCCTTCGACGCCGACGCCGGGAAGACCGTCAACGATCTCGTCTTCGCGCCGGACTACCGCAACGGCGATGAGCCCACCGGCCTGTGGAAGGTCAAGAAGGTGATCGTCGACGACCGCTGGGCCAAGTCGCAGGACGAGAATCTCGATGTCGCGTTCCTCGTGCTCGACAAGAACAACGGCAAGCAGATCCAGGACGTGCTGGGCGGCAACACCCTCGGCATCGACCGCGGCTTCGACAACGAGGTCAAGATCACCGGCTACCCCACCAGCCGTGACACCCCGATCTCCTGCCAGAACCGCACCACCAAGTACAGCGACACCCAGCTGCGGATCCAGTGCACCGACTTCGAGGGCGGTACGAGCGGCAGCCCCTGGCTGGCCGACTACGACCCCAAGAGCCACACGGGCACGGTCATCGGGGTCCTCGGCGGCCACGAAGGCGGCGGCGACCAGGACGATGTCTCCTACGCCACCTACTTCGACGACGACGTCGCCAAGCTCTACAGGCACGCGCAGGACGAGGACTGACAGCGGTCCGTCACCTGCCCCGGACACGGCAAAGGGCCGCATCCCGTCACTTGGGTTCTAGGAGTCGTTGCAACACCCCAGTTCAGGGGATGCGATGGACTTCGAAATCCGCAAGGTCCGGTCTGCTGCTCAGGGCCCTGTGAAACTGAGCCGGGAGAGGGCGGCATACTCCCGGCTCATGCAGCAGGGCTACAGCAACTCGGAGGCGTGCCGGATCGTCGGTATCGACACGCGGACCGGCCGGAAGTGGCGCAACGGTCGCAGTGCCGACCGTCGGCAGAAGGCGGCACCACCGATTCGTTCGGTGGTGCCGCCTTCTGGTGCGTCCAGGTATCTGCGCGAGGACGAGCGGATCCACATCGCCGACCGGTTGCGGGAGAAGGCGACTGTGCGGGTGATCGCGGCCGAGCTGGGCCGTAGTCCGTCCACGATCAGCCGGTAGACCCGCCGCAACCGCACCACCGGGACTCGCGGTCAGTGGCACTACCGGCCGCACGCGGCCCAGGCCCGCGCGGACGCCCGCCGGCCCCGCCCCAAGCACCGCAAGATCAGTGGGAACCCAGAGCTGCGGCACGCCGTCCAGGCCATGCTGGAGGAGAAGTGGAGCCCGGAGCAGATCTGTCACGCTCTTCGGCAGCTGTTCCCCGACCGGCCGGAGATGCACGTGGTCCACGAGACCGTCTACCAGGCGCTCTACGTCCAGGGCAAAGGCCAGCTGCGGCGCGAGCTTGCCGGAGCCCTGCGCAGTGGACGTGCCCGCCGCAGGCCCCAGCGGCAGGCCAACTGCCGCCAGCCGCGCTTCACCACCCCGATGGTGATGATCAGCGAACGGCCCGCCGAGGCCGATGACCGGGCCCTGCCCGGCCACTGGGAGGGCGACCTGATCATCGGCAAGGACGGCAAGTCCGCGATCGGCACCCTGGTCGAACGTGCCACCCGCTATGTGATGCTCCTGCACCTGCCGGGCGACCACGGGGCCGAGGCCGTCCTGGGCTCACTGACCACCACCGTCCAGACCCTGCCCGCCCATCTCAAACGGTCCCTGACCTGGGACCAGGGCAGCGAGATGGCCCGGCACGCGGAATTCACCCTCGCGACCGACATCCCGGTCTACTTCTGCGACCCCGCCAGCCCCTGGCAGCGCGGCTCGAACGAGAACACGAACGGCCTGCTGCGGAAGTACTTCCCCAAGGGCACCGACCTCTCCGCCCATGCACCCGAACACCTTGCCGCCGTCGCCGACCAGCTCAACCGCCGCCCACGCAAAACGCTCGGCTGGGAAACCCCAGCCGAGCGCCTGCATAAACTGCTCGCGGCCTAAACAACCGACCACGTGTTGCAACGACCGCTAGAAACCGCCTCACCGGGAGGCGGCCCTTCGGCGTGGTGCTGCGCTTACGCGGCGACGACCTCGACGCCGAGCTTCGCCACGACCTCGGCGTGCAGACGCACGGAGACCTGGTGCGCGCCCAGGGTCTTGATCGGCGTGCCGAGCTCGACACGACGCTTGTCGACGTCCGGACCACCGGCGGCCTTGATCGCCGAGGCGACATCGGCCGGGGTGACGGAGCCGAACAGGCGGCCCGCGTCGCCGGCGCGAACGGCCAGCTTCACGTTGACGCCCTCAAGCCGGCCCTTGACCTCGTTGGCCTGCTCGATCGTGGCGATCTCGCGGATCTTGCGACCGCGGCGGATCTGCTCGACGTCCTTCTCGCCACCCTTGGTCCAGCGGATCGCGAAACCACGCGGAACCAGGTAGTTACGGGCGTACCCGTCCTTGACGTCAACGACGTCGCCTGCGGTGCCGAGGCCGGAGACCTCGTGGGTGAGGATGATCTTCATGATTCGGTCACCCTTCCCTTATCGCGCGGTGGACGTGTAGGGCAGCAGCGCCATCTCACGGCTGTTCTTCACGGCCGTGGCGACGTCACGCTGGTGCTGAGTGCAGTTGCCGGTGACCCGGCGGGCACGGATCTTGCCGCGGTCGGAGATGAACTTCCGCAGCAGGTTCGTGTCCTTGTAGTCGACGTAGGAGATCTTCTCCTTGCAGAACACGCAAACCTTCTTCTTAGGCTTGCGAGCAGGCGGCTTCGCCATTATCTCTCTCCAATGAGTTCAAGAAGTTTGTGCTGACGCCCTCAAGGCCCCTGGCCGCTTCGCCGCGCGGTTTCACGTGAAACAGCGCGGAGTCGGGCCAGCTGCACGGACCTAGAAGGGCGGCTCGTCCGAGTAGCCACCGCCGGAGCTACCGCCCCAGCCACCGCCGCCACCCTGCTGACCACCGCCGGCAGGACCATTGGTCGCCCACGGGTCATCGGCGGGAGCACCGCCGCCGCCCTGCTGGCCGCCGCCGGAGCCGCCGCCCCAGCCGCCGCCACCCTGGCCACCGCCCTGCTGACCGCCGCCGAAGCCGCCGCCGCCCTGGCCACCGCGACCGCTGGTCTTGGTGATCTTGGCTGTGGCGTTCTTCAGGCTCGCGCCGACTTCCTCGACGTCGAGCTCGTAGACCGTGCGCTTCACGCCCTCGCGGTCCTCGTACGACCGCTGCTTGAGGCGGCCCTGGACGACCACGCGGGTACCCCGCGTCAGGGACTCGGCGACGTTCTCCGCCGCCTGGCGCCACACCGAGCAGGTCAGGAACAGGCTCTCGCCGTCCTTCCACTCATTGGTCTGACGGTCGAAGGTGCGGGGAGTGGACGCGACGCGGAACTTCGCGACCGCCGCACCGGACGGGGTGAAGCGCAGCTCGGGGTCGTCGACAAGATTGCCGACAACCGTGATGACGGTCTCGCCTGCCATTAGGGGAACCTCTCGGCGGGTGTGCTGCTGGCTGCTGGTGTTGCTGCTACTCGGACCCGGTTACCGCTGGACGCTTGCGCGCTCAGTGGGTCTCGGGACGAAGGACCTTGGTCCGGAGGACCGACTCATTCAGGTTCATCTGACGGTCGAGCTCCTTGACGACCGCAGGCTCGGCCTGCAGGTCGATGACCGAGTAGATGCCCTCGGGCTTCTTCTTGATCTCGTAAGAGAGACGACGACGGCCCCAGGTGTCGACCTTCTCGACCTTTCCGTTGCCCTCACGGACGACGGAGAGGAAGTTCTCGATCAGCGGGGAGACAGCGCGCTCCTCGAGATCGGGGTCGAGGATGACCATCACCTCGTAGTGACGCATGTAGAACCCACCTCCTTTGGACTCAGCGGCCACGGTCGTTCCGTGGCAGGAGGGTCGTATGCGTTCCACGCCGAATCCGTCCGGTCATCCGGGCAGACATGGGCGCAGACCGTACAGAGTACCTTCCTGAAGCCTTCCGGTTGAAATCCGCCCGCTCCACCCCTCAATCTGGAACACAACGGGTGTGAGCGGCGTTACAGTGCGCCGCCCTGTCATCGGAGGTGCCGCATGGCACAGGCAGCACGGACCCAGCGCAGTCTGCTCTCGCTACTCAACAGCGACGGCAAGGACCATCCCGTCGAAAACACCATCGCCATTGTGACCGTGGTCCTCGGCGCGATCGCCATCTTCACCACGCTCTCTCCCAGCCTGCACCTGGTCAGTTCCTGGGTCGGCCTGATCGGAATCGGCACCGGCCTGTGGGGACAGTTCATCTCGTCGACAACGGGTGAACGCTTCCTGTCGATCATCGGCCTCGGGGCAGCGGCCGTCGGCTTCTACATCGGCCTGGCTCATGGCGGCCTCTTCGGCGGCATTATCGGCTAGCCGATGCGGCATACGGGGCCCCGGCCCGTATGGCCCAGACGGGGCGCTCCGTGGTCACAGTAGGCTTCGGCGCGAGAGCCGGAGCCCCGACCAAGGGGACACACCTGCCGAGGAGCGCCCCGCATGAGCCTGACCCTGAGGACCATCAGCCGAGAGCAGCATCTGGCTTATATCCAGAGCCTGCCCGCGGCCAGCCACATGCAGGTCCCCGCATGGGCAGACGTCAAGGCCGAATGGCGTTCGGAGAGTCTGGGCTGGTTCGACGCGAGCGGTGAACTGGTGGGCGCGGGGCTGGTGCTCTACCGCCAGCTGCCCAAGATCAAGCGTTATCTCGCCTACCTCCCCGAGGGCCCGGTCATCAACTGGTTCGCGCCGAACCTGGAGGAGTGGCTGCAGCCCATGCTCAGCCACCTCAAGCAGAAGGGCGCCTTCTCCGTGAAGATGGGCCCGCCGGTGATCATCCGCCGCTGGGACTCCGCCGCGATCAAGTCCGGCATCCAGAATCCGGACGTCAAGCGGCTGCGAGACATCGAGGCGACCCACATCGAGCCACGCGCGTTCGAGGTGGCGGACCGGCTGCGGCGCATGGGCTGGCAGCAGGGCGAGGACGGCGGCGCCGGCTTCGGCGATGTGCAGCCCCGCTACGTCTTCCAGGTGCCGCTGGCCAACCGTTCGCTGGAGGATGTCCACAAGGGCTTCAACCAGCTGTGGCGCCGCAACATCAAGAAGGCCGAAAAGGCCGGTGTCGAGGTCGTCCAGGGCAGCTACGAGGAGCTGGCCGAATGGCAGCGGCTCTACGAGATCACCGCGGAGCGTGACCGCTTCCGCCCCCGGCCGCTGGGCTACTTCCAGCGCATGTGGACGGCCCTCAACTCCGAGGACCCCAACCGTATGCGGCTCTACTTCGCCCGCCACGAGGGTGAGAACGTCGCGGCGGCCACGATGCTGATCGTCGGTGGCCATGTCTGGTACTCCTACGGCGCCTCCGCCAACCACAAGCGCGAGGTCCGGCCCTCGAACGCGATGCAGTGGAAGATGCTGCAGGACTCCTATGCCCTCGGCGCCTCGGTCTACGACCTCCGCGGCATCAGCGACTCGCTGGACGAGAACGACCACCTCTTCGGTCTGATCCAGTTCAAGGTCGGCACGGGTGGACAGGCAGCGGAGTACCTCGGAGAGTGGGACTTCCCGCTCAACAAGCTGCTGCACAAGGCGCTCGACCTGTATATGTCGCGCCGCTGACCGTTTCACCGCACCGTCCGTACTCCTGACACACCCCAGCCACGAGAAAGGTTCCGGGCCCGGCCATGGCGCTCACCCTCTACGTCGACACCGCGCGCTGGCGGGCGCATCAGCAGAGCGTTCTCCAGCAGTTCCCCGGGCTGGTCCCGGTCTGCAAAGGCAATGGTTACGGCTTCGGCCATGAGCGCCTTGCCGACGAGGCAACCCGCCTGGGTGCCGACATCCTCGCGGTCGGGACGACCTATGAAGCGGCCCGTATCAAGGACTTCTTCAGCGGCGACCTGCTCGTCCTGACCCCGTTCCGCCACGGCGAGGAGCCGGTGCCGCTGCCCGACCGGGCGATCCGCTCGGTCTCCTCGGTCGAGGGCGTGGGCGGCCTGGTCGGCGCCCGGGTCGTCATCGAGGTCATGAGCAGCATGAAGCGCCATGGCGTCAAGCCGGAGGATCTGCCGAAGCTGGCCGCGGCCATCGAGGACATCCGGCTCGAAGGCTTCGCCCTGCACCTGCCGCTGGACCGCACCGACGGGTCCGACGCGGTCGACGAGGTCATCGGCTGGATGGACCAGCTCCGTGCCGCCCGTCTCCCGCTGCACACCATGTTCGTCAGCCACCTCAAGGCCGATGAACTCGCCCGTCTCCAGCAGCAGTTCCCCCAGACCCGGTTCCGTGCGCGGATCGGTACGCGGCTGTGGCTCGGCGACCACGACGCCACCGAATACCGCGGCTCGGTGCTCGATGTCACCCGGATCGCCAAGGGCGAGCGCTTCGGCTACCGCCAGCAGAAGGCGGCCTCCGACGGCTACTTGGTCGTGGTGGCCGGCGGCACCTCGCACGGTGTCGGTCTGGAGTCGCCCAAGGCGCTGCACGGGGTGATGCCGCGCGCCAAGGGCGTGGCCCGAGCCGGCCTGGCCACCGTCAACCGCAATCTGGCGCCGTATGTGTGGGCCGGGAAACAGCGCTGGTTCGCGGAGCCGCCACACATGCAGGTGTCGATCCTGTTCGTGCCGGGAGATGCACCGCAGCCGCAGGTCGGTGAGGAACTGGTGGCCCATCTGCGGCACACCACCACCCAGTTCGACCGCATCGTGGAACGCTGAACCGGACGCGCCCCAGCTCGGACACGCCAAGGGCCCGGTGCCGCAGACGTTCTCTGCGCCACCGGGCCCGGTGCATGGAGGGGACCGGGGCCGCTCATTCCCGCACGACGCCCCAGCGGACCTGCGGCGCCGCCTCGAACTGCACGGCATGCCGGGGGTGGTGCTGGGCCCGGCCGAGCACGAACACATCGGGGCTGCGGTCCAGGACTCCGCCCGAGGGGTCGTCGTCCCCGTCCCTGCGGACCACATCGCGCTCGGGCAGCAGGATGTCCCGTACGACCACGGCGCACAGATAGAGCGTGCCGAGCAGGTGCAGCACGATGGCCAGCTGATAGCCCTCCGGTGGCAGACCTTGGTGCTTGTCACCGTTTCCCGTGTAGGCGAGGTACATCCAGATCCCCAGGAAGTACATGACCTCGCAGGCCTGCCAGATCAGGAAGTCCCGCCAGCGCGGCCGGGCCAGCACGGCGAGCGGGGTCAGCCACAGGACGTACTGCGGCGAGTAGACCTTGTTGGTGACGATGAACAGCGCGACGACGAGGAATGCCAGCTGCGCGAACCGCGGCCGGCGCGGCGCATAGAGGGTCAGCAGGCCGATGGCACCACAGCCCAGGATCATCAGCAGCGTGGCGTAGGTATTGGCGTTCTCCAGGGGGTTGCCGGTGCGCTGCGAGATCAGGAGCCAGAGGGAACCGAAGTCGATGGGCCGCTCCTGGCTGAAGGTGTAGAACTTCGCCCAGCCCTCCCGGATGTGGAATCCCGCGGCATCATGCGTGATCATCACCGGCAGATTCACCAGCAGCCAGGACGCCACGGCGCCGGCCAGCACCCTCCCGTACGCGCGCCAGGCTCCCGCGCGCCAGCACAGCACCAGCAGCGGCCCCAGCAGCAGCACCGGGTACAGCTTCGCCGCCGTGGCGAGCCCGATGAGGACGCCGGCGGCCAGCGGGCGACTGCGTGACCACATCAGCATCCCGGCAGCGGTCAGGGCGACGGCCAGCAAATCCCAGTTGATGGTGGCGGTGAGGGCGGCAGCCGGCGCCAGGGCGACAAGGAGGCCGTCCCAGGGGCGTCGCCGGTGGGTGCGGGTCACGCACACCGCGATGACAGCGGCGCAGATCATCAACATGCCGGCATTGACCAGCCAGTAGATCTGTTCGCGATCCTGGATGACCCCTGAATGCGGCGTCATCCAGGAGGCGACCTCCATGAAGAGGCCGGTGAGCACTGGGTACTCGAGATACTCCATATCGCCGGGTAGCCGGTCGAAATAGGGGATCAGCCCATCGGCGAAGCCCCGCCCCGCATAGAGGTGGGGAATGTCCGAGTAGCAGGCGTGGATGTACTGGCTCGTGGCGCCGAAGAACCAGCCACCGTTGTAGCAGGGCAGCTTCTGCACCATGCCGAGCGCGAACATGCCGATGGCGATGAGCGCGATGATCCGCACCGGCGTCAGCCAGTGCGTCCCGAGCAGGGCGCGTCGGCCGATCGGTCCGCCGATCAGCTCGCTGCCGGCCGCCGCCACCTCATCCCGCCTCGTCGGCCGTACCGACTCGTCCCGTCGCGCGCTCATCATGGGCCCATCCTGCCGTACGACACTGTGCAGGAGACGGCGAAGCCCCCGCCCGGTCAAGCCGGGCGGGGGCTTCGTGACTCCGCGTTTCACGTGAAACATTCAGCGTTTCACGTGAAACGGTCCATTACCCGTTCGGGCCACCGAACAGGCCTCCACCACCGTTCGTGTCCGTTGGGCCGGGCGTCGGACTGGTGCCTCCGGTGCCGCCACCCGGTCCACCCGGTCCGCCCCCCGGCCCTCCGCCGTTGCCCCCGCCATTACTTGTCCCACCGCTGTTCTTGCAGTTGACGTCCCACGGAGAACAGCTCTCTGTCGGGCTCGGGCTGGGAGATTTCGACGGGGAAGGGGACTTACTGGGAGTCCCCGACGGAGTCTCCGACGGCGTATCCGACGGCGTGGGCGTCGGCGTCGGGGACGGCATGCCGGCCTCGTCCGCCCGCTGCCCGATGGGCGTAGCGGGCTGGAAAGTCTCGGGCGTGACGCCGTGCATCGCCTGCAGCATGTACTCGGTCCACACCTCCGTGGGCAGCGCACCACCGTGGATCGAGTCGAAGCCACCGACGCCATTCATGGACAGCTGACGCGGATTCTGTGCGTCCTCACGGAACATGGTGACGGCCGTCGAAAGCTGCTTGGTGTAGCCGACGAACCAGGCCGACTTGTTCTCGTCGGTGGTGCCGGTCTTGCCCGCTGCCGGCATGTTCAGCCGCTTGGCCAGCTTTCCTGTGCCGTTCGTGATGACGTTCTGCAGCACCTTGGTCACGTTGTTGGCAATGTTGGGATCCATCGCCGTCTCGTGCTTGGGCTTGTCGAAGCCCTTCAGGTCTTCACCCTCGAACGTCACCTTGGTCACCGAATACGGCTCCACCTTCGTTCCCGATTCAGCGAACGTCGCATAGGCATCCGCCATACGAATCGCGCTCGGTGTGGAGGTACCCAGGGCGAAGGACGGGTTGAGGTTCTTGTCGAAGCTGGCCGGCGAGATGCCCGCGGCCTCCGCCATGTCCCGGACCTTGCTCATCCCGACATCCATGCCGAGCTGCACGAACGGAGTGTTGACGGACTGTTCCATCGCCTTGGTCAAGGGGATGTAGCCCCAGGGATGATTGCTCTCGTTCTCCTGGTAGAAGGGCGAGTTGTCCTTCTTCATGACGTCGTGACCGTTGGCGTCCTTCACCTTCAGGTGATCATCGCCGTTGTAGCGGCTGTCCGGCGAGATCGGCCCACCGCTATTGGCCGTTCCGTACCTCATTGCCGCTGCGAGCACGAACGGCTTCCAGGTCGAGCCGACCGGCACGCCGAAGGTGTCGGCGTTGTTACTGAAGTGCCCCTTGTCGTAGCCCTCACCGCCGTACAGGGCGACGATCTTGCCGTCTCCGGGCACCACGGAGGCACCACCGAACTGGACGTATTTGTCCTTGTCACGCTTCTTCGGATCGATGTACCGCTTGTCGACCTTCTTGACCGCGCCCTCGAGCTCATTGGTCTTCTTCGCGTCGAAGGTCGTCCGGATCGTATAGCCGCCCTTGTCGAACTGCGCCTCACTGAGACCCGCGTGCTTCAGCACATACTTCTTCGCGGTGTCCATCATGTAACCGACCTGGCCGCCCTTGCTGGCCACCGGCTTCGGCAGGTGCGGCGTGGGGAAGTGCCCGCGGTACGTGTCTCGCTGCGCCTTCGACATGAGGTGGTTGGCGACCTCTCGGTCGAGGATCCAGGACCACCGCACCTCGGCACGCTTGGTGTTCGCCGCCCGCGTGGCTCCCGGGCTGGTGCCGCCCGCCGGGTCGTACAGGTCCGCACCCTTGAGCACGGTAGCCAGGAAGGCGCTCTGGTCCGGCTTCAGCTTGTCGGCATCCACCCCGTAATACGCCTGAGCCGCTGCCTGGATCCCGTAGGCTCCGCGGCCGTAGTAGCTGGTGTTCAGATACCCCTGAAGGATCTGGTCCTTGTTCTTCGACCAGCCGACCTTGATCGCGATGAACAGTTCCTTGAACTTCCGGTCAAGGGTCTGCTGCTGGCTCAGCATCGCGTTCTTCACATACTGCTGGGTGATGGTCGAGCCACCCTGGGTCTCGCCGCCCTTGGCCATGTTGACCACCGCACGCGCAATACCCATCGGGTCCACACCCGAGTCCGTCCGGAACGACGCATTCTCCGCAGCAATCGCCGCATTCTGCATCGAGCGGGGAATTTCGGTGATCGTGATGTTCTGCCGGTTCGTCTCACCATCGCGCGCCATGACCTTGCCATTGGCCCAGAGGTAGACGTTGTTCTGCGACTTGGCGGCGTCACTCTCACTGGGCACGCTCACCAAGGCCAGCGCGACCCCGGACACACCCACGATCAGCCCTATGAAGCCGACGCTCAAGCTGGCGACCTGTTTCCAGGACGGCACAAAGCGCCGCCACCCGACACGGTTGGCGCGCGGGTAGTCGATCAGACGCTTCTTGGCGGGCTTCCCGCCGCCACGACCGCGGCCACGGCCTCCCTCGGGGCCGCTGCCGCCACCGCCCCGCCGACCGCCACCACCACGGCCGCCGACGCCGTCACCGGCAGCCATCTCAAAGGCATCGGACGCCCTACGGCGGCCGCTGCGCTGGGCAGCTCTGCGGGCCTCCGCACGCCCCCCTTGCCGCGGCTCATGACCGGTCGGCTCGGAGTGGGAGGCAGGACCGGCAGCGGATCCACGTGAGGGGGCGCTACGACGCCCCGGTGGCTGCTGTGCGGCGCGTCGGGCCGCGGCACGTCCGCCACTTTGCGGCTGTGGCGGTTTGCGACGGTGCTCGCTCATGGAACGAATACTCCTCGGGCAGGCGCGCTATCTCGTCGCCTGAAGGCGGCAGTTGTCTTCAGGTCCCCCCGATGCACAGCTCGCTCCTGAGGCGCGAGCCGCACTACACCGAGGATGGTGACGCCAGATATAGGCCCACGGTTCCCGGCAGTCTTCATGCCGCACAGACTACGCACGGCCAAAACCTGCCCAGTGTTGAAATTCACTCCAAATCAGTCAGGTTGATGAGAACGATTCGGTGATGTGATGCCGTTCACCGTGCCCCCTCTTGTTCCGCTCGGGCGACCGTTCTATCGTCTGGATGTATCGAGTCGATACATCAGCACGACATAAAGAACGCACAGGACCCAGGAGGCGGAGGATGAGCAGACGTTCCGGCATCCTCGAGTTCGCCGTCCTCGGCCTGCTCCGCGAGTCCCCGATGCACGGCTATGAGCTGCGAAAACGGCTCAACACCTCACTCGGGGTCTTCCGTGCGTTCAGCTATGGCACCCTCTACCCCTGCCTCAAGGCGCTGGTCGCGAGCGGCTGGCTCATCGAGGAGACGGGCGAAGCCCCGGAGGACGTGCCGGCCGCGGCACTGACCGGCCGCCGAGCCAAGATCGTCTACCGATTGACCACATCGGGCAAAGAGCACTTCGAGGAACTGCTCTCCCACTCCGGACCGGATGCGTGGGAGGACGAACACTTCGGTGTCCGGTTCGCATTCTTCGGCCAGACGTCACGGGACGTACGGGTGCGTGTGCTGGAAGGCCGCCGCAGCCGGCTGGAGGAGCGCCTCGAAAGAATGCGCACCTCCTTGGCCAGGTCCCGCGAGCGGCTGGACGACTACACCCTCGAACTGCAGCGGCACGGCATGGAGTCCGTGGAGCGCGAAGTCCGTTGGTTGAACGAGCTCATCGAGAGTGAGCGCGCCGGGCGTGATCAGCGCGCACCAGGGCCCGCAGCACAGGACAAGAAGAACCAGTCAGGAGATACGGGCGGCCTGCCCCGGCACCGGGGTGGTTCCCGGCCGGATCCGTCCGATGACACCACCACATGAGGCTCTGCTGTGCAGGTCCTCATCGAGAACACAGGGAGCAACCGGAATGGGTTCGGTTCGCGTAGCCATCGTCGGCGTGGGCAACTGCGCCGCCTCGCTGGTACAGGGCGTCGAGTACTACAAGGACGCCGACCCGAAGAGCCGTGTGCCCGGCCTCATGCACGTGCAGTTCGGCGACTACCACGTGCGTGACGTCGAGTTCGTGGCGGCATTCGACGTCGACGCCAAGAAGGTCGGCCTCGACCTCGCGGATGCCATCGGCGCCAGCGAGAACAACACCATCAAGATCTGCGATGTGCCCAACGCGGGTGTGACGGTCCAGCGCGGCCACACCCTCGACGGCCTGGGCAAGTACTACCGCCAGACCATCGAGGAGTCCACCGAGGCCCCGGTCGACATCGTCCAGATCCTCAAGGACAAGCAGGTCGACGTCCTGGTCTGCTACCTCCCGGTCGGCTCCGAGGACGCCGCGAAGTACTACGCCCAGTGCGCCATTGACGCCAAGGTCGCATTCGTCAACGCCCTCCCGGTCTTCATCGCCGGCACCAAGGAGTGGGCGGACAAGTTCACCGAGGCCGGCGTCCCGATCGTCGGCGATGACATCAAGTCGCAGGTCGGCGCCACGATCACGCACCGCGTGATGGCCAAGCTCTTCGAGGACCGGGGCGTCGTCCTGGACCGCACGATGCAGCTGAACGTCGGCGGCAACATGGACTTCAAGAACATGCTCGAGCGCGAGCGCCTGGAATCCAAGAAGATCTCCAAGACGCAGGCCGTCACCTCCCAGATCCGGGACCGTGAGCTGGGCGAGGACAACGTCCACATCGGCCCCTCGGACTATGTGGCCTGGCTGGACGACCGCAAGTGGGCCTACGTCCGCCTCGAGGGCCGCGCCTTCGGTGACGTCCCGCTGAACCTGGAGTACAAGCTCGAGGTCTGGGACTCCCCGAACTCCGCGGGTGTCATCATCGACGCCCTGCGCGCCGCGAAGATCGCCAAGGACCGGGGCATCGGTGGCCCGATCCTCTCCGCGTCCTCGTACTTCATGAAGTCCCCGCCGGTGCAGTACTTCGACGACGAGGCACGGGAGAACGTCGAGAAGTTCATCAACGGCGAAGTCGAGCGCTGAGACGCCCGACGCCTCCCTCCCTGCGCAGGCCCCCGGGTATTCCGCCCGGGGGCCTGCGGGCTGTGTGAGGCTGTGCCTCATGCATGCTGTGCGCGACCTGCGCGTCTTACTCCGGCTACGCGACTTCCGTTCGCTCCTTGCCGCACGGCTTCTCTCCCAGGCGGCCGACGGGGTGTTCCAGGTCGCGCTCGCCGCCTTCGTCGTCTTCTCGCCCGAGAAGCAGACCTCGCCCGCGGCCATCGCCTCCGCCATGGCGATCCTGCTGCTCCCCTACTCCCTCCTCGGCCCGTTCACCGGTGTGTTCCTCGACCGCTGGCGGCGCCGTCAGGTCCTGCTGTACGGCAATCTGCTGCGCGCCCTGCTGGCCATGGTGACGGCGGCACTGATCGTGTCCCAGGTCCCCGACTGGCTCTTCTACGTCTCGGCCCTGTCCGTGACCGCCGTGAACCGTTTCGTCCTGGCCGGGCTCTCGGCCGCGCTCCCGCGCGTGGTCGGCGGTGAACAGCAGCTGGTCATGGCCAACTCCCTGACACCCACGGCCGGAACGCTCGCGGCGACGGCCGGCGGTGGGCTCGCCTTCGCCATCCGGCTGGCCGGCTCGGATGTGGACGCATATGTCGTGCTGCTCGCCGCGGCCCTCTATTTCTGCTCTGCCCTCACCGCCCTGCGCATGGCACCACAGCTGCTCGGCCCCGACCCCGCACGCCTCCCACCACACCTGTACGAAGCCTTGTTGAGCACGGTGCGAGGACTTGCGGACGGGCTGCGCCATCTCGCCGAGCGGCGCGCCCCGGCCCGCGCGCTGGCCGCCATGACCGTGCTCCGCTTCTGCTACGGAGCCCTGACCGTCATGGTGCTGATGCTGTGCCGGTACCTCTGGTCCGGCACCGAGTCGGAGGGCCTGGCCCTGCTCGGGATCACTGTCGGGGTGTCAGGAGCGGGCTTCTTCGCGGCTGCTGTGGTCACGCCCTGGGCCGTCGCCCGGCTCACCGCGTCCGGCTGGATCGCCTGCTGTGCCGCGATGGGCGCCGTGTTGGTGCCGTCCCTCGGGCTGTTCTTCGCGCCGGGTCCGATGATGGCCGCCGCCTTCGTGATCGGCCTCGGCACCCAAGGGACCAAGATTTCCACCGACACGATCGTCCAGTCATCCGTCGACGATGCCTTCCGCGGCCGGATCTTCGCCATCTACGACGTGCTCTTCAACGTCGCTTTCGTCGGTGCTGCCGCTGTCGCCGCCCTCATGCTGCCTCCGGATGGAAGGTCAGTCGCTCTGCTCGGCGTGGTGACCGTGCTCTACGCGCTGACCGCCGCGGCAGTGATCCGCTGGAGACGTGGTTAGGCACTGTTTCTCGGATCTCCGGACGTGGGTGGGGTGTTGGGGTCAGGCTGGTTCCATGGGTCGTGGGGATTTGACGAATGCGGAGTGGCATCGACTGGAGTCGTTCTTGCCTCGTGGTGGTGCGCGTGGGGGTCGGTGGAGTGATCATCGGCGGGTGATTAACGGGGTGCTGTACCGGGTGCGGACGGGTGTGCAGTGGCGGGATCTTCCCGAGCGGTTCGGGCCGGTCTACAAACGTCATCGCCGCTGGTCAGCGGACGGAACGTGGGCGATGCTGCTGTCCCGTGTCCAGGCCGCCGAGGATGCTGAGGGCCGAATCGACTGGGACGTGTCAGTGGACTCCACCGCGGTGCGGGCTCACCAGCACGCCGCCGGCGCGAGGAAGGTGCCCCCAGCCGCGGTTCCTCAAAAGGGGGCCGGGCAGGGGACAAACCGGGTCGGTCCGGTGCTGCGGAAACTGGCCGTCCGATGGGAGGAGGTGGTCAGATCGGCGAATGCCTGGGACGCTCGCGCGGCGGCTTCACCACCAAAATCCACCTCGCCGCCGAGGGACGATGCCGACCCCTCGCGCTCGTTGTGACACCCGGGCACTACGGTGACGGTCCCCAGCTCGACCGGGTGCTGGAGCAGGTTTCCGTGCCCCGCATCGGAGTCGGACGGCCACGCAGCCGACCCGACCACGTCCTGGCGGACAAGGCCTACACCTCCCGCAAGAACCGCCGTTACCTGCGACGACGCGGAATCCGGCACACCATCCCCGAACGCCTCGACCAGCAACGACACCGGCACAACCGCGGCTCCGACGGCGGCCGGCCCACCGGATTCGACAGCGAACGCTACAAGAAACGCAACACCGTCGAGCGAGCCATCAACCGCCTCAAGGGCTTCCGGGCCGTCGCCACCCGCTACGAGAAACGCGCCTACGTCTACCTCGGAACCGTCACGGTCGCGACCCTCATGATCTGGCTCCGAACATGATCCGAGAAACAGCGCCTAGTACTCCAGCAGGATTTCGCTGCCTGACCTGCGGGTTTCGCTGGGCGGCTGGAGTGTAGCGGGCTGTGGAGTGGTCAGGGGCGGTCTCAAGGGGACCGCCCCTCGAACGTGCGACAACGCCGCAGGTAATGACAGCGACGGGCGACTGCCTGGCGTCGTCGGCGCCAGTTCGACCAGCTCATGGCGTGGCGTCGGCCTCGGCGTCCGCGCAGGTGCGGGGGCCGGGGACGACAAGCTGCCAAGAGTCGCCGAACCTCCGCCACTGTGAGCGCGATGACCCCGGCTGCCTCACCGGTTCCGCCCCCTTTTCCTTGGCCTGGTGCGTGGTGGCTGCCAGGAAGGCGTGCGCGAGCATGACGAGGGTGATGTGCCGATACCAGCCCACGTAACGGCGGACTTCGTACTGGTCCAGGCCGCACTCGTTCTTCGCGGCCTGGAAACACTCCTCGATCGCCCAGCGCGACCCGGCGATCCGCACCAGCTGCCGGGCGGTGGTCTCCAAGGGGGCGTAGGCGAGGTAGTAGGCGATTTCGTCGGGCTTGCGGATGCTGCGACGGGCCAGCGCCCACCGCATCCGGTGAGGGACTTCGCCCTGGTAGTCGAACTCGGCGACGGCCGGCAGCCGCACCGCCGCCCAGTGGTAGACGCGCGGTCCCTTCGCGCCGTCTCCGCATGAGATCTTCTCCCACGCCTCGGCCGGGGCCTGGGCGAACAGGCCCTCGATGCGGGGACAACCCACGGTGAACTGGGACTTCGGCACGGCCAACACATAGCCGACGCCCGACTGCTCCAGCAGCCGTGGGAAGCGACTCTCCTGTCCGTAGGCGGAATCCGCAGTGACCCAGGCGATGGGCAGCGGTGAGGCGAGGGCACGTAGAACCATGCGCCGGGCGAGTTCGCCCTTGGTGGCGAACGCCTGGTCGTCGGGGACTTTGGCCGCGCGGCAGCGTTCACGGTCCTCGGCCCAGGTCTTGGGCAGATACAACTCCCGGTCCACCAAGGCGCGTCCGCGGCCGGAGGCATAGGCGGCGAAGACGCCGATCTGGCAGTTCTCGGTGCGGCCGGCGGTTCCGGAATATTGACGCTGAACCCCGGCGGAGGTGGTGCCCTTCTTGATGAAGCCGGTGTCGTCGACGATGAGGACCCCGCCGTCCTCACCGAGCCTGTCGGCGACGTATTGCTGCAGGTCGTCGCGGATGTCGTCGGGCTCCCACTTCGCGCCGGCGAGTAGGTGCTGCAGACCGTCGGGGGTGGCGTGGCCTGCCTGTTCGGCCAGCTGCCAGCTGTTCTTTCGGGCCACCGGGGCGAGCAGTCCGCGTACGTAGTCACGTATGCGGCGGCGAAGTTCCACACGGCCGAAGCGATGACCGACGGTCACGAAGAGGTCGTCCAGTTCAAGGTCCCACTGCTCGGCAGCACTTTCGAAGATCACGTGGGGAGCTTTCCCACACGCTGTCATTACCTGCGGCGTTGTCGCACGTTCGAGGGGCGGTCCCCTTGAGACCGCCCCTGACCACTCCACAGCCCGCTATACTCCAGCCGCCCAGCGAAACCCGCAGGTCAGGCAGCGAAATCCTGCTGGAGTACTAGCCAGGGCCGGGGCCGACAGCAGCCCTTACGCCCGGTCGGCGGGCACCTGCGTTCCTCCTTCAACGCAAGGACTGGCACAGCTCCACCGCCGCCCAGATCGCCGTCCCCCACGCAGGAGGGAGGGATCCACAACACCTCGCCGCTCTCGCCGCCCAGTTGTGCCACCAGTCCCTGGCCTGGGACGCGCGCACCCGCCACCCGTTCCCGCTGCATGTTGCCGACGCCATGGACCGCGCCCACCCCGAGTACCGCGGCCCCAGCATCGAGCCCACCGTCACGCCCGAGCCCGACGAAACACAGGACGGCGTGTAGAACACCGACTCCGGCTGTCAGCAGGTGCGTTCCGTATAGAGGGACTGCCCGGCGTGCCCAGCTACGCCGTCCGGCCTGTTCCATCGGCGGTGATCTATCGAGCTGAAGGGTCGCAGGGGTGGGGCCGTGTGCCTGGGGCCGAGGATCGTACGAAGTCCAGGAAATCCCGGTCCACTATGCCGTCAGGCCTCACGGATGCCCTATTACGCAGCTTGGAACTCGGATCCGACCAGGTGGAAGACTTCTCGGGAGGCGCTTTCGCCAAGCCGAGGATGGCCTCGCCGAGCACACGGAGCGCAGCGCCTTGATGCTGTCTGGTCGGCGTGTGGGCAAGGACGGCGAGGGTGCATGCGACCAGCGGACCGGCACCGGCCATGGCCGTGTACAGGCCCAGCCGGTCGCCGAGCGAGGTGCACAGACCCGCGACCGCGGCACCGGCGTCGATGATCACTCTCTCCAGGAACGCCTGCACCCGGCCCTCGTCCGGGGCCGCGCCCGAGGTGACCTCGGCGGACGTCGCCATGGCCCTCGCCTCCTCGTCCCTCTCACTGCAGCAGTCCGGCCACCCCGCGCGCCATACGGGATTTGCCGTATACGACCGGGGGCGGCGACCGGCCGACACTGGGAGAGGAGGAGGTGCACCATGCGGAAGAAGGTCGACTGCCGGGACTACCCGAGCGAGATGAACTGCACCTCGTCATCGCCGGCGAGGAGGAGGAAGTGGTCCGCGCCGCCAGCGAGCACGCCGTCTCCGTCCACGGCCACACGGACAGCCCGGAGCTGCGGGAGCAGATCAGGGCGTCTGAGAAGGACGAGATTCCGCAGCACGCCTGACGCGCGCGGCCGGCCCGCCGCCCCTGACGCGGGGCGGCGGTTGCGCGGTGCCCGGGCGTCGTCGCGGTGACTGAGCGCTTCAGTCGGCGAGCTTCGCCGGCTGAAGCGCTCGGCGCGGGGCGTGTCCGTTACCGTCTTGGTCCTGCGATGGCGTACACCACGGTGCCGATCGCGAACAGGGCCCACGCGGTCCCGGTGGACGCCGTCGTGGCAGGGGAATAGATCATCCACATGACCACGTCTCCCGCGGTGCCGCCCGGAGGCGGTCCGAAGAGGGTGAACGCGAGCCAGCCGGTCGGCAGGGTCCATGCGAACTGTGCCCCGCACAGCGCCGCTCCGAGCGCGGCCAGGCCGACCAGGCCCGCGCTGTCCCGGACGACGACCTCGGCGGGGGCGAGCTTCACTCCCGCCGCCTGGACCGTCAGCAGCGCCGCACCGGCGCACGCGCCGGCCAGCAGCACGTGCGCCGCCCGGCGGGGCATCCACCGGATCGCGGCCGTCCTCTCCAGCACGACGTCCCACCCACCGAGCCCGACGGAAGCGGCCGCCACGTTCGCGGTGAGGAGCAGGACCGCCATCGCCTGATCCACCGGTCCTGGGCCGTGGAGGGCCCACACCGCCAGCGCGACGAGCGCGACCGCGGCGGCCGAGGCGGGCACCTGCCGTGAACGGGCGTGCAGGATCAGCCACCTCATCGCGTCGCCTTCCCCGCCAGCACCGCAAGCTGGTGGTCCGCCGCGCAGGAGAGGCCGGCGGTGTGCAGTTCGGCGATCCGCGAGCGCTGCTCGGCCGGTGACAGCGCCGTCAGCCTCTGCCAGGCGACGTCGGCGTCCGGCCAGATCGTGCGCAAGTACGCGTCGCTGCCCCTCTCCGCCAGCGGTTGGAGCCGGGAATCGTGCAGGGCCCAGCTCACGGCGACGCTCTGGACAGGGACGTTGCCTTGCCCCCCGCCCTCCCGGTCGTTGTTCCCGTAGCAGCTGGGTGCCAGACCCTGGGCGATCAGCGCGCGGGTCAGTTTCTCACCTGTCGCATCGGCGAGCAGCCGGTCGTCGAAGTCGACCAGCACCACGTCGACGGAGGGTTCGCGTTTGTCGGCGATCGCGCGCAGCCTGGTGTCCTCCCGCACCGCGTTCGGCGCCTTGTCGCCCAGGACCTCGTGCAGCACGCGCAGCGCCTCCTTGCCGCGCCGTGCGAGCTCGGGCAGGCGTGAGCGGTTTGCCTGCGTCACGCACACCGGTCCGTCGCAGACCAGGGCGGCGGCGGCCTTGTCGACGACGTAGGTGTCGCGTGCAGCGGCCGGGAGAACCAGCAGGGCCAGGGCCGCACCGGCCAGGACGGGGATCACCGCGAGCAGCCGGGCCCGGCGGGTCACGGCCGACAGCAGTGCGAAGCCGGTGGCGAGCAGGCCGAGCAGCCAGAGCGTCTGACCGAGGTGCACGGAGCCGGACAGGGTCAGCAGCATCTCCCGCGGCTCCGCGGTCACCGGGAGCAGCTGGGCGAGCCGGTTCGGCGCGATGCTCGACGGCAGTGTCTCGTCACTGTTCTGCTGTAGAAGGGCCGTCAGCATGAGGAAGAACAAGACCAGGCCCGGCGGGGTGAGCACGGAGGGCAGGGCTCGCGCGACGCCCATGCCGAACACGGCCCCCGCGACGAGGGCCAGCGCCGCCACGAGTGAGATCGGCAGCCAATCGAGCGGCGTGTAGGTGGTCCGGCCGAGGGCCACCTGGACCCCGCCCACGAGGACCAGGAGGCCGAAGCCCGACGCCAGCGCGAGCGCCATCGCACCGGCCGGCAGTGCCGCACGGCGCCAGGCCGGCCGCGGCACGGTCGTCAGCAGTTCGGCCATCCGCGAGCGGGGTTCGCGCAGCCCGTACACCGCTCCCGTGCCCACCGCGAGCGGCCACAAAAAGGTCAGCAGGGACCGGGTCCACAGGGCCATGGAGGTCCACTGGGCCGTCCACCCCGCGGTGCCCCTCCACCAGAGCCCGTCGTACAGACAGAAGATCGCCAGGCTGCCGCCCAGGACGACGATGCCGGGCCACGGGGCGACGGAGCGCTTTAGCTCGATGCGCAGAACACGTCCGGTCACCAGGCGCCTCCCCGCTGCCCGGAGTTGCGGAGCAGCGCCGAGTAGCCGCGCTCCAGGGGGCTATCGCCCGGGAAATCGGTGCTGCCCGCCGCGGCCAGGTCCTCCGGCGTGCCCTGGAAGACGAGGCGGCCGTCGGCGAAGAGCACCACGTCGGAGCAGGCGGCCGCGACGTCCTCGACCAGGTGGGTGGAGACGACCACACAGGTGTCGCGGCCCAGCTCCTGGAGCAGCTCGCGAAAGCGCAGTCGCTGCGCCGGGTCCAGGCCTGCAGTCGGCTCGTCCAGCAGCAGCACCGCGGGGTCGTTGACAATGGCCTGGGCGATGCCGGCCCGCCGCACCATGCCGCCGGACAGGGTCTTCATCCGATGGTCGGCGCGGTCCGCCAGGCCCACCCGTTCCACGGCCCGCTGGACGGCCGCGGGGACGTCCGCCTTCGGGACCTCCTTCAACCAGGCCATGTACTCGACGAACTCGCGCACCGTGAAGCGCTTGTAGTAGCCGAAGTCCTGCGGCAGGTAGCCGATCCGGCGACGCAGGGCCCGATGGTCGACCATCCTGCCCAGGGAGGTGCCGAGCAGCTCCAGTTCGCCCTCGGTGGGGCGCAGCACGGTGGCCAGCGTCCGGATCAGGGTGGTCTTTCCCGCGCCGTTGGGCCCCAGGAGGCCGTGGGTGCCGATGCCCAGGGAGAGGTCGAGCCCGTCGACGGCCATCTTCTTCCGTCCGACGCGTACTCTCAGGCCACTGGCCCGGATCTGCCAGGCGTAGGTTTTCGGCGCGGTGTCGGCTGCGCTCGTGGTGGGCGTCATGCGGTAGTCCCTTGCGAGGGTCGACGATGGTTTCACAGCGTTGAGTACGCGTTTCTGCGGGCGATCACGGCGCCGATGCCGAGCGCCAAGAACAGCCCCCACGCGGGCAGTTGGTCCGGCTGTAGGACACGCTCCAGGTCCACGGGGCCGTGGTCGGTGGCCCACGCGAGTACCACGACGACGCCCCAGGCGCCCACCAGCCCGGTGGCGGCGCGGGTCACGCCGACCACGCTGCCCAGCGCCAGGGCGGTGGAGGTGAAGGCCAGGGAGGGCAGCAGCCACTGCGCGGCCGACATCGTTCCGGTCAGCCATCCCTCCACCACGAGCGCGGGCAGGACCACCACGAGAACCACCGCGGTGCGCCGGAGAAGCAGGGGCAGGCCGGCTCGGGCGGTTGAGGCCGTCAGTTCGTGCGCCGGGTCCAGGCCGCGCGACCACGATGCGGCGACACCGCACAGCGGCAGCACGGGTGCGATCGCCAACACGGGAGAGACGCCGCCGAGGGACATGGGCCGCGCCACTGCGTCCAGCAGCAGCGCCATCAGGGTGACGAGGACGGTCATGACCAACCACGGGGCCATGACCGGCGTCAGCCAGGCAGCGACCCACCTCGGGCGGTGTCGCCGCGAGGGCGCCCTGACGGCCGCGTCCAACTGCGGTTCCAGACCGGCCCGGACGGTGTCGACGAGCGCGGCGATGCCGGGCGCCTCGGTGGCCACACAGGCCGCCAGGTGGCTCCGGCACAACGCGCAGGTCTCCAGATGGGCCTCCAACGCCCATACCGTGTCCGCAGCCATCGTCGCGTCACCACGTGCGTAGTCGTCGATCAACTGCCTCGACGCGTGTTCCCCGCTCATGTCAGCGCCTCCCGCATCGCGATCCGGGCCCGGCGGGCGCGGGTCTTGACCGTGCCTTCGGGCAGTCTGAGCAGGACGGCGGTCTCCCGGATGGAGAGCCCGTCGAGCACCGTGGCCCGTAGCACTTCTCGGAGTTCCGGCGCCAGCCGCCGCAGGGCGTCGCCGACGTCGCCGCCGACGGTCCCGGCGAGTGCCTCTTCCTCCGCCGCGGGCACCACCGCCCGCTCGGCGGCGGCGACCGGCGGTTCGGCGTGGTGGGCACGGCGCCGGAACGCGTCGACGAGGCGACGCGCCGCGATCGTCCACAGCCACCCGACGGCCGTCCCGCCGACCGCGCTCCCGGCGAACGCGCCGGCCGCGCGCCACACCGCCAGATAGGTCTCCTGCATGACCTCGGCGACGATCTGCTCGTCCGCGCAGCGGCGGCGCAACCGCACCACCAGCCACGGCGAGGTGCGCCGGTACAACTCGTCGAACGCCCCGCGGTCACCTCTGGCCACCAGCCGGACAAGGCGTTCCTCGTCCAGTTCGTCCAGTGCTCTCCTGCGTGATCTCACACCAGCCAGACGCCCGGTGCCGCGCGCAGGTTCTGGATCTACTGTGAACTGAGTCACAGATCGAGACCAAACTGGCTGCCGAGGAGCTGGTCGCCACCTGCGCCGTTTCTTCGGTCACGCTGCGCATATCACGGTGCTTTCCGGAACCACTGCCTGTGCGGGCCCGCCACCTGCTGCACCGGGCAGTCGACGTTGCCGACGTAGCAGCGGCGGGGGTCCTGGCCGTGGCGGACCCCACCGTGACCGACAGGTTCAATATCTCCGGGCCGCACCCATTTCACCGCCAGGACTGCCTTGCCCTTTCCTGCGATGCGGGCGCGGTGCTCGCCGAACGGGTTCCGGACGTCGTCCAGGCATTCCGCGACCAGGGGTGGCCAGTGCCCGATCGCCTGGACCGGGTGTACGACTCGACTGCCGCCACAAACGCGTTCGGTTACCGACCTGTTCGCGGAGTCCGGCAACTACTGCGCGATGCCGCGGGCGGGCCGGGCCATGAGTGATCGGACGGCTCAGCTCGCCCTCGATGACTTCCGTGGAACCAACGTCGTGAGAGACCACTCTTGTCCCATAGCTGCTGGGCACGGTGAAATGATCTTGGCGTGACTAGTGTGATCACGGCGTTGGAGCCTTCCTGGATAGCCCCGTTCACCGGGCTGAGCCCGCGCTGTTTCCGTAAGCTCGTGACCGCGTTACGCCGTGAGGGAGCAGACGCGGTCCGGCGAGGCCGGCCGTGGAGTCTGCCACTGGAGGACCGGGTCCTACTGGTCGCCACCTACTGGCATACCAACCTGACGCTGCGCCAGCTCGCCCCGCCGTTCGGCGTCTCGAAATCCGCGGCCGACCGCGTCATCAACCACCTCGGACCTCTGCTGGCGCTCCGGCCCCGCAAGCGGTTCCGCAAGGACTCCGTGCTCATTGCGGATGGCACCTTGGTGCCCACCCGTGACCACGCTGTGGCCGAGAAGTCGAAGAACTATGGGTACTCGACCAATGACCAGGTCGTCATCGACGCCGACACCCGCCTCGTTGTCGTGGTGGGCCGGCCTCTGCCCGGCGACCGCAACGACTGCAAGGCGTGGGAGCTGTCCGGCGCCAAGGACATCGTCGGGAACGCCACGGTGATCTGACATCCCGTGGTGCTCGGGCCCGGCGACGCGGCGCGCCGTCTCAGGGCCGGCAGTCCTACGGCCAGGCGCCCTAGGGTCAAGCACCGTACGGACGGCAGCCGTATGGCCAGCAGCCTTACGGGCAGACCCCGTACCCGCTGGTGCCGCCGGCACCCCACGGCCGCCCCCAGCCGCCACGGGCCCCCAAGCGATCCGCCAAGACGGTCCTGAGAGGTATTGACCGTCGTCATCGGGCTGATCGTCTTCGGTGTCTTCTGGATCAGCCGCATGAGCGACGCAAGCAGTGCCGAGGCCGGCGACTGCGTGAAGAAGTCCACCAGTGCGTTCGACGTCTGACCTCGGCGAAGTAGCCCCGCCGCGCAAGTGGTGGAGGAAACATGGGGCGGTGTTTCACGTGAAACACCGCCCCATGTTTCACGTGAAACATAGAGGGTCGTCGCCCGCCTGTTTCACGTGAAACATCAGCCCTGCGTGGCCCACCACTCCTTCAGAGCGGCGACTGCCGCCTCCCGCCCCATGGGCCCGTGCTCCAGCCGGAGCTCCAGCATCTGCTTGTACGCCTTGCCGACCTCTGGCCCCGGGCGGATGCCCAGGATCTGCATGATGTCGTTGCCGTCCAGGTCTGGGCGGATCGCCTCCAGCTCCTCCTGTTCCTGCAACCGCGCGATGCGCTCCTCAAGCCCGTCGTAGGCGCGCGACAGAGCACTGGCCTTGCGCTTGTTGCGAGTGGTGCAGTCCGAGCGCGTCAGCTTGTGCAGCCGCGACAGCTGCGGGCCGGCGTCCCGCACATACCGACGGACCGCGGAGTCCGTCCACTCACCCGTCCCGTAACCGTGGAAGCGCAGATGCAGCTCCACCAGATGCGAGACGTCCTTGACCATGTCGTTGGAGTACTTCAGAGCGGTCATCCGCTTCTTGGTCATCTTCGCGCCCACCACCTCGTGGTGGTGGAAGGAGACTCGCCCGTCGTTCTCGAAGCGCCGCGTCCTGGGCTTGCCGATGTCGTGCAGAAGGGCCGCCAGCCGCAGCACGAGATCGGGCCCGTTCTCCTCAAGGTCGATCGCCTGCTCCAGGACTGTCAGCGAGTGCTCGTAGACGTCCTTGTGACGGTGATGCTCGTCACTTTCCAGCCGCAGCGCGGGCAGCTCGGGCAGGACCTGGTCGGCCAGGCCCGAATCGACGAGCAGCCGCAGCCCCTCGCGCGGGTGCGCCGACAAGATCAGCTTGTTCAGCTCGTCCCGTACGCGCTCCGCGGAGACGATCTCGATGCGGTCCGACATCGCCTTCATCGCAGCGATGACCTCGGGGGCCACCTCGAAGTCCAGCTGGGCGGCGAAGCGGGCGGCGCGCATCATCCGCAGCGGATCGTCGGAGAACGACTCCTCCGGCGTCCCCGGCGTGCGCAGCACGCGCGCGGCCAGGTCCTCCAGGCCGTCGTGCGGGTCGACGAACTCCTTCTGCGGCAGCAGCACCGCCATGGCGTTCACCGTGAAGTCCCGGCGCACCAGGTCTTCCTCGATGGAGTCGCCGTACGACACCTCGGGCTTGCGCGAGGTGCGGTCGTACGCCTCGGAGCGATAGGTCGTGACCTCGATGTCGAACGATTCCTTCTTACAGCCGACCGTCCCGAAGGCGATGCCGACATCCCAGACCGCGTCTGCCCACGGCCGGACGATCTTCAGAACGTCCTCGGGGCGGGCATCGGTGGTGAAGTCCAGGTCATTGCCGAGCCGGCCCAGCAGCGCGTCCCGGACCGAGCCGCCGACCAGGGCAAGCGTGAACCCGGCCTCCTGGAATCGGCGGGCCAGGTCATCCGCAACGGGGGACACCCTCAGCAGCTCGCTCACGGCGCGGCGCTGGACATGGTTCAGCGCGTTCGTCGACTGCGGGGTCCGCTCGGCGATCGGGGCGGGGAGGTCATTGTTGGCGTTCGGCACAACAAAACAGGGTACGTGGCCGCGCAATGCAAAGCGTCACGTAATAAAGGGGACAGGCTGGGCGCGCGGCCCTCTGTGCCGCGATCATGTGGAGCAGTCCCTGGCACTCCATCGCAGCGGGTCTCGTTACCATTCGTGGACGCACATTCCGAACGACCACTGACGACGACGAGGGACGGGCGAGCGCGTGGCCGAGGCGGCAGGGTTCCAGGGGACTGAACGGCCGCGTGGTCGATGGCTGCGAAGGACCGTGACACTGCTCACTGGAGTACTCCTTCTCATGGGGCTGCTCCAGGTTCCGCATGCCTCTTCCGCCCAGGCGGCCCCGACGGGCTCGCGCACGGTCGACGTCACCATCGACTCGATGTCCCCGTCCACTCCTGCCAAGGGCGGCACGGTCACCGTCTCCGGCTCGCTCACCAACGACGGCCGCAGCACCATCACGGATGCGCATGTCGGAATGCACCGTGGATCCGCGCTCGGCGGGCGTAGCTCCATCGAGAATGCGTCCCGTCGTACCAGTTATCTGCCGGGCACGGACGGCAAGGAGATCAAGGGGCACACCGAGAAGATCGGCACACTGGAGCCCGGCGTCAGCCGCCCCTTCAGCCTGAGCATGCCGGTCAACGATCTCGACCTCGGCAATAACGGTGTGTACCAGATCGGCGTCTCTCTGTCAGGACGCTCCCAGGCCGCGCCCTACGGACAGGTCCTCGGCTTCGACCGGACGTTCCTGCCCTGGCAGACGGCCGCCGACGGGAAGAAGACCCAGCTCACGTACATGTGGCCGCTGATCTCCCCCACCCATCTCACCGCGGAGACCGACGCCGACGCCCAGCAGACGCCGGTCTTCCGCAACGACGACCTCGCCGCCGAACTCGCGCCCGGAGGCCGGCTGAAGCAGATGGTCGCGCTCGGCAAGAACCTGCCCGTGACCTTCGTCATCGACCCCGACCTGCTCGCCACCGTCGACGCGATGACCAAGTCGTACCGGGTGGACGGGCCGGACGGGCCCATGGGCAAGAACCAGGCGGTCGCCAAGCAGTGGCTGCACGACCTCGAAGAGGCGGTCAAGTCGCACGAGGTCGTCGCGCTGCCCTTCGCCGACCCCGATCTGGCCGCGCTCGCCCACCACGGCAAGGGTGTGCCCAGCGCACTCAGCCACCTCGGCCCGGCCACCGACCTCGCCGACAAGACCGTGGACACGATCCTCGGCGTCAAGCCGCGCACGGACTTCGCCTGGCCCGTCGACGGCGCCATCGACTCTTCCATCGTGGATGTCGCCACCTCGGCCGGGGCACACAACGTGATCACCCGCAGCGACAGCCTGCGGGACGCCGACAGGCTCTCCTACACACCCACGGCGGCCCGCCCCATCGGCGGTGGCAACACCGCCGTCGTCGCCGACGCCCAGCTCTCGCGGGCCTTCGAAGGCGATATGTCGAAGGCCGGCGACTCCACCCACGCGGTCCAGGAGTTTCTCGCCCAGACCCAGATGATCAGCCTTGAGGACCCGGGCCGGCAGCGCAGCATCGTCGTCGCGCCGCAGCGCATGCCGTCGGTCAGCCAGGCTCACGCCATGGCCACCGCTCTGCGGGATCTGGACGAGTCCGGGAACTGGACCCAGTCGCTGAACCTCAGCGACGCGGCCAAGGCCAAGCCCGACCCCGCAGCCACCCGTCAGGTCCCGAGCGGCGCCGCCTACCCGCCATCCCTGCGCAGGCAGGAACTCCCCGTCAACGCCTTCCGGCAGATCGAGGGCACCCAGGCCGCCCTGGACGACTTCCAGGTGATCCTGGCCCAGCCGGAGCGCGTGGTGACCCCGTTCGGCAACGCCATAATGCGCGAGATGTCGACGCAGTGGCGGGGCAATGCCACCGGCGCCAAGACGTTCCGGCACTCCGTTCGCAGCTACCTCGACGGTCTGACCAAGAAGGTTCACCTGATCCAGAAGTCGGGGGCGACGCTCTCCGGGCGCAGCGCCACGATTCCGGTGACGGTGCAGAACAACCTGGTTCAGGGCGTCAGGGGCATGACGCTGAAGCTGACCTCGTCCCAGCCCAACCGCCTGGACGCGGGGAAGTCGCAGCGGATCACGGTGGACGGCGGGCACAGTCAGTCGTTCAAGTTCGACACCACGGCGAACGCCAATGGCCGGGCGTGGGTGACCGCCCAGCTCTACACGGCGGACGGAAAGCCCTACGGTGACCCCATGATGTTCCAGGTGAACGTCACGGAGATCACCGCAACGGTGATGCTCGTCATCGCGGGCGGCGTGCTGCTGCTCGTCCTCGCCGGGGTTCGGATCTACCTCCAGCGCAAGCGGGCGGCCACCAAGCAGACCGAGGACGGACCCGACGGCGACGGTCCCGATGACGACACAGGCACGGACGGCGACAACGGCGGCACGGACGGCGACGAGCCGGAGCAGCCGGGTGACCCCACGCCGGACACCGGATCGGAAAGCTCCGACCCGTCCGGCTCAGGTGAGAAAGTGGACCGTTGATAGATGGCGGGGCCGGATGGCCGGCGACGGATGAGGTGGGGCAGCGATGAATGCGCCGTATGACGGTGACCGGGGCCGGGGCGCCAACGGCGACCCCACGGGGCCGGTCCCTCCTACGCCTCCGCCGCCCGCGGACCAGGACCCGTACGTCGAGGACCCCTATGTCCAGGACGCCTACCGCAACGATCCGCACCGTGCGCAGGACCCGACGGCTCAGGATCCGGTGACCGAAGCGCTCTACGACCGCGCCGCGCACCCCCCGCCGCCCCCGGGACAGCCCGAGTACCCGCTCTACCAGCAGCCTGCCACGGGCCGCCACACACCCGACCCGCAGCTGTGGGCCTCGCCCCCGGCGCCCGAGCCACAGGGCCCGACCCGCAATCTCCCGTACGGCGATGCCGCCGCAACGACACAGTTCGTGGGCGTCGACGACCTGATCACCCAGGCCGCCGACGAGCGTCCGGAGCCCGATGCCTTCGCGCACCTCTTCCGGGACCAGCAGTCCTACGAGCCTCAGCACACCTCTCCTGCGCCGACGGGCCCCTTGATGGCCGGTGTGGCGCCCGGGTCGGAGGCCGTGCCGCAGCAGCCCGCGCCGGAGCCGGAGCCGGCCCCCGTCGCCGCGGCCGGCAAGCCCTCCGGTGGCCGCGCCTCCGGCCTGCTGAAGTCCAGCGCCGTCATGGCCGCCGGCACGATGGTGTCGCGTCTCACGGGCTTCATCCGCTCGGCACTGATCGTCGCGGCCCTCGGTGGTGCGGTGCTCGGTGACTCTTGGCAGGTCGCCTACCAGCTTCCGACGATGATCTTCATCCTGACCATCGGCGGCGGTCTGAACTCCGTCTTCGTGCCACAGCTGGTGCGCGCGATGAAGGAGGACGAGGACGGTGGCGAGGCCTACGCCAACCGGCTGCTGACGCTGGTCATCGTGGTTCTCGGCGTGCTGACGGTCCTCGCGGTCGTGGCGGCGCCACTCCTGGTGAAAATGGTCTCCTTCGACATCTCCCGGGACCCGGCGGCCAACGAAGTCGCCGTCGCGTTCACCCGCTACTGCGTACCCACGATCTTCTTCATGGGTCTGCATGTCGTGATGGGCCAGATCCTCAACGCCCGTGGCCGCTTCGGCGCGATGATGTGGACGCCGGTCCTCAACAACATCGTCATGATCGCCACCTTCGGCCTGTTCATCTGGGTCTATGGCACGGCGAAGACCTCGCACATCGGCGTCACCACCATTCCCGACGAGGGCATCCGGCTGCTGGGGATCGGCACCCTCCTCGGGCTCGTCGTCCAGGCGCTGGCGATGATCCCCTACCTGCGCGACGCCGACTTCACGCTCCGGCTGCGCTTCGACTGGCGCGGTCACGGCCTGGGCAAGGCCGCCAAACTCGCCAAGTGGACGGTGCTGTTCGTCCTCGCCAACCAGGCAGGTGTCCTCGTCGTCACCCAGCTCTCCACATGGGCCGGAAACACCGCTGACCAGCAGGGACACCCGGGCACCGGCTTCATCTCATACGCCAGCGCACAGCTGATCTGGAACATGCCGCAGGCGATCATCACCGTCTCCGTGATGGCGGCGCTGCTGCCGCGGCTGGCCCGGTCCGCGCACGACGGTGACACGGGAGCCGTCCGCGACGACATGTCGCAGGGCCTGCGCACCTCCGCCGTCGCCATCGTCCCGATCTCGTTCGGCTTTCTCGCCCTCGGCATCCCGCTGTGCACGCTGGTCTACGGCTCGTCCGGCGCCGGCGTCCCGATGGGCTACATGCTGATGGCCTTCGGCGTGGGTCTGATCCCGTTCTCGGTCCAGTACGTCGTCCTGCGCGCCTTCTACGCGTACGAGGACACCCGCACCCCCTTCTACAACACGGTGATCGTCGCCGCCGTCAACGCGGCGGCCTCCGGCCTGTGCTTCCTGGTGCTGCCCGCCCGCTGGGCCGTGGTGGGCATGGCGGCCTCGTACGGCCTGGCGTACATCATCGGCGTCGGTGTGGCCTGGCGCCGTCTGAGCAAACGCATGGACGGCGACCTCGACACCGCTCATGTCGTCCGGACCTACGCACGGCTCGCGGGCGCCAGCATCCCGGCCACGATCATCTCGGGGGCCGTGGTGTACGGCATCATGCAGACGCTCGGCAGCGGGTTCCTCGGATCGCTGGCCGCTCTGGTCGCCGGTGCTGCCGCACTTCTGGGCGTGTTCTACGTGGCAGCACGCAAAATGCGCATCGAGGAACTCAACGCCCTGGTCGGCATGGTCCGGTCGAAGCTTGGGCGTTGATTGCGCACAACCATCGACTGCCACCGTGTGTCGTGCATAGTGGCGGACTGTGGGCACAATTGTCTTGGCTCATGGAGCCTGCAACGGATGGGGAGGCAGGAACGACGGTGGCGGAACGGAGCACGGCTGCCGTCGACGTGGCTGATACGAGCGGTGAGGAACCGCTGACCGCCAAGGCGGGTAAGGCCACGGACGACGGTGCTAAGGCCGAAAAGGTATCCGGCGGGGAAAAGGACGCCGCAGGCACCGACGAGGAGTGTGCCGCGGCGATCGAAGCCCAGCCACCGGAACTGCACAGCGGCCACAAGCTTGCAAGACGCTACCGCCTCGAGGAGTGCGTCACCCGTCTGGACGGATTCAGCAGCTGGCGTGCGGTCGACGAAAAGCTGCGCCGCGCCGTCGGCGTGCATATCCTGCCCGCCGACCACCCGCGGGCCCGGCCGGTGCTGTCCGCCGCCCGTTCGTCGGCGCTGCTGGGTGACCCACGGTTCGTCCAGGTCCTGGACGCCGTCGAGGAGAACGACCTCGTCTACGTGGTCCATGAGTGGCTGCCGGACGCCACCGAACTCACCACGGTGCTCGCCAATGGCCCGCTGGAGCCGCACGACGCCTACCAGCTCGTCAGCCAGGTCTCCCAGGCCATGGCTGCCGCGCACCGCGAGGGCCTGTCCCATCTGCGGATCACCCCGGGCTCGGTGCTGCGCACGGAGTCCGGGCAGTACCGCATCCGTGGGCTGGCCGTCATGGCGGCGCTGCGTGGCATCACATGCGAGCACCCGCAGCGTACGGACACGGAGGCCATCGGCGCGCTGCTCTACGCCGCGCTGACCCAGCGCTGGCCGTACGAGAACGACGCCCACGGCCTCACCGGCCTGCCCAAGGGCGTCGGGCTGATCGCACCCGACCAGGTGCGTGCCGGCGTGCACCGCGGGCTGTCCGAGCTCGCCATGCGCGCTTTGATCAACGATGGCGCCACGGCTTCCCGCCAGGAGCAGCCGTGCACCACTCCGGAGGAACTGTCCAAGGCCGTCGCGGCCATGCCGCGTATCCGGCCCCCGGAGACCGCCTTCAGCACGCCTCCGCCGTATCAGCGCACGGGATTCCAGCAGGGCAGCTACCGGCAGTCGTCGGGACAGACGGCGCCGTCGACCCGGGCGGCGCAGCCGGTCTCCACGCCACCGCCCCCGCTGCAGAGCCGCACCGGCCGGGCACTGAAGTGGTCCGTCTCCGCGTTGCTCATTGCCGCGCTGGGACTGGGCAGCTGGCAGCTGGCGGACACCCTGCTGAAGCGCGAGAGCGACCAGGACGATCCGGGTAACTCTCAGCCGAGCAGCGGCACTGCCAAGAAGCAGCCCAAGGGCAAGCCGATCAAGATCATGGGTGCCGGGGAGTACTACCCCGACGGCCAGCCGCAGCATGCGAATCAGGCACAGGACACATACGACGGGAATCCCAGCACCTACTGGGGCAGCAAGGGCTACCACGAGGGCCCTGATCTGAATCCGGCCTTCAAAAAGGGCGTCGGCCTGGTCTACGACCTCGGCTCGAAGCAGCAGATAAGGGGCGCGTCGATCGGGCTTCATTTTGCCGGCGATCACACGACCGTGACGCTCTATGCCGCCGATTCGCTCTCCCCTTCGCAGCCACTGAGCTCGATGCGCCGGCTCGGAACGGACAAGACCTCCAGCTCGACTGCAAAGGTCGACCTGAAGCAACCGGCAAAGACGCGCTATGTCGTCGTGTGGATCACTGCGATGCCGTATGCGCCAGGTGACGGCTACAGCACCGCCGGTTACCGGCAGGGTGTGACAGAGGTGTCCTTCACCAGCTGAGCAGGTGGCGAGCACGGCGCGACAGTCCAGAACGGTGTGGGGCTCCGGTCCGGGATTCCGAATCGGAGCCCCACACCCGTAGGCTCAGCTGCTGTGCGGACCGCCCACGCATGAACGGCGCATATCGGCCACCTGCCTGCTCAGCAGCGGCTTTGACAGCATTTACTTTCGTGACCTGGCGGGCTTCAATTGGACCGAGATCAGGCAGCTACGGCCGGGGGGCCCGTGTCCACCGACAGCGACAAGGCTTCGACACCAACCGACGCCGATCTCCTCGCCCTGCATGTAAAAGGTGACCCGGATGCGTTCGGGGAGATAGTCCGACGCCATCGCGACCGGCTCTGGGCGGTGGCACTGCGCACCCTCGGTGATCGCGAAGAAGCCGCAGACGCCGTGCAGGACGCCCTGGTCTCCGCTTATCGCGCCGCCCATACCTTCCGTGGGCAGTCCGCCGTGACGACCTGGCTGCACCGCATCACGGTCAATGCCTGTCTGGACCGGGCTCGTAAGGCCGCCTCGCGACGCACCTCGCCCGTTGCCGAGACCGAGCGGCTGGAACAGCTGCTCGAGCCCGAGGAATCCGCCGCGGCGCCCGCCGAGCGCCAGGATCTGCACCGGCAGGTGCTCAGTGCTCTGCGCACCCTTCCCGACGAGCAGCGTGCCGTGCTCGTCCTCGTTGATATGCAGGGCTACCCCGTCGCGGAAGCCGCGGCGATCCTCGACATCCCCACCGGCACGGTGAAAAGCCGCTGTGCACGGGGCCGAGCTCGCCTCCTCCCCTTGGTCACCCATCTGCGCGCCGACAACGGGGATAGCAATCCCGCGGGTGGGGGAAGGAACCGGGCGCAGGGGACATCCGTCCCACCGACGGCAGGGCCGAAGGACACAGGTGCCGTGAAGGGCGGAGGTGGGCGAGCGTGACGTCGACGACCGGCACGGGTGAGCACCCCACAGGTGAGCACCCGGAAGTCTCCGAGATCTCTGACCTCACGGAGGGGCTGCTTTCTCTCTCCCGCAGCGCGGATGTGCGCGAGCATCTCGCCGGCTGTCCCCTGTGCGATGACGTCTATGCCTCCCTGGAAGAAATCCGGGCGCTGCTCGGCACGCTCCCCGGCCCGATCCAGATGCCTGCCGACGTGGCCGGCCGCATCGATGCCGCCCTCGCCGCCGAAGCACTCCTGGACGCCACCACTCCTGGCGCCAGGGCTCATGTTTCACGTGAAACAGCCACCGTCCCCGTCGTTGTTTCACGTGAAACCGACGACGAGCCGCCCAGCCGTGCCGTGCCGCCTACCCGGCCGGCCGGACGGCCCCGGGGCTCGTCCGGGCCGGGTCGCCAGTCGCCCGGTGGGCGCTCGCCCCGTGCGCGGCGCTGGCCTCGGATTCTGCTCGGCAGCGCTGCGGCCGCGGCGCTTCTCAGCTTCGGCGGCCTGCTCATTCAGAACGCCACTGTCGACAGCACCCAGGCAAGCAGCCATGATCGGGCCGCTGCCACTCCCGAAAAGACCACGGGTGGTGCTGCCGATCTGACCGTCGCCAGCCTTGGATCGCATGTCCATGATCTGCTGGCGGCGAAGGGCTCGCACAAGTCCCCGGACATCGGCACGCGGACCTCCCCGGAGTCGACGCTGCGCGGCGGTGCCGACACAATCCCCTCCTGTGTCCGCCTGGGCACCGGCCGGACGGAAGCTCCCCTCGCGTCCAGCCATACCCGGTACCAGGGCAAAGACGCCTACCTCGTGGTGCTCCCGGACCCTGCCGATGCGCAGCGTGTCTTCGCTTATGTCGTCAGTTCCTCTTGTGTCTCGGCCACACCGCCAGTTCCCGGAAAGGTCCTGCTGTCTCACTCGTACCAGCAAGACTGAGCGACGAGAAGTGCGCTGTGACACTCCGGGAATGCTCGCCCCGTAGGATCCGTTGGGTGGGGTGAGAGTTCCGAGAGCCCCAGCAAGCAGTCGGCAGAGACAAGGAAGACACCCGTGAGCGACGTCCGCAACGTGATCATCATTGGCTCCGGGCCCGCGGGCTACACCGCAGCGCTCTACACCGCCCGCGCGTCCCTGAAGCCGCTGGTCTTCGAAGGTGCCGTCACCGCCGGAGGCGCGCTGATGAACACCACCGACGTGGAGAACTTCCCCGGTTTCCGCGACGGCATCATGGGGCCGGACCTGATGGACAACATGCGTGCCCAGGCGGAGCGCTTCGGCGCCGAGCTGGTGCCGGATGACATTGTCTCGGTCGACCTCTCCGATGAGATCAAGACCGTCACGGACACCGCCGGCAATGTGCACCGGGCGAAGGCCGTGATCGTCAGCACCGGATCCCAGCACCGCAAGCTCGGCCTGCCCCGTGAGGACGAGCTGTCCGGCCGTGGCGTCTCCTGGTGCGCCACCTGTGACGGGTTCTTCTTCAAGGACCAGGACATCGCCGTCATCGGCGGAGGCGACACCGCGATGGAAGAGGCCACCTTCCTCTCCCGCTTCGCCAAGTCGGTCACCGTCGTCCACCGCCGCGACACCCTGCGGGCCAGCAAGGCGATGCAGGATCGTGCCTTCGCGGACCCGAAGATCAAGTTTGTGTGGGACAGCGACGTCGCCGAGATCCACGGTGAGAGCAAGCTCTCGGGTCTGACACTGCGCAACCGCAAGACCGGCGAGACCTCCGAACTCCCTGTCACCGGCCTCTTCATCGCGATCGGCCACGACCCGCGGACCGAGCTCTTCAAGGGGCAGCTGAACCTCGACGACGAGGGCTACCTCAAGGTCGATGCGCCCAGCACGCGGACCAACCTGTCGGGTGTCTTCGCCGCCGGTGATGTTGTCGACCACACCTACCGCCAGGCGATCACCGCGGCCGGCACCGGCTGCTCCGCCGCCCTCGACGCCGAGCGGTTCCTCGCTGCGCTGTCGGACAGCGAAGCCTCCGAGCCGGACAAGACCGCCTCCGTCTGATCCGCGCACCCAGCTTTCCCACCACCCACCCAGTAAGGAGATTGCCATGGCCGGCGCCACGGTGACCGTCACGGACGACAACTTCGAAGAGATCGTCCTCAAGAGCGACAAGCCCGTCCTCGTGGACTTCTGGGCCACCTGGTGCGGCCCGTGCCGCCAGGTCGCCCCGTCCCTGGAGGCGATTGCCGCTGAGCACGACGAAATCGTCATCGCCAAGCTGAACACCGACGAGAACCCGGCTATCACCGCAAAGTACGGCGTCATGTCGATCCCGACGATGAACGTCTACCAGGGCGGCGAGGTCGTGAAGACCATCGTCGGTGCCAAGCCGAAGGCCGCGATCGAGCGCGACCTGTCGGACTACCTCGCCTGAGTCGCGCCACTCCGTTTCACGGGAAAC
>NZ_JBSHBP010000002.1:0-129173 GCF_053612065.1 Streptomyces sp. NPDC054765 | reverse complement strand
TCTCCGTTTCACGGGAAACCGCGCGTTTCACAGCGGTCGCAGGGCGGGTTCCTTCTGGACAGCTCCCAGCAAGCGGTCGAGGGCCAACTCGACATCTTCCTTCCACGAGAGAGTGGTCCGTAGCTCAAGGCGCAGCCGAGGAAAACGGTGATGAGGACGCACGGTCTTGAAGCCGACCGCCAGGAGGTGATCAGCGGGAAGCACACACGCCGGCTCGCTCCAGCGGGCATCGCCGAACGCCTCGATGGCTTTGAAGCCGCGCTGGATAAGGTCCTTGGCGACCGTCTGGACCATCACCCGTCCCAGCCCCTGCCCCTGATAACCGGGGATCAGCCACGCCGTCAGCAGTTGCACCGCGTCCGCCGAGACGGGACTGGTGGGGAAGGCCATGGAGCGCGGCACATACGCCGGCGGTGCGTACATCACGAACCCGACGGGCACCTCGTCGACATAGACCACCCGTCCGCAGGACCCCCACTCCAGCAGTACTGCCGAGATCCAGGCTTCCTTCTCGAGCTCGGGGCGCCCCGCCTTTACCGCGGCCTCACCGCTGACGGGGTCGAGCTCCCAGAAGACACAGGAGCGGCAGCGCTTGGGGAGGTCCGGAAGGTTGTCCAACGTGAGCGGTACGAGCCGACGGCCCATGGAACCAGGTCCTCGCTTCCCTCGCCTGCCGCACCACGAAGCGCCGTCAGCGCGGCCTGTTCTCTGAGCAGACCTCCAACGAACCCTCCGACGGCTGCGAGGCCGAACCCCGCTGCCAACAGTCCGGTGCGGCTCACCGATTGCATGGCCCTCTCCTCGGTGTGAGGTATTTCCACATGGATGCGTGCCATACCCGAACGCATCGTATCCACCCTTTACGGGCACGGGTACCGCAGGAGAGCAAAGGGCGGGCCGTGTTCCGGTATGGACTCCGGAACACGGCCCGTCCGGGAGCCGAGAGCGTCAGCTCACTCTTCTTCGTCGTTCTCCTCTGTCGGCGACTGGTCCAGGACACGCCCCTCACCAGGGGCGAGCGTGCCGAGGATGCGCTCCAGATCGTCCATCGAGGCGAACTCGACGACGATCTTTCCCTTCTTCTGTCCCAGGTCGACCTTCACCCGGGTCTCAAAGCGATCGGACAGCCGGGAGGCCAGGCCCGTGAGCGCGGGGGACACCCGGTTCCCCGCACGGGGTCCCTTGGCCTTGTTCGCGCTCTTGGGGGTCGACCCCATCAGCGTCACGATCTCCTCGACGGAACGGACCGACAGCCCCTCAGCCACGATGCGGCGTGCGAGATGGTCCTGCTCTTCCGAGTCCTCCACGGAGAGCAGAGCACGAGCGTGTCCCGCGGAGAGCACACCGGCGGCAAGCCGCTTCTGTACGGACGGCGAGAGCTTCAGCAGCCGCAGCGTGTTGGAAACCTGTGGACGCGAACGCCCGATCCGGTCGGCCAGCTCGTCATGCGTGCACTTGAAGTCCTTCAGCAACTGGTCGTAGGCGGCGGCCTCTTCCAGTGGGTTGAGCTGAGCCCGGTGGAGGTTCTCCAGAAGCGCGTCGAGCAGCAGCTTCTCATCGTCCGTGGCCCGCACGATCGCGGGAATCTTCTCCAGGCCGGCCTCACGGCACGCCCGCCAGCGGCGCTCGCCCATGATGAGCTCGTACCGCCCCGGGCCCGTCTGGCGGACCACCACCGGCTGGAGCAGGCCCACCTCCTTGATAGAGGTGACCAGCTCGGCGAGAGCGTCTTCGTCGAAGACCTCCCGCGGCTGGCGCGGGTTCGGCTTGATCGCATCCAGCGGCACCTCGGCGAAGTGCGCTCCTGCCACCTCTGAGACACCCGTCGGCGATGCCTCCGACCCGGCCGGTGCTTCCGTTTCACGTGAAACACCGTGCGCCGGCAGCGACGTCACCTTGGCGGCCGCTACTCCTCGCTCCGGGGCAAGGACCGGTACGGACGACGATGACGCCGCCCCCTGTCCGGCGTGGTCCGTGCTCTGCGGTGCCGCGGGGATCAGCGCACCGAGCCCACGGCCCAGGCCTCTACGTCGTTCACTCACTGAGTCCCCTCCGAGATGCTGTGCTGTGCTTCATAGTTGACGCTGAGGCCCTGGCCCCCGGTCTGCGGGACCCCACGCATCGCGATCTCACGGGCCGCTTCGAGGTAGGAAAGCGAACCACTGGATCCCGGGTCATAGGTGAGCACTGTCTGCCCATAGCTGGGCGCCTCGGAGATGCGCACCGAGCGGGGAATGCTCGTACGGAGCACCTCGCGGCCGAAGTGACTACGCACCTCGTCGGCGACCTGGGAAGCCAGCCGGGTGCGACCGTCGTACATGGTGAGCAAGATCGTTGAGACATGGAGCTGGGGGTTGAGATGTCCCCGCACCAGATCAACGTTCCGCAGCAGCTGACCCAGCCCCTCCAGCGCGTAGTACTCGCACTGAATCGGGATCAGCACCTCGGCGCCGGCCACCATCGCGTTGACCGTCAGCAGGCCGAGCGAGGGCGGGCAATCGATGAAGATGTAGTCGAGCGGCTGTTCATACGCCTTGATGGCCCGATCCAGCCGGCTCTCACGCGCCACCAGCGAGACCAGCTCGATCTCCGCACCGGCCAGGTCGATCGTGGCGGGCGCACAGAACAGGCCCTCCACATCCACGACCGGCTGCACCACATCGGAGAGCGGCTTGCTCTCCACCAGCACGTCATAGATGGAGGGCACTTCGGAGTGATGGTCGATGCCCAGCGCCGTCGACGCATTGCCCTGGGGATCGAGGTCGATCACCAGAACCCGTGCACCGTGCAGGGCCAAAGAGGCCGCCAGGTTCACCGTGGTCGTGGTCTTGCCGACCCCGCCCTTCTGGTTGGCAACCACCATGACCCGGGTCTGTTCAGGCCGGGGCAGCCCCTCACCCGCGCGGCCAAATGCCTCCACCGCCAGCTGAGCTGCACGACCGATCGGGGTGTCGTCCATCGGGGGCGGCGTTTCACGTGAAACGTCATCCCCGAACGACTCGCTACGGGGACCGGGGACCGGATCGGTCATCGGTCCCGCGATGTTGGCGTCGGACCGCAAGGATTCACTCTCCTCGACATCAGGCTCGCAATGTTCAGAGCCTGCCATGCTTTCGGTGTCGTGAACCAGTGAGGTCCGCTCTCCTGTGGACGAATCCACTTCTGTGGATACTTCGCTGACCCTTGTGGGCCAACGGTCGCGCGGCGCGGCGGCCGCACGACCACGGTCGATGATCCCTTGCAACAGAGAACGACGTTTCACGTGAAACACGATGCCAGCGTCGTGCCTGAATGAGACGCGACACTCCGCCTTGTGTGGCTTTGATGGCATTTATGAAATTCGACCGTTCCATTCCGCCGCGGAACGGCACCTCCTCGTCTCCGTGCCGAGCTGCGGCGCTCCGGCACCAGGGCATCAGCGCCGGCGCCCCCTCGACACACGGCCCACTCGCGCCGCCTTCGCCCGCTTGGCTGCAAAGCGCACACCGCCGGGGCTCTCGCCCACCTCGACCCGCACCACGGTCGACGGCGGGTCCACGATGCCCTCGCCCACATGCACCACCGAGGTCTCCACCACGCCGAGCTTGCTCAGCGCCGCCCGAGCTCCCTTGAGCTCCTCCTCCGCGGCATCGCCCTTGAGCGCCAGCATCTCGCCGTACGGACGCAGAAGCGGAACACCCCAGCCGGCCAGCCGGTCGAGCGGAGCAACGGCACGCGCCGTCACCACATGCACCTGGGGGAGCTTGCCCATGACTTCTTCGGCCCGGCCGCGCACAACCGTGACATGGTCCAGCCCCAGCAGCTCGACGACCTCCTGAAGGAAGTTCGTACGCCGCAGCAGCGGCTCCAGCAGCGTGATCTTCAAATCCGGGCGCACCAGTGCCAGCGGGATACCGGGCAGCCCGGCCCCCGAACCCACATCGCAGACCGAGACCCCCTCGGGCACCACCTCGGAGAGCACCGCGCAGTTCAACAGATGCCGCTCCCACAGCCGCGGCACCTCACGCGGGCCGATGAGCCCACGCTTCACCCCGGCGTCGGCGAGCAGTTCGCCGTACCGCACGGCCTCCGGAAAGCGCTCGCCGAAAACCTCCTGCGCCGCCTGCGGCGCAGGAGGGAGCTCCGCTGCTGCCTCCGTCACGGGAACCGCCTTTCCTTTGGACTGCTTTTCCTGCCGGGAACCCGGGTTACGCCCCCGGGATAACACAGAACGCTGACAACTTTTGGCCCCGCCTGCGAGCAGACGGGGCCAAAGAAATACGGGAGCGCTGAGCGGTCAGGCCGGGAGGACAACCACTCGGCGCTGCGGCTCCTCGCCCTCGGACTCGCTCCGGAGCCCGGCCGCCGCCACCGCGTCGTGAACGACCTTGCGCTCGAACGGCGTCATGGGGTCGAGCTTCAGCGGCTCGCCGCTGCCCTTGACCTCCTCCGCCGCCTTCGCACCGATCTCCGCGAGCTCCTCCCGCTTCCGCGCCCGGAAGCCGGCGATGTCCAGCATCAGACGGCTGCGGTCACCGGTCTCACGATGAACGGCGAGCCGGGTCAGCTCCTGCAGCGCCTCCAGCACCTCACCATCGCGGCCCACCAGCTTCTGCAGGTCACGGCTGGTCGAGTCGCTGATGATCGACACAGCGGCACGGTCGGCCTCGACATCCATGTCGATGTCACCGTCGAGGTCGGCGATGTCCAGCAGACCCTCGAGGTAGTCGGCCGCGATCTCGCCTTCCTGCTCCAGGCGGGTCAGGGTGTCGGTGCCCTTGGTGGCAGGGGTCGTGTCCGTCACGAAAGGACTCCTTCTTACTTCTTGGACGGGTGCTTGGGGCGCTGCTGGCCCTTGCGCTGACCGGACTTGGCAGTGCGGGCACCGGAGGCGCCGCCCTTCTCCTTGCCGTCCTGCGCGTCGTTCTTCTCCAGCGACTGCTTCTTCTCAGCACCCTGACCGGAGTCCGTGGCACCCGACGCCGATCCGGCACGCGTACGGTTCTGCGCGCCGCCGGCCGGAGCGCCGCCGGTCTGCCGCTTGGACTTCGTCTGACGCTTGGGCTGCTGGCGGTTGTGGCGCGCCTCTTCGGCTGCCTGCTTCGCCTCGACGACGGCCGGGTCCTCGACGACCTTGCCCGCGGCCCGCAGCCGCTCCTGGCGCTCGGCGAAGGCCTTGCTGCCCGGAGTCGGGTTACGACGGATGACGAACATCTGCTGGCCCATGGTCCACACGTTGGTGGTCAGCCAGTAGACGAGAACACCGACGGGGAAGTTGATGCCGAAGACGGCGAACATGAGAGGGAAGACGTACATCAGCATCTTCTGCTGCTGCATGAACGGCGTCTTCACCGTGAGGTCGACGTTCTTGGTCATCAGCTGGCGCTGTGTGTAGAACTGCGACGCCGACATCAGGACGATCATGATGATCGTGACCACGCGGACGTCGATCACGGATGCGCCCAGGCTCTCGATCTTCGCCGCGCTGTCCATGAACTTCGCCGCCAGCGGCGCACCGAAGATGTGCGCCTTCTGCGCGCTCTGCAGCAGTGGCTGGTCGATGACGCCGACCGTCTTGTTCTGCGCGATGTGGCTGAGGACCTGGTACAGCGAGATGAAGAACGGCGACTGGGCCAGAATCGGGAGACAGCTCGAGAGCGGGTTGGTGCCCGTCTCCTTGTAGAGCTTCATCATCTCTTCGGACTGGCGCTGCTTGTCGCTCTTGTAGCGCTCCTGGATCGCCTTCATCTTCGGCTGGAGCGCCTGCATGTTCCGCGTCGACTTGATCTGCTTCACAAAGAGCGGGATCAGGCAGATACGGATCAGCACCACCAGCGAGACGATGGACAGACCCCACGCCGCGCCACTGTCCTTGTCAAAGAGGAGGCTGTAGAACGAGTGGAACTGGACGATGATCCAGGAAACAGCGATATAGAGGGGACCGAGGATCGTGTCCACGAATCAGGCTCCTTGGGCGTTGGGCTGAGTCTCGGGCTGGGCGACAGGCTCAGGGACGGTGGGCCCGCCCAGGCGGCTCCTCAGCCGCTGATGCCAAACCGGACGCTTCCGGGGAGGGACGTGGTCGACGCCACCGAGCGACCACGGATTGCATCGCAGGATGCGCCAGGCTGTCAGCGCAGTCCCTTTCACCGCACCGTGCCGGTCGATGGCCGTGTAGCCATAGTGCGAACACGACGGGTAGTACTTGCAGACCGGTCCCAGCAGGGGGCTGATGGTCCACTGGTAGATCTTGATCAAAAGCAGCAGCGGGTACTTCACTGTGCGCTCCCTCCCGGGTCCCGTCCGGGGTTCCGGGGGCCCGCGGCGTAACCGCCGTCGGTCGCAGTCCCCGGGGGATTGCAGCCTCTCGGCACCCCTCCCAGCAGCCGCTCGAGGGCGGCATCCAGGTCGCGGGCCAGCTGGTCGTGATTCGCATCACCCGCGCAGGGCAGGGCCCGTACGACAACCAGGCTACCGGCGGGCAGCCGGTCCAGCCGGTCGCGCACGATATGGCGAAGCCTGCGCTTGACCTTGTTGCGCACGACAGCGTTGCCCACTGCCTTGCTCACGACGAAACCCGCACGTGCCGAGGGAACACTTTCCCCCGACCCGTGCGGGTCCGTTGCACCGCTGCGGAAATGAACGACAAGGAGCGGGCGCCCGGCCCTGCGTCCCCGGCGTACCGCGGTCGCAAAGTCCTCGCGCCGCCTCAGCCGATTCTCGGTAGGCAGCACGTCATGGACCTGGGTTTCAGGCTGCTCAGGCCGACAGGCGGGCGCGACCCTTGCCACGGCGGGACGCGAGAATCGCGCGGCCGGCGCGGGTCCGCATGCGCAGACGGAAGCCGTGGGTCTTCGCGCGGCGGCGGTTGTTCGGCTGGAAGGTGCGCTTGCTCACTCGGGGGCTCCAGGAATGCTTGTTGTCTCAGGAGAGACAGATGTGGGGCGTCGACTGGCTGTCACCGTGCGCCCACGAGTAGCTCGCAACGCCTAAGTGCACCGCTACACGATCACTCGAGCGTGATCTTTGCCCATCGGAGGCAGGCGGCAGCAGCCATCGACAACTCGACCTGGTCACGGTACGCGCGGCTACGCCATCCGGTCAAACCGGCTTCTCGGCAGCGCCGACGGGCGCCTTGTCAGGACACACTATGCACAGCCTGTGGACAACGACTTGAATCCCCAGGCCCGCCCTGACTACCGTGGCTGAACTCCGATTCCTTCCCGCCCGTCCTGAGAATCACACATTCGTGGGACTGCTGAGAGAGCGTGCCCCGTGGCTGATGTACCTGCCGATCTTGCCGCAGTGTGGCCGCGCGTGCTCGACCATCTCCTTCGTGCGGACGCCGACGGCCTCAAGCCCAAGGACCAGGACTGGCTCAAGCGCACCCAGCCGCTGGCGCTGGTCGCCGACACCGCGCTGCTCGCCGTCCCCAATGAGTTCGCCAAGGGCGTGCTCGAAGGCCGGCTGGCGCCGCTGATCGGGGAGGCCCTCAGCCATGAGTGCGGCCGCCCGATCCGGATCGCGATCACCGTGGACGACTCCGCCGAGGAGCCCCCGGCGCAGTCCGCACCGCCCGCGCCGCAGCACCAGTCGCCACAGCAGCACACCCCGCACCATCAGCAGTCGCATCAGTCACAGCAGCAACACGATCCTTACGACGGCTACGAAGCCCGGCACGACAACCGGCATGACAACCGGCACGACGGGCGCCGCGACGGCCGGCCGGGCTACGGGCACCAGGGCGACGACCTGCCCGGCGTCCGGCCCGCCTACCCGGACTACCAGCCCCGGCACGAGCCCGGCGGCTGGCCGCAGCACTCCTCCCCCATGGCCGGCGGGCCCGGCCCGCGCGACGACTACGGCTGGCAGCAACAGCACCTCGGCGGCTTCCCCGAGCGTGACCCGTACGCCTCCCCGTCGTCCCATATGTCGCAGCATCAGCAGCGGCAGAACGACTACCGCGGGCAGGCACCCGACCGCAGCGGGCCGCCGCAGCACTCCGACGGTCCGCGCTCCCCATATGACCAGCCGCGCCGCGACCTCTCCGAGCACCAGCCCGGCGGGCACAACGGCCGCTCGGGCGGCCCCGGCTCCGGGCTTCCGGCACCCAGCGGTGCGCCCAGCCCGCTCGCCGCGCAGCCCGCGCCGGCGACCGGCCCCGGTGAGCCCACCGCGCGGCTGAACCCGAAGTACCTCTTCGACACCTTCGTCATCGGTGCCTCGAACCGCTTTGCGCACGCCGCCGCGGTCGCCGTCGCCGAGGCGCCGGCCAAGGCGTACAACCCGCTGTTCATCTACGGGGAATCGGGGCTCGGCAAGACCCATCTGCTGCATGCGATCGGGCACTACGCACGGAGCCTGTATCCGGGCACCCGGGTGCGGTACGTGAGCTCGGAGGAGTTCACCAACGAGTTCATCAACTCCATTCGCGACGGCAAGGCGGACGCGTTCCGCAAGCGCTACCGCGACATGGACATCCTGCTGGTCGACGACATCCAGTTCCTGGCGAGCAAGGAGTCGACGCAGGAGGAGTTCTTCCACACCTTCAATACGCTGCACAACGCGAACAAGCAGATCGTGCTCTCCAGTGACCGGCCGCCCAAGCAGCTGGTCACCCTGGAGGACCGGCTGCGCAACCGCTTCGAGTGGGGTCTGATCACCGACGTCCAGCCGCCCGAGCTGGAGACCCGGATCGCGATCCTCCGCAAAAAGGCCGTGCAGGAGCAGCTGAACGCGCCGCCCGAGGTGCTGGAGTTCATCGCGTCCCGGATCTCGCGCAACATCCGTGAGCTGGAGGGCGCGCTGATCCGGGTCACGGCGTTCGCCTCGCTCAACCGGCAGCCGGTGGACCTGGGTCTGACCGAGATCGTGCTGAAGGACCTGATCCCCGGGGGCGAGGACGCCGCGCCGGAGATCACGGCGACCGCGATCATGGCCTCGACGGCCGACTACTTCGGGCTGACCATCGACGATCTGTGCGGCTCCTCGCGCAGCCGGGTGCTGGTGACCGCCCGCCAGATCGCCATGTATCTGTGCCGCGAGCTGACCGATCTCTCGCTGCCCAAGATCGGCGCGCAGTTCGGCGGCCGGGACCATACGACCGTGATGCACGCCGACCGCAAGATCCGCGCGCTGATGGCCGAGCGGCGCTCGATCTACAACCAGGTCACCGAGCTGACCAACCGCATCAAGAACGGCTGAGGCCGGCCACCGCCGACCCTGCCACCCCACCGGCCCCACCGGCCCCGTCGCCACCGCAGGACGTCCCAGGGCGCTCCGGACCCGCTGCCGGAGCGCCCTTCGTCGTACGGGGCGGGAGGGCGGCAGGACGGGGAAGCGGCAGGACGGCAAGGCGGCAGGACGGCGAGGCGGCGAAGCGGGTGCGAGGGTGCAGGGCCTCCCGAGACCACCCCGGTACGCGTCATGCGCCTCTCCCGCAGCCGCCCTGAGCCTCTCCCGTGCCCCCTCCGCGCCCGTTCCGATCCGTCCCGCCGCTGTCCCAAACCTGTGGCGCACGCTTCCTCTGTTCGATTCCGCGGCGGGTCACGGCTTCTCTCCACAGATTGGGCAAGAATCTTCCCTCCACATCCTGGGGAGGGGAAAGTTATCCCTGTGGGATCCACAGGCCGGTGTTCTGACGGAGCATCGGAGGAGGTCAGCCGCGTGTGGATTTGTGGCCAACCTTCTTCCACAGGCTGTGGACAGTGGATTCGTCCACAGGAGGCGCCGCGTCTTGTCCACCGCCCGCCCACAGGCAAGCCGCTGTTGTCCCCAGCGATCTCCGGCTTCTCCACACCGCTGTCCACTGTTCGGCAACGCGACACCCGCCCTCACCGGGCCGAGTGAAAGCGGTCACATCAAGAGGGTGGGTTGGGCTGTGGGGAACGTGGGTAAAGCTGGGGACGGCACTGGGGAGAAGTACCCGTCCCCTGTGCATCGGGTGTGCAGAACTTCCGGTGGTCCACAGAACCGCCGGCTTTTCCACGAGCGCCACCCACAGGGCCGGTGGACAAAAAATCCGCGTTGACCTGCGCAAAAGCAGTTGTCCACGGTTTCCACAGCCCCTACTACTACGACCACGGATATCTACCGGGGAACTCGTTCGGAAACGGGGCCTGTGCACAAGTTGGCCGCCGGGCGTCCGCCATCGGTCGAGCGGACTTGACCCCGAGCCGCACCGACTGTCGGTGGCGTGCGTCAGACTGGTCTCCGGCAACCCAGCCGACGACGAAGGCCAGCAGGGCGAGAGCCAGCAACAGCAGGAGGCGGTTTCCGGTGAAGATCCGGGTGGAGCGCGATGTACTCGCGGAGGCAGTGGCCTGGGCGGCCAAGAGCCTCCCGGCCCGTCCGCCGGTGCCCGTCCTCGCGGGCCTGCTGCTGAAGGCGGAGGAGGGCGCGCTGAGCCTCTCCGGATTCGACTACGAGGTCTCCGCGCGGGTCTCCGTGGAAGCAGAGGTGGAGGAAGAGGGCACGGTCCTCGTCTCCGGCCGCCTGCTCGCCGACATCTGCCGTGCGCTCCCCAACCGTCCGGTGGAGATTTCCACCGACGGTGTACGGGTGACCGTCGTCTGCGGCTCCTCGCGGTTCACCCTCCACACCCTTCCGGTCGAGGAGTACCCGTCCCTGCCGACGATGCCCACCGCCACCGGCACCGTCCCCGGTGAGGTCTTCGCCGCGGCCGCCGCCCAGGTCGCCATCGCCGCCGGCCGTGACGACACCCTTCCGGTGCTCACCGGCGTACGGATCGAGATCGAGGGCGACACGGTCACCCTGGCCTCCACCGACCGTTACCGCTTCGCGGTCCGTGAGTTCCTCTGGAAGCCGGAGAGCCCGGACGCCTCCGCGGTCGCGCTGGTCCCCGCCAAGACGCTCCTGGACACCGCCAAGTCCCTCAGCAGCGGCGACACCGTCACGCTGGCGCTGTCCGGCTCCGGCCAGGGCGAGGGCCTGATCGGGTTCGAGGGCGCCGGCCGCCGGACGACGACGCGTCTGCTGGAAGGCGACCTGCCGAAGTACCGCACGCTCTTCCCGACCGAGTTCAATTCGGTCGCCGTGATCGAGACCGCCCCGTTCGTCGAGGCCGTCAAGCGTGTGGCGCTGGTGGCCGAGCGGAACACCCCGGTCCGGCTGAGCTTCGAGCAGGGCGTGCTGATCCTGGAGGCCGGCTCCAGTGACGATGCACAGGCTGTGGAGAGGGTGGACGCCGATCTGGACGGCGACGACATCTCGATCGCCTTCAACCCCGGCTTCCTCCTGGAGGGCCTGTCGGCCATCGACTCCCCGGTGGCGCAGCTGTCCTTCACCACCTCGACCAAGCCCGCGCTGCTGAGCGGCCGGCCGGCCAAGGACGCCGAGGCGGACGATGCGTACAAGTACCTGATCATGCCGGTGCGGCTCTCGGGCTGACGGCCCGGAGCGCGAGGGTCGTCCCTCGCCCGGCAGGGGTGGCGGCTGTCCGGCACGGACCGGACAGCGCCCTGGCCACGCGCCGTGCGGCGACCGGCTGAAGAGCCCCTGATGAGCGGCTGAGCCCACAGGTGTGCGCGGACCTGCGGGCGTAGGCTCGGACTCGGGTACGAACAGCAACGACTACGTGCAAAGAGGGTCTCTGATGGAGCTCGGTCTCGTCGGTCTCGGCAAGATGGGCGGCAATATGCGCGAGCGCATTCGCCGCGCCGGCCACACCGTCATCGGATACGACCACAACGCTGACCTGGCGGACGTCAACAGCCTCCAGGGGCTTGTGGACAAGCTCAAGGGTCCGCGGGTGGTCTGGGTGATGGTGCCGGCCGGTGCCGCCACCCAGGCCACGATCGACGAGCTGGCCGAGCTGCTCTCGCCGGGCGACATCGTCGTCGATGGCGGCAACTCCCGCTGGACCGACGACGAGAAGCACGCCGAGGAGCTGAAGGCCAAGGGCATCGGCTTCGTCGACTGCGGTGTCTCCGGCGGCGTGTGGGGCCTGGAGAACGGCTATGCACTGATGTACGGCGGCGAGAACGACGATGTCGCCAAGGTGCAGCCGGTCTTCGACGCCCTCAAGCCGGAGGGCGAGTTCGGCTCGGTGCACGCCGGCAAGGTCGGCGCCGGTCACTTCGCGAAGATGGTCCACAACGGCATCGAGTACGCGATGATGCAGGCCTTCGCCGAGGGCTGGGAGCTGCTGGAGAAGGTCGACTCCGTCACGGACGTCCGCGAGATCTTCCGCTCGTGGCAGGAGGGGACGGTCATCCGCTCCTGGCTGCTCGACCTGGCCGTCAACGCCCTCGACGACGACGAGCACCTCGAGAAGCTGCGCGGTGTCGCCGCCGACTCCGGTGAGGGCCGCTGGACGGTCGAGGCCGCGATCGACAACGCCGTGCCGCTGCCCGCGATCACGGCCTCGCTCTTCGCGCGCTTCGCGTCCCGTCAGGACGACTCCCCGCAGATGAAGATGATCGCCGCGCTGCGCAACCAGTTCGGCGGCCACGCGGTCGAGAGCAAGAAGTAGCCGGCCGCAGCAAGAAGCAGCACCACACCGCAGTACCAGCAGGAAGCAGCCGGGGGAGGTCGGCGCCCAGCCATGCACGTATCGCATCTGTCCCTCGCCGACTTCCGCTCGTACGCCCGGGTCGAGGTTCCGCTCGACCCGGGCGTCACGGCTTTCGTGGGCCCCAACGGCCAGGGCAAGACCAATCTCGTCGAGGCGGTCGGCTATCTCGCCACGCTCGGCAGCCACCGGGTCTCCTCGGACGCCCCGCTGGTGCGGATGGGCGCCGAGCGGGCGATCATCCGGGCCGCGGTCGTCCAGGGCGAGCGGCAGCAGCTGGTCGAGCTGGAGCTCAATCCGGGCAAGGCCAACCGCGCCAGGATCAACCGGTCCTCCCAGGTCAGGCCGCGCGATGTGCTGGGGATCGTCCGGACGGTGCTGTTCGCGCCGGAGGACCTGGCGCTGGTCAAGGGCGATCCGGGAGAGCGCCGGCGGTTCCTGGACGAGCTGATCACCGCGCGTGCGCCGCGGATGGCCGGGGTGCGCTCGGACTACGACCGTGTCCTCAAGCAGCGCAACACCCTGTTGAAAACCGCGGCGTTGGCGCGCAGGCACGGCGGGCGCCAGATGGATCTGTCGACGCTGGACGTCTGGGACCAGCATCTGGCCCGCGCGGGCGCCGAGCTGCTGGCACAGCGGCTCGATCTGATCGCCGCGCTGCAGCCGCTCGCGGACAAGGCCTATGAGCAGCTGGCGCCGGGCGGCGGGCCGCTGGCGCTGGAGTACCGCGGTTCGGCGGGTGAGGCGATGGCCGCCGCGTCGACCCGTGAGGAGCTGTACGGCGTGCTGCTGGCGGCGCTCGGCGAGGCCCGTAAGGGAGAGATCGAGCGCGGGCTGACGCTGGTCGGCCCGCACCGCGACGATCTGGTGCTCAAGCTGGGGCAGCTCCCGGCGAAGGGCTACGCCAGCCACGGTGAGTCCTGGTCGTATGCGCTGGCGCTGCGGCTGGCCTCGTACGACCTGCTGCGGGCCGACGGCAATGAGCCGGTGCTCGTGCTCGACGACGTCTTCGCCGAGCTGGACGCCCGGCGCCGCGAGCGGCTGGCGGAGCTGGTGGCCCCGGGCGAACAGGTGCTGGTGACGGCGGCGGTGGACGACGATGTGCCGGGCGTGCTGGCCGGGGCGCGCTATGCGGTGGCCGACGGCGCCGCGGAGAAGGTGACCCCGTGAGCGAGGAGCAGCCCGACCGGCCCAGGACCCCGGAGCTGTCCGGTGTGGATCTGGCCCGTCAGGCCCTGGTGGCCGCCAAGGAGCAGGCACGTGCCCGGGGTGCGGCCGCGCAGCAGAAGAAGCAGGCCAGGCGCGGCGGGCTGCGCTCGGGCGCGCGCGCCGACGGCCGCGATCCGCTGCCGCTCGGTGCGGCGATCAACCGGCTGATCACGGAGCGCGGCTGGGAGACCCCGGCTGCGGTCGGCGGGGTGATGGGGCGCTGGCCGCAGCTGGTCGGGCCCGAGGTGGCGCAGCACTGCGAGCCGCAGAAGTACGACGAGGACGCCCGGGTGCTGACCGTCCAGTGTGATTCGACGGCCTGGGCGACGCAGCTGCGGCTGCTGGCCCCGACGCTGGTGGCCCGCCTCAACGAGGACCTGGGGCACGGCACCGTAAAGATGATCAAGGTGCTGGGTCCCGGGGGCCCCGCGCGCCGGTACGGATCGCTGCGGGCACCGGGAAGCAAGGGCCCCGGCGACACCTACGGCTGACCTCCTGCTTCCCCCATATACGGGGGTGGCGGGTGAGACTCCGCTCACGGTAGCCGCCGGTTGACAGCCGGAAGCGCTGAGTGCCCGTGTGAGCGTCCTGAGGCCCCGTCTCGGATATGGGGAGTCGGCGGACGTCAGTTCAGGGCGGCACATGACGACTCAGGTGCCTGCAAACCCCCATGAGTGTCAGCGCTACCGGTAGACTGGTAGCAATCCCGCCCACTCGCGGAACATGTCGAACGACGCAGCCGCTCCCGCCTGTCTTCCCAGGGGTGAATCCCACAGGCGCGGAAGGGCTCGTGCTGTGCCAGAAAGGGCGCTTCGTGGCCGACTCCGGCGACCTCAACGAGAACAACACGGCTTCTACTGAAGAGGGGGTTCCTGCCGGCGCCACGGGCGACTCCGCGGTGGAGAAGTCGTACGACGCCAGTGCGATCACCGTCCTCGAAGGCCTGGACGCGGTCCGCAAGCGCCCTGGCATGTACATCGGCTCGACGGGCGAGCGTGGTCTGCACCACCTTGTGCAAGAGGTCGTGGACAACTCCGTCGACGAGGCCCTGGCCGGCCACGCGGACACCATCGAGGTGACGATCCTGGCGGACGGCGGCGTGCGCGTCGTCGACAACGGCCGCGGCATCCCGGTCGGCATCGTGCCGTCGGAGAACAAGCCGGCCGTCGAGGTCGTGATGACGGTGCTGCACGCCGGCGGCAAGTTCGGCGGCGGTGGCTATGCGGTCTCCGGTGGTCTGCACGGCGTGGGTGTCTCCGTCGTGAACGCGCTGTCGCAGCGGGTGGCGGTCGAGGTCCGCACGGACGGCCACCGCTGGACGCAGGAGTACAAGCTCGGTGTCCCGACCGCGCCGCTGGCCAAGCACGAGCCGACCGACGAGTCCGGGACGACGGTGACGTTCTGGGCCGACGGCGACATCTTCGAGACCACCACGTACAGCTTCGAGACGCTGTCGCGGCGCTTCCAGGAGATGGCGTTCCTCAACAAGGGTCTGACGATCGCGCTGACCGACGAGCGCCCGGACCATGTGGACGAGGAGGGCAGGCCGCTCTCGGTGCGGTACCACTACGAGGGCGGCATCGTCGACTTCGTGACGTACCTCAACTCGCGCAAGGGCGAGCTGGTGCACCCGACGGTGATCGCGGTGGAGGCCGAGGACAAGGAGCGCCAGCTCTCGGTCGAGCTGGCGATGCAGTGGAACACCCAGTACAGCGAGGGTGTCTACAGCTTCGCCAACATCATCCACACCCACGAGGGCGGTACCCACGAAGAGGGCTTCCGCGCCGCGCTGACGGGTCTGATCAACCGCTACGCGCGCGACAAGAAGCTGCTGCGCGAGAAGGACGACAACCTCACGGGTGAGGACATCCGCGAGGGTCTGACGGCGATCATCTCGGTCAAGCTCGCCGAGCCGCAGTTCGAGGGCCAGACCAAGACCAAGCTGGGCAACACCGAGGTGAAGACCTTCGTGCAGAAGGTCGTCTACGAGCACCTCACGGACTGGCTGGACCGCAACCCCAACGAGGCCGCGGACATCATCCGCAAGGGCATCCAGGCGGCGACCGCGCGCGTGGCGGCCCGTAAGGCGCGCGATCTGACCCGGCGCAAGGGCCTGCTGGAGACGGCGTCGCTGCCGGGCAAGCTGAGCGACTGCCAGTCCAACGACCCGGCCAAGTGCGAGATCTTCATCGTCGAGGGTGACTCCGCCGGCGGCTCGGCCAAGTCCGGCCGTAATCCGGAGTACCAGGCGATCCTGCCGATCCGAGGCAAGATCCTCAACGTCGAGAAGGCCAGGGTCGACAAGATCCTGCAGAACAACGAGGTCCAGGCGCTGATCTCGGCGTTCGGCACGGGCGTGCACGAGGACTTCGACATCACCAAGCTCCGCTATCACAAGATCATCCTGATGGCGGACGCCGACGTCGACGGCCAGCACATCAACACCCTGCTGCTCACCTTCCTCTTCCGCTTCATGCGGCCGCTGGTGGAGGCCGGGCACGTCTACCTTTCCCGCCCGCCGCTGTACAAGATCAAGTGGGGCCGGGACGACTTCGAGTACGCCTACTCCGACGCGGAGCGGGACGCGCTGATCGAGCTCGGCAAGCAGAACGGCAAGCGGATCCGCGAGGACTCGATCCAGCGGTTCAAGGGTCTCGGTGAGATGAACGCCGAGGAGCTGCGCATCACGACCATGGACACCGACCACCGGGTCCTCGGTCAGGTCTCGCTGGACGACGCGGCCCGTGCGGACGACCTGTTCTCCGTGCTCATGGGCGAGGACGTCGAGGCGCGCCGCTCGTTCATCCAGCGCAACGCCAAGGACGTCCGCTTCCTCGACATCTGAGCCCTGTCGGCCCGAACAACAGCCGCAGCTCGAAAGGACTTTGAACCACCATGGCCGACGAGAACCCCCCTGTGACCCCGGACGGCGTGACCGCCGAGGGCGCGCCCGCCACCATCGAAGGCGTCGGGATGCGTGTCGAGCCCGTCGGGCTCGAAACGGAGATGCAGCGCTCCTACCTCGACTACGCGATGTCCGTGATCGTCTCGCGTGCGCTGCCCGACGTGCGGGACGGCCTCAAGCCCGTCCACCGCCGGGTGCTGTACGCGATGTACGACGGCGGCTACCGCCCGGAGAAGGGCTTCTACAAGTGCGCCCGCGTCGTCGGCGACGTCATGGGTACGTACCACCCGCACGGCGACTCCTCGATCTACGACGCCCTGGTCCGCCTGGCGCAGCCGTGGTCGATGCGGATGCCGCTGGTGGACTCCAACGGCAACTTCGGCTCCCCGGGCAACGACCCGGCCGCGGCCATGCGGTACACCGAGTGCAAGATGAAGTCGCTGTCCATGGAGATGCTCCGGGACATCGACGAGGAGACCGTCGACTTCCAGGACAACTACGACGGCCGTAACCAGGAGCCGACGGTCCTGCCGGCGCGCTTCCCCAACCTGCTGATCAACGGCTCGGCCGGTATCGCGGTCGGCATGGCGACGAACATCCCGTCGCACAACCTGCGCGAGGTCGCGGCCGGTGCCCAGTGGGCGCTGGAGAACCCCGAGGCCTCCAGCGAGGAGCTGCTCGAGGCGCTCATCGAGCGCATCAAGGGCCCCGACTTCCCCACCGGCGCACTGGTCGTGGGCCGCAAGGGCATCGAGGAGGCCTACCGCACGGGCCGCGGCTCGATCACGATGCGCGCCGTGGTGGCGGTCGAGGAGATCCAGAACCGCCAGTGCCTGGTGGTCACCGAGCTGCCCTACCAGGTCAACCCGGACAATCTCGCGCAGAAGATCGCCGACCTGGTCAAGGACGGCAAGATCGGCGGCATCGCGGACGTCCGCGACGAGACCTCCTCGCGCACGGGCCAGCGCCTGGTCATCGTGCTCAAGCGGGACGCGGTCGCCAAGGTCGTCCTCAACAACCTCTACAAGCACACCGATCTGCAGACCAACTTCGGCGCGAACATGCTGGCGCTGGTCGACGGGGTGCCGCGCACGCTCTCGCTGGACGCGTTCATCCGCAACTGGGTGACGCACCAGATCGAGGTCATCGTCCGCCGGACGAAGTTCCGGCTGCGCAAGGCCGAGGAGCGGGCGCACATCCTGCGCGGTCTGCTCAAGGCGCTGGACGCCATCGACGAGGTCATCGCGCTGATCCGGCGCAGTGAGACGGTCGATGTGGCGCGCGAGGGCCTGATGGGCCTGCTGACGATCGACGAGATCCAGGCGAACGCGATCCTGGAGATGCAGCTGCGCCGGCTGGCCGCCCTGGAGCGCCAGAAGATCACCGCTGAGCACGACGAGCTGCAGCGCAAGATCAACGAGTACAAGGCGATCCTGGCCTCCCCGGAGCGCCAGCGCCAGATCATCAGCGAGGAACTGGCCGCGATCGTCGAGAAGTTCGGCGACGACCGGCGCAGCAAGCTGGTGCCCTTCGAGGGCGACATGTCCATCGAGGACCTGATCGCCGAGGAGGACATCGTCGTCACGATCTCCCGTGGCGGCTATGTGAAGCGGACGAAGACCGACGACTACCGCTCGCAGAAGCGCGGCGGCAAGGGCGTACGGGGCACGAAGCTCAAGGAAGACGACATCGTCGACCACTTCTTCGTCTCCACGACCCACCACTGGCTGCTGTTCTTCACGAACAAGGGCCGGGTCTACCGCGCCAAGGCGTATGAACTCCCCGACGCGGGGCGGGACGCGCGGGGTCAACATGTGGCCAATCTCCTCGCCTTCCAGCCGGACGAGCAGATCGCCCAGATCCTGGCGATCCGCGACTACGAGGCCGCGCCGTATCTGGTGCTCGCCACCAAGGCCGGCCTGGTGAAGAAGACGCCGCTCAAGGACTACGACTCGCCGCGCTCGGGCGGTGTCATCGCGATCAACCTGCGCGAGCAGGAGGACGGCACGGACGACGAGCTGATCGGCGCCGAGCTGGTCTCGGAGAGCGACGATCTGCTGCTGATCAGCAAGAAGGCCCAGTCGATCCGGTTCACGGCGACGGACGACGCGCTGCGCCCGATGGGCCGGGCCACCTCCGGTGTGAAGGGCATGAGCTTCCGCGCGGACGACGAGCTGCTCTCGATGAACGTGGTCCGCGCCGGTACGTTCGTCTTCACCGCCACGGACGGCGGTTACGCCAAGCGCACCGCGGTCGACGAGTACCGCGTCCAGGGCCGCGGCGGCCTGGGGATCAAGGCCGCCAAGATCGTGGAGGACCGGGGTTCGCTGGTCGGAGCGCTGGTGGTCGAGGCGACCGATGAGATCCTCGCGATCACGCTCGGCGGTGGCGTGATCCGTACACGGGTCAACGGAGTCCGTGAGACCGGCCGTGACACCATGGGCGTTCAACTGATCAACCTGGGCAAGCGTGATGCTGTCGTCGGCATCGCACGGAACGCCGAGGCCGGTCGTGAAGCCGAAGAGGTCGACGGGGGCGAGGCGCCCGACGAGGCCGAAGCGGCCGAGGGGACCGTGCCCACGGAGGCCGAGGGCGAGCAGCCCGCGGCGGAGTAGCACGAGGAGTAGGTCGTGAGTGGAGCCACGGGCGCTGCGGCGGGTGGATCGGGAGCCGAGAAGGACTCCCCGTCGTCCGGACCCGCAACCCTGACGGAGAACAGCGCCCGTGGCTCCGCCGTTTCTGACACCGGCCCCCGAGACGAGGGCTCTCACCAGGGGGGACCCGTGACCGATACCCGTCAGCCGCAACCACAGCCCCGGCAGCAGTCCCAGGGGAAGTCCCAGGGGCAGACCGAGGGCGGCTCTCAGCAGCCGTATCAGCCGCCTCAGGCGTATCCCACCGGCGGTGGGCAGGGCGGCGGGCAGACGGTGCGCCGGCCGCGTACGGGCGCGAGCACGGCCCCGCGGACCCGCAAGGCCCGGCTGCGGGTGGCCCGCGCCGATCCCTGGTCGGTGATGAAGGTCAGCTTCCTGCTCTCCATCGCGCTGGGCATCTGCACGGTCGTGGCCGCCGCGGTGCTGTGGATGGTCATGAACGCGATGGGCGTCTTCTCCACGGTCGGCGGGACGATCAGTGAGGCCACCGGCTCCGGTGACGGCGCCGGCGCCGGCTTCGATCTGCAGTCGTTCCTCTCGCTGCCGCGGGTGCTGCTGTTCACGTCGGTCATCGCGGTGATCGACGTGGTGCTGGCGACCGCGCTGGCCACGCTCGGCGCATTCATCTACAACCTGTCGGCGGGCTTCGTCGGCGGTGTGGAGCTCACCCTCGCCGAGGACGAGTGATCCCCTGGCGGGAGGGCGTTCGGGAGGCTCCCGGAACCGATTTTGGGAACGCCTCTGAAGTGCGCTAATCTTTCGGTGCAGCGAACGCGCGGCTATAGCTCAGACGGTTAGAGCGCTTCCCTGATAAGGAAGAGGCCCCAGGTTCAAGTCCTGGTAGCCGCACCGCACCATCGGCCCGGCCGGGGAACTCCCCGGCCGGGCCGATTCGTTGTACGGAGGCGGAAGTTGGCTCGCGGCGGCGGCCCCGGACGAGGTGTTGCCGACTGCGAGCTAGGTAACCGATCGGTATCGGCCGGTGTGTATCATCGGCCGACATAGGTCCCCTACGTCAACGAAAGACGAGGTCGCGCGGTGAAGAAGCTTCTCCTGGTCGCACTGGCCGCCATCGGCGGGCTCCTCGTGTACCGCCAGATCCAGGCGGATCGCGCCGAGCAGGATCTGTGGACGGAGGCGACCGACTCCGTGCCCGCAGGTTCGGGTGTCTGAGACCCCTCACAGCAGCACAGCACGTTCGTACGGACCCCGATTGCCCCTGGGCGGTCGGGGTTTCGTGCGTCCAGGGGCAATCGGGGTGCGTGCGGGGTGCGGGCGGGGCGGTCTGCGGTGGGGGTGCGGACGGGGCGTGCCGGGGTGGCTGAATGTCGTTGTGGGGCCGTGGCGGCCCTCTTGTTCGATTTGCTAAAGCATACCAATTCATTGCAACAGCAAATACCCTGATATGGTCGGCGGTGCAAGGGGGAGCTGGGGAGCTGGGGAGCCGGGCGGGGGTTCGGCGAGCACGCAGGGGCCGGTGGTGTTGCTCGTGGGGTGAAGAAGGCCGGCGATGCCGGCCCGCGCTCGCCGGGTCACTTCAGGCCACCGGGGCCGGCCGGGTCAGGATGTTGGCTGTTGGGGGGCCGGCCGAGGGGGCGACTGCCGAGGGGCCGGGTGCCGAGGGGCCGGGTGCCGAGGGGCCGCGCGTCGAGGGCCGGGTGCCGAGGGGGCGGGCCGCACGGTGGTCGGTGGCGCTGACGTTTCACGTGAAACATCTTCAGAAGAAGGCCGGCCGGGGTCAGCAACCGTGCTACGACGATGAGTTCGCCAACGAGCCGACGGGAAAGGTCTGCCAGGGCGATTCCGGGACCTCGGCGGACGGCAGGCAGGAAGGCGGTGGAGGATGGCCCACAGGCGTGTGGCGGCCGTCGCCATCGGCGGAGTGGGCGAACTGCTGCCGGCCGGTCTCGTGGTCGCCTGCGGGCAGGCCTGTAGGAAGCCGCGGACCGGCGCCGGGAATTCCGATCCGATGAGATGAGGGGTGGCTCGTGGTGACGGGGTGCACGACGAACAGGGGCATAGCCGTACTGGCGGTGCTTGCCGTGGTGACGATCCTGCCGGGGGCAGTGGGCGTGGCCTCGGCAGGATCCGTCCCCGGCTACCGGACGGGGGACGGCGCCACGGCGACCAAGGGCACCCCCAGCGCCGCGGATGCGCCGCAGCTCAAGCGCGGACTGCACACCGACTCCATCAAGCGCGGCGAGCAGAAGTACTACGCCGTCACCCTGGACGACCGGACCAGTGCGTACTTCTCGGCCGTCGCGGCGCCCAAGCCCGGTACCAAAGTCCAGGACTACGGCGACAAGCTCACCATCAACGTCCAGGACAGCAACGGCGCGATCTGCGATTCGGGAGGCAGCCCGTCCTTCAGCGGCGGCGGCATGGCCTACCCGATCGCCGACTACGCCACCCGTCGCATCGGCACCGACCGTACGGCGTGCCAGAAGGCGGGCCCGTACTACCTCGTGATCACCCGTGAGGGATCGGCGTCGTCCGGCACCGGCGCCTGGCCGCTCGAACTGGACTACCTCGACGAGCCCCCGCTCAAGGGCAACCCCCCGGCCCAGCCGGCCCGGGGCACCTGGAGCACCGACACCCCCGCACCGCGCACGGACACCACCAAGCGCAGCGCCAAGGGGGGTACGGGCTTCAACGATGCGGGCTCGATCGCCGCCGGGGTGTGGAAGGACCGGATCACGCCGGGCGAGACCCGCTTCTACCGCGTACCGGTGGACTGGGGGCAGCGGCTCAACCTCAGCGCGGAACTGCCGAATGCACCCTCCGGAGCTTCCGGCTTCCTCGCCAGGGCGCTCGGGCTGGGTGTCTACAATCCGGCGCGCGGTGCGGTCGGCGACGTCAGCTTCGTCTCGTACACAGGGAAGCCGGCCGCGGCGAAGGAGTTCACCGCGCCCGTCGAGTACGGCAACCGCCTCAACCCCACCCACTCGGTCAGGGCGATGCGGTTCGCCGGCTGGTACTACCTCGAGGTCAGCCTGCATCCCGACGCCGCGCAGTACTTCCCCAAGGGCGCGGAGCTCACCCTGCGGGTGGATGTCCGTGGCACCGCCCAGGCCGGCCCCGACTACGCCGGGCCGACCGGCACCTTCTCCGTCACGCCCGAGGACCGGAACACGGCACGGAAGGGCCAGACCGCCCAGGAGGCGGCGAAGAGCGGCACGCTGATGGCCGTCGCCTACGCCGGGATCGGCACGGGGGTGGTGCTGCTGGCGGGGCTGGGAGTGTGGACGCTGGTGGCGCGGCGCTCCGCGGCCGCTGCGGCGGTCGCGCCGACCGGGGCAGTCGCAGTGGGCGGGCCGGGAAGTCAGCCCGCCCTGCCGGGACAGTCGGCACAGCCGACCCAACAGGGTCAGCAAAAACGGCAGTTCGGGCCGCCACAGGGCTGGTAGCGGGCGTCCGCGAGGCGGGCGGGCCCCAGGTGGTGCACCGGGCCACGGCGGCCCCTCAGGCGGCGATCAGCGCCCAGATACCGACCGCAAGGCAGAGCAACGCCACGATCAGCACCGGGATCGCGACCTTCGGGGGCGGTCCCGGTTTCCTGTACGGGACGGGTGGCGCCGCGGCCCGTGCGGCGACGTGGGCGCCGGCCGGGGGGTGTCCGGGGATCGGGTGCGGGCCCGCCGTATAGGCGCGGGTCGCGGGCTCCGGGTGGCCGACGGCCGTGGGTTCGTACGTGGGCGCCGGAGGCGGGGGAGGCGGGGGAGGCGTTGTACGCATGCCGGACGCCGTGTGGGGCCCGGCCGGGATGCCGTGGCCGGATGGCGTGCTGAGGTGGCCGGTGGACGTATTGCGGTGGCTCAGGGGCGCATCGCCGTAGCCGGTCGGCGCAGGGCCGTGGCCGGCCGGTGTATGGCTGTGACCGGTCGGCGTATGGCTGTGACCGGTTGAGGTGCCGCCGTGCCCCGTGGGCGGGCCGCCATGGCCGGTGGACGAACCGTTCGGCATCGGCATCGGCATCGGCATGGGCATCGACGTGGATGCCGATGAGGTGCCCGGACCCGCCGGAGCGCTCGGCTCCGGCGGCGCGAGAGGGAAGCTGCCGGTGTCCGACATGGAGATGTGCCCGGTGGCCGCCGTGCCCGCAGTGGCGCCGGCCGTCGCGGGTCCGTCGGCGTCCTTGGAGCGCAGCGGGCCGTCCGCCCCGAAGCCGGCCGGCAGCGGGCCGATGTGGTCGAAGACCTCGACGACCTCATCCTCGATCGTCGGGTCCGGCAGCAACTCGACCGTCGAGATCACCGCTTTACGCGCCCCCGTGGCCGTTTTGAACCGGGCTTCCGGGTCGGGGTGCACCAGGGACGCCAGCACCTGCCACAGTGGCTCCGGCACGCCCTCCGGCGCGTTCGGGATGCCGTGCCGGAAGCGCTCGACCAAGGCGTCGGCGTCCGGCTTGGCGCCGGTGATCAGATAGAGCGCGACCAGCCCGACCGCGAACAGGTCGGCGGGGAAGTCCGGTTCGGCACCCAGCAGCTGCTCCGGTGCGAAGTAACCGGGTGTGCCCACCACGAGGTTGGTCTCGGTCAGCCGCGGTTCACCCTTGCGCATCGCGATGCCGAAGTCCGACAGCCGTAGATGCGGCCGGCCGGTGCCCGTCGCCTCCAGGAGGATGTTCGCCGGCTTGATGTCCCGGTGCACCACGCCCTCCGCATGCACCGCGGTCAGTCCGGCCAGCAGCTGGTCCAGGAGCAGGCACACGAACCGGGGCGGCAGCGGGCCGTAGTCCCCGATCAGATGCGCCAGCGAGCCGCCGTGCACCAGATCCATGGTGAACAGGACCTTGTCGTCGTCCGCGGCCCAGCTCGCCGGGGCCAGCACATGCGGATGGTCGATCCGCAGGGCCTGTTCGCGGACGAAGCGCAGCAGTGTGTGCGCGTCGCTCTGCTGCAGCACCTTGGCGGCAACGTAGCGGCGGCGCCGGGCGTCCCAGGCGCGCCAGACCGCGCCCACCCCGCCCCGTCCGACCGGGTCGACCAGTTCATACCGACCGGCGAAGATCTCACCCATTGCGCCCCGTCCGCCTTCTGAACTCGCAACGTCGGCTGTGGCTAACCCTGGTGCGCCTCGTAGTGGGCGACCGCGTCCGCGGTGCGACCGGCACCGTAGACCCGGAGGAACTCTGCCAGTTCGGGGTGAGCGGGGGCGAGGGTGTTCGCCGCATCGATGATGTCCCCGGCGTCGGAGACCGACCGCAGCAGCGACTGGATCTCCCGCACCACGCGCCGCACCGTGGTCGCCCCCGTCGACGATGTCTGCTGCGCGGTGTTGTTGAGCACCGAACCCCCCGCCGTCTTCTTGATCTCCTCCATGCGGTCGGTGGCCTCGGCGGCGCTGACACTGCCGTCGGCGACCTGGCCGGCCAGATCCTGCAACGCCTGCACCCGCTGCACCACTGCCGGGTTGCCTATCTTCGCCCGCTGCCCGCTCATCAGCTGCGACAGCATCGGGGCCGACAGACCGAGCACCGCGGCGAGCCGGGCCTGGTTGAGACCGAGATCGTCGATGAGGCGACGGAACAGCGCACCCAGAGGCTCCCCGTACCAACTGCGCTGTAGCTCCCGGGCCCGCGCGGTGGCTTCCTGCTGTGCTGCGTCCATGCCGTCTCCCCTGTCTCCCCGGTGGCTTCGCTGCCGCGAATCTCGCGAAGCATCCTACGGAGAGCGACGGGGTGCGGCGATACCCGGTCGGGAAAGCGGCCGGACACCGGGTACCCTGGTGCGCGAAGGGGCCTTAGCTCAGTTGGTAGAGCGCTGTCTTTGCATGGCAGATGTCAGGGGTTCGACTCCCCTAGGCTCCACCCCGTATGACCCCTCTGACCTGCGGAAACGTGGCCAGGGGGGTCTTTTTGTCCCGAATTTCCGTGCTGACGTGTCAGCACGGTGGTGCCGACAGACGTCTGCGGAGGTCCGTGTTTGTAGGGCTTCCGGGTAGCGCCTCTCCCCTGTGGATCCCCTGGTGCCGCGGCGTTCGTCGGTGATCGCGGCCGAGCACGGCACCACGATGGACGGTCTCCTGGAGCAGCCGGCCTTCCGGGAGCTGACCGAGGAGGAGCGTGAACAGGGAACCCGGGATGCCGCCAGGAACTCGGTGTGGAGTACACGCCTGAGGTGAGAGGGCGATCCCTCCATCACGGCTCACGCCATGCCTCCCGGCTTCTGAAAGGCCCGCGTGGGTCGCTCGGCGCTTGGATCGACCACGCGGATCGACTGGCAGCCTGCTCTGCACTCGCGGAGGCCGCCCGAACTCGCCCTGGAGCGGGCCCGATGGGTATCGATCAGGACATGCAGTTGTGGCAGCTGCCGACGGGTCATTACACACAGTCGGTGCACTCCTAGGCCTGTAGCTCGTCGGCCAACCGCCAGGCCTGGTCGATGAAGCGCGCGGCTTGAGGGTGGGCACCGTGCGAGGGGCGGGCGAGATAGGCAGGCACGGTGGGTGCGCCAGTCAGCGGGACGAGGTGGACGGCGGGGTGCGTGTAGCGGCGGGCGGCGGAGACCGGTGCAGTGCCCACGCCGAGGCCGACGGCCACCTGTTCCAGCCATTCGTCGAAGTTGCGGCATTCGGCGCCGACCACTGGCCGGCTGCCGTCGGGCCACATGTCGGGGAAGGTGGTGCCGCTGACGGTGTTGACGATCAGCGGCAGGCCGACGAGTTCCGCCCAGTCGAGTTCGGTGCGTTCGGCCAGCTGCCAGCTCGCGGGGACAGCCGCGATACGGGACTCCTCGTAGAGGAGGACGCCGCGCAGTCCCTTCGGTAGGGGCGCGCTGCGCAGCAGGGCCAAATGCGCCTCGCCGGTGTCGAGTCCGGCCTGGGGGGTGTCACAGCGGATGAACTCGACGCCCACTCCGGTCTCCTCACCGAACCGGGCGGCGAGCCGCGATAAACCCTCGGGCAGTCCCCAGCTGAACCCGATGCGCAGTTTCTCCCCTTTCTGTAAATCCCCCAGCGTCGAGTCGAGCTGGCGCAACAGCGGGGTGACGGCCTCCTGTAGGGTCTTTCCTTTGTCGGTCAGCTCCGTTCTGCGCGTGCTGCGTTCGAAAAGTCTCACGCCCAGGGACTCCTCGAGAGTCCTGATGTTGCGGGTCAGGGTTGGCTGGGTGAGATGCAGGCGGCGGCCGGCGGCCGTGAAGCCACCTTCCTCGGCTACGGCAAGAAAGCAGCGCAGGTGACGCAGATCGATGTTCATTCGTGGAGTGTATAGGTGGTTCAGTAAAGTAATTTCTCCACCCCCTGCCCAGTGTCTAGTGTTCTGGGTGTAGCCGGGCGGACGGGGTGCCCGGGAAGCATGGGCCGATAGCCGATGCCGCTGGTGTGCAGTCATGTGTTACGGGGGTAACGTGCAGGGAGCGCTGGAGCGTTGGTGCGCGCCGTCAATCGGCATAGCGCAGGAATCGGCCAAGGGGAAGGTCAAGGGACCCGTGGTCGGCCGGGCTGCCAGAAAGGTGCCCGTGCCTGAATCTGCTTTCTTCACGGCCTCTGAGGACCCTTCGTAGACCAATTACCGACCGCGCCGCCCATTGGCGGCGTGGGGTGTGGCACGGGTGCTTCGATGTAATGCGATGTGTTGGCCTTGTGTCGATTTTATATCGATGGCTGCCATCCTCTCGAAAGTTATCTCCTCAACTATTTTCGCCGACGGCTTTCCGGCCTGTCCATCAACTCTGTCTCGCGCCGCGGCAGGCCGTCGCGGGGTGATTCTGGTCGGGCTTTCCGGAAATTCCCGTTCCGCTGCCGTAGATCACTGAGAAGGATTTTGCTGTGCCTGTAATCGATACGAGCAACGGTCCCCTTGAACATGTCGTCATTAACGGTGACCCGGACCTGGCACCCCTGATTTTCCTGCACGGCGGACTCGGCTGCCTCGCAGCCTGGGGACGCTTTCCCGCCCGGCTGGCTGCCGCCACCGGACGTCGCGCGCTGGTCTACTCCCGCCATGGCAACGGCGGCAGCGGTCCCGACCTGTTGCCCCGTACCCCCCGCTACATGCACGAGCACGCCCAGGACGTGCTGCCCGAACTGCTGGATGCACTGGGCGTACACCGCCCCGTCCTGGTCGGCCACAGTGACGGTGCCTCCATCGCCCTGCTGTACGCCTCGGTGCACCCCGTCGAAGCGGTCGTCGGGATGGGCCCGCACATGTACTTCGAGGATGCGAACCGCATCGGCATCGAGAACGCCCGCGCCTCTTACGAGGCGGGCCCGCTCGCCAAGAAGATGGCCATGGTGCACGACGACCCCCGGGGGGTCTTCGACCGCTGGAGCGGGGTCTGGCTCTCGCCCGCCTTCCGCAGCTGGTCCATCGACAATGACCTCGACGTCACCGCGCCGGTGCTGGTGATCCAGGGCGACGCGGACGAGTACGGCTCCATGGCCCAGGTCGACGCCGTCGAGCGCGCGGTCAGCGGCCCGTTCCGGCGCCTGGTCCCCGAGGGCTGCGACCACTACCCCCATCTGGTCCGCCCCGATCTGGTCAGCGACACCGTCTGTGGCTTCCTCGCCGAGCACACCGAGCACGCCCAGTCCGTAGAGGCCGCCCGATGACCGCGCAGGCCCCCGTACGCCTCGATGCCCTACTGGCCCGCTCCGCGCAGGCTCACCCCGACCGCACTGCCCTGGAGGGGGCCGGCGAGAGCTGGACATACGCCCAACTCAACCGCGCCGTCGATGCGTTGGCGGCGAGGCTGACCGCCACCGGCGTCGCATCGGGCGACCGGGTCGGCGTCTACGCTCCCAAGGCTCCGGCCACTGTCATTGCCCTGTACGCGGCGCTGCGGGCCGGCGCGGTGACCGCGCCTCTCGACGTCGCCGACCCACCGGAACGTACCGCCCGCATGATCCGCAACGCAGGGCTGTCCTTGCTGCTGACTTGCGACCGTACTCTGGCCGGGGCCCACCGCGCCGCCACCCGTGCCCGCGACGGTGCGTCGGCCGATGAGGGCTCCCTCGAGCACGGCCTGCACTGGCTGCGGATCCTCGCCCCCGAGGAGCGGCCCGTGCCGCTGCCGGCACCCACCGACTCCGGCGGCTACATCCTCTTCACCTCCGGCAGCACCGGCTGGCCCAAAGGCGTTCTGCTCTCGCACGAGAACGTCGCGCACTACGCGCTCTGGGCCGCCGGCGAGTTCGGCCTCACCATGGAGGACCGGATTGGCTCGCAGGCTGCCCTCACCTTCGATCTGACCACCTTCGACCTGTTCAGCGCCGCGGCCGCAGGGGCCTGCACGGTCCTGATGCCGGACCTGCTGAGGGCCTTCCCGCGCGATGTCGTCGGATGGCTGACCGAGCAGCGCATCACCGCCTTTATGGCTGTGCCGTCCCTCTACCACAACATGCTCCAGCAGGGCGGTATCGCCGACGCCCCGCCGCCCGCCCTGCGCATCGCGGCCTTCGGCGGAGAGGCGTTCGCCCCCGAACTGCTGGAACGGTATCTGCGGCTGCTGGACGGGGTGCCCTTCTACAACCTGTACGGGCCTACCGAGACAAACGCCTGCACCTACTACCAGGTGCCGGCCAACTGGACCGCCGATCAGGAGCTGCCCATCGGCCGCGGTATCGGCGGCGTCCACATCGAAGTGCTCGATGAGGACGGCCGGCCCACCGACGGCGAGGGCGAGATCCACATTGCCGGACCCGTCGTCTTCCAGGGCTATCTTCGCGGCGGCGCACCCGACGACCCCACCGTCACCGTCACCTTCCGCGACGGTGTGGTCCGCCGCGCCTACGCCAGCGGCGACCTCGGCCGGATCACGTCCGACGGTCGGGTCTTCCTGCGCGGCCGGCGCGACAACCAGGTCAAGCGGCGGGGCCACCGTATCGACCTGATGGACGTGGAGAACGCCGTCCTGGAGCAGCCACAGGTGGCCACCGCCGCGGTCGTCGCCAAGGACGGCCCGTACTCCGGCCAGATCTGGGCCTACGCACAGACCGACGCCACCGAGCGGGAGGTCCTGGGCGCTCTGCGCGATGTGCTGCCCAAGCGGATGCTTCCCGACCGGGTTGTTCCGCTCACCACCCTGCCCACCACCATCAGCGGGAAGGTCGACCGCCGTGCCCTGAGCGAAACCGTCGAACACACCGCCGACCCTGCACTCCCGGAGGAGATCATCGCATGAACAGCGTCGAAGAACTCTGCGCCCTCATCGGCAGCCGTATCACCTGGGGACGTGGCGAGGACGCCGGCTCCCTCAACGCCGACACCCCGCTGCTCGAGATGGGCCTCCTCGACTCGCTGGCGATCATGGAGATCGTCGCGGCGCTCGACAAGGAAGCCGGTATCGCCCTGCCCGACACCGAGATTGTCGCCTCCAACTTCCGTACGCCCAAGGCCCTTTGGGTCGCCATTGAGAACCATTCCGGCGAGGCCCGCAAATGAGCGCGGGGGCCACCGCGGCGCTGCGCACCGGCGCCCCGGAGACCGAGGAACTCGTTGACATCTACCGGGACTTGGCTGATCCGGTGGTCGAGCAGATTGCGGGCAAGGACTTCACCGCCCAGTGGCAGGCCATGGCCGACCTCGGTGTGCTCCGGCTCGCCTCGCCGGACGCCGCGACACCCGGCCCGGTCACCCGCTCGCTCGCCATGATCGAGGGCATCGGTCTGGCCGGCGCCGACCCGGGGCTGTGCTACGCGCTGGCCTCGCAGATCTTCGGGATGCAGTTCCCGCTTCGGGACGCCCTCGGCGCGGACGCCTGGCGCGCGGTTGCCGACGTCCAGCAGGGCCGGGCGCTGCTGTGCCACGCGCTGACCGAACGCGGCGGCGGCAGCGACCCGTTCTCCATGCAGACCCGCGCCCGGCGCGACGGAGGCGACTTTGTGCTCGACGGCGCCAAGACGTTCATCACAGCCGCCCCCGTGGCCGACCGGGCGATCGTCTTCGCCCGTACCGCCGAAGGACGCTCGCCGTTCGCGCTGTCCGCGTTCCTCTTCCCGCTGGACCTGCCGGGGATCCGCCGCGGCGAGACCTTCACCAAGACCGCGCTGCCCACCGTGCCGATGGGGGAGCTCCTCTTCGAGGGCGCCCGGCTGCCGGGGAGCGCGCTGCTCGGCGAGGAGGGATCCGGACTGGCGGTGATGGCCTCCACCACCGCCTGGGAGCGCTCCGTCATCCTCGGCTACGCCCTCGGCCCGATGCAGCGCATCCTGGCCCGTACCGTCGACTGGGCCGCGGACCGCGACCACTTCGGCCGCCGTATGGGAGCGAGTCACCAGGTTGCAGCCCGGGTCAGCGACATGGCTCTGGCGCTGCACCGCTCCCGCGTTCAGCTCTACGCGATGGCCGCCCGGCTCGATGCCGGTACGCCCGCCCGGCAGCTGGCCGCCGAGGCGGCCCTCACAAAGATCTCCGTCTCCGAGGACTACGTGCGGATGACCGAGCACGCCACCGCGCTGTCCGGCGTCCGTGCCTTCCTCCCCGACTCCGGCCTTGCCGCCGACCTGGCCAGCCCCATGGCGGCCCTCACCTACGCCGGTCCGAACGACCTGCTGCGCGTGGGTGTCGCACGGCAACTCGGCCTGCCCGTCGAGAACTGACCGGTCGAGACCCGACCGGCCGCCCACCGACCCGAAAGACTTCGATGACGCTGCCGACCCAACTCGACGACCTCCTCAAAATCGCCGCTGAGACGGGCGACCGGCTCGCCCCGCTCGCCGCCGACATCGACGCCGGACGCGACAACGGCCACGAGACCTACCGCATCCTGCGCGAGTCCGGTCTGCTCGCCCTGCTCGTCCCCCAGGAAGCAGGCGGAGCCGGCCTGGGCTTCGGCGACTATTGGCGGGTACTGGCCGAACTCGGCGCGCACAACGGCGCCGCCGCCCTCGGCTTCAACATGCACCACGTCGTCATCGGCGCGCTCGCCGATGCCGCCGGAACCCGGCTGCCCCCGGCCGCCGAAACGTTCCGCGCCTGGATGCTGGACGAGGTCGTCAACGGGCACAAGCTGTTCGCCTCCGCCACTTCCGAGGCCGGCCGCGGCGCCAAACTGCGCGGGATGCAGACCCGTTACCGACTCTCCGACGACGGCACGCACTACGTCCTGAGCGGCAAGAAGTCGTTTGTGTCGCTGGCCGGCGCCGCCGACTACTACGTCGTCGCGGCGGCCGCCGACAACGGCGCCGAGGACACCGGCGAGGCCTCGCACTTCGTCGTCGCAGCCGACGACCCCGGCGTGAGCTTCGGCACCGTGCAGCACATGTCGGCGATGTACGGCACCAGCACCGCCCCGATGACCCTGGACGAGGTCCCGGTGCCCCGCTCCCGGCTCTACCTCGGCGTCGAGGGCATGTCCCTGTTCAAGGTCGTGCGCGAACCGCACTGGATGGTCGCCGGCTATACCGGCGCCTACCTCGGCATCGCCGAGGCCCTCTTCCGGCACACCGTCGACCATGTCACCGTCTCCCCCACCCGCGCCGACTCGCCCGTCGTGCAGCAGGAGCTGGGCCGGATGTCCGCCCAGCTGCGGGCCGCCCGCGCCCTGGTGCACGAGGCCGGTGACCTCGTCACCGCCGAGCGCGGCAGCCTGGAGGCCAATGCCATGGTGCACGCCGCCAAGTACGCCGTCGGTGAGGTCGGCCCTCAGCTCGCCCAGGACGCGCTGAGGTTGTGCGGCTCGGCCGCCGTCAGCCGCAGCCACCCGCTGGAGCGGCTGATCCGGGAGGCCCAGTTCGCCCATGTGATGCCCGCCAAGCCGCAGGAGTGCCTGGAGTACCTGGGCAAGGCCGCGGTCGGTGTCAACCTCTATGACGCCCGGGCGTTCGCGTGGTGACACCCGTCCAGGACGAACTCGCGTTGCCCCGCGACGCCTTCCGGGCCTTGATGGGCTCCCACCCCAGCGGCGTCGCCGTCATCACCACCGTCGATGCGCAGGGCACGCCGTACGGCTTCACCTGCACCGCCCTGTGCTCGGTCTCCCTCGACCCGCCGCAGCTGCTGGTGTGCGCGGGCAACAACGGGAGCACCCTCCCGGTCCTTGCCGCCCGCGGGGCCTTCACCGTCAACCTCCTGCACAGCGCCGGGCGGCGCGCCGCCGAGGCGTTCGCCGGGCCGGCCGCCGAACGGTTCAGCACTGTCCCCTGGCGGCCCGCGCCCGCCACCGGCCTGCCGGTGCTGACACAGGACGCGCACGCCACCGCCGAGTGCCGGGTCACCCGGCTCATCCCGGCCGGTGATCACACCATCGTGATCGGCGAGGTGCTGCACACCCAGACCCACGCCCCGGCCACCGAAGAGGCGCCGCTGCTGTACGGCATGCGCCGCTACGCCACCTGGCCGGCCTGACCGGGCCGCGCCCCACCGGCCGACTCCACCCGCGGCCGCGCCCCACCACCACACGCCCCACCACCTGTGAGGAATCCGCATGTACCGCACCCTGATGAAGGCGAAGATCCACCGCGCCACCGTCACCCAGGCCGACCTGCACTACGTCGGCTCGGTGACCGTCGACTCCGAACTCATGAAGGCCGCCGACCTGATGGCCGGCGAGAAGGTCGACATCGTCGATATCGACAACGGCGCCCGGCTGTCCACGTACGTCATCGAGGGCCCGGCCGGTTCCGGCGTCATCGGTATCAACGGCGCCGCGGCCCGGCTCATCAGCCCCGGTGACCTCGTCATCCTCATCGCCTACGCCTCCATGACGGACGCCGAGGCCGCCTCCTTCGTCCCCAACGTCGTCTTCGTCGACGAGCACAATGCCATTTCGGGCCTCGGTGGCGACCCGGCCGAGGCGCCCGAGGGCTCGGCCCTCAAGCGCGGCGACCTCGTCGCCAACTGATCGTCCGCACGCCACTTCAGGGAGATGCCATGACGATCTCCGTGGTCAGCGGCGGCACCCGCGGCATCGGACGGGCGCTGAGCCTCCGGCTCGCTGCCCTCGACCACCGTGTGATCGCCCTCTACCGCGGTGACGACTTCGCCGCACAGGAGACCGCCAAGGCCGGCGGCGGCCGGATCGAGACCCTGCGCTGCGACCTCGCCCGGCCCGAGGAGATCCGGGCGGTCTGCGACGGGATCACCGACGCGTACGGCGCACCGTCCGTGCTGGTCAACAACGCCGGTGTGAACCGCGACCGGCCGTTCATGTCGATGACCGCCGAGGACTGGGACACGGTGCTGGCTACCAACCTCTCCGGTCCCTTCCACCTCACCAGGGCCCTGGCGCCCGCGATGGCGGAGGCGGGCGGCGGCAGCATCGTCAACGTCGCCTCCACCACGGCGATCCGGCCCCGTGCGAACGGCGCCAACTACTGCGCGAGCAAGGCGGGCCTGCTCCAGCTCACCAAGTGCCTGGCCCTCGAACTCGCCCCGCACATCAGGGTGAACGCCCTGCTGCCCGGATTCACCGACACCGAAGAGGTCACCGAGCGCTACCGCCTCGATGACCCGGAGCGGCTGGCCGCCGTCCTGGACACCATCCCCGGCCGGCGGCTCGGCACGGCCGAGGACATGGCCGACGCCCTCGAATTCCTGGTGACCGCGCACAGCGGCTATGTCACCGGACAACAACTCATCGTCGACGGTGGCCACTTCATGGGATGACCCCACCCATCACCGGTCCGCCCACGCCCACCCATCGGACCGCCCCGACGGATTCCCTCCCTTCTCAGGAGAAGAAGCGCATGCGACTGACCCAGCAACAGGCCGACCAGTACCACGAGCAGGGGTTCCTCATGCTCGAATCCCTCCTCGACCCGCAGGAGGTGGAGACGCTCCGCGCGGCCTTCGAACGCGATGCGAAGGTACCTGGCCCGCAGGTGGTGACCGAGGACGGCGGCACGGAGGTGCGCGCGGTCTACTCCTCGCACCAGCGGCAACCCGAGTACGCCGGTCTGATCCGTGACCCGCGCATCCTGGAGCCAGTCCAGCAGCTGCTCACCGAGGACGTCTACGTCTACCAGTTCAAGATCAACGCCAAGCCGGCGTTCGGCGGCGACAAGTGGGCCTGGCACCAGGACTTCCTCGCCTGGCGGCTCGCCGACAACCTGCCCGCTCCGCGCCAGGTCAACATCGGCGTCTTCCTCGACGATGTCACCGAGTTCAACGGCCCGGTCATCTTCCTGCCCGGCTCGCACCGTAACGGACTCGTCCACGAGGGCCGCTCGGCCGCCGCCAAGTCCGAGCAGCACTTCGACCCCGACGACATCTCGCTGTCGCCGCAACAGCTCGCCGAACACGTCGACCGGCACGGCATGACCAGCTCCAAGGGCCCGGCCGGCTCCGTCGTACTGTTCTCCCCGGAGATCGTGCACGGTTCGTCCCCCAACATGTCGCCGTTCGCCCGCCGGCTGCTGATCGCCACATACAACGACGCCGCCAACCTGCCGCGGCCCACGGGCGAACCCCGCCCGGACCATGTCGTGTGCCGCGACACCGAGCCGCTGCGCCCGCTGGCGGCCCCGTTCTCCCGGACCCTGAGCACGGTGACGGCATGACACAGCGCACCGGACGCGCCGTCGTCCTGGAGGAGTTCGCCGAGCCCCTGCGACTGCGGGAGTTCCCGCTGCCCGCGGCCCCCGACGGCGGCATGGTCGTCGCCTGCGGATACGGCGGCGTCTGCGGCACCGATCTGCATTTGCAGCAGGGCCACCTGGACATCCCCGTCCCGCTCGTGCTCGGCCACGAAGGGCTCGGTGTCGTACGGGAGCTGGGCACTGGGGTCGACCAGGATGCCACCGGGGCGCCGCTCGCGGTCGGCGACACGGTGATGTGGGCCTCCTCCATCGCCTGTGGCGTCTGCCCGCCCTGCCGGCTGCATCGCGAACCGACCCTGTGCGAGCGGCGCCGCACCTATGGCGTCAACCGCGCCCTCGCCGATGGCCCGGAACTCTCCGGGGCCTGGGCCGACCACATCGTGCTGCAATCCGGCACCACCGTGATCAAGGTTCCCGACGGCACTGACCCGCTTGCCGCCATGTCGCTGGCCTGCGCTGGGCCCACCGTGGCACACGCGCTGTACGAGAGGCGGCCGGTGCGGTTGGGCGAGACCGTGGTGGTGCAGGGTAGCGGCCCGGTCGGGCTGGCGGCGGCCGCGTTTGCGCAGCTGGCCGGTGCCGCCAAGGTCGTCGTTGTCGGCGGCCCGGCCGGCCGACTGGACCGCGCCGCCGCAGCCGGCATCGGTGATGTCCACCTGAACATTGCCGATGCTGCCGACCCCGCGGAGGTCCTGCGCGAGGCACGGGCCGCCGCCGGCGGGGACGGCGCCGATCTGGTGATTGAGTGCGCCGGAGTGCCGGCCGCCGTGAGGCAGGGCCTCACTTTGGCCCGCCGGGGCGGCAGCTACCTCATCATCGGCCAGTACACGGACGCCGGGGACACTCTGATCAACCCGCACCAGATCGTCCACCGGCAGCTCGACGTCGTCGGATCCTGGGCCTTCACCGGCGCCCACCTCGTCGAATACGTCCGCCTGTTGCCAATCCTCACCAGCCGGTTCGACCTGGCGAGCCTGGTGACGCCGTTCCCGCTGGAGCAGCACGCCGACGCCCTCACCGCGGTCGCCGACGGGTCGGTGATGAAGGCGGTGCTCACGTCCTGACACCTCGTCTCCTGACGCTCACCTCCTGACGCACCGGCCCCCGCGGTGCGCCGGTGACGGTGAAGGTGACGGTCCGACAGCAGCCTTCCGGCGCGGTCGGGTCGTTACCGCTGCTCGCTCGCCCGTCCGCACGGAGAGGTGCCGGCTCACCCGGCGAGCGCCCCCAGTGCCTCCTCCGTCGCTTTGTCATCGGGAAGGTAGGCCAGCAGGTGGTGGCCCGGCTCGTCCACGGCGGCGAGCTTGACGTACCGCAGTCGCAGATCACCGGCCACCGGGTGGCGAAAATGGCGCACGGCGGGATGGAACGCCGAGGTCTCCCGGCGGCCGTACCAGCGGACCGCGTCCGGGTCGGCCAGCAGTTCCTCGGTGATCTCCGTGTAGCGGCTGTCCTCCGGATGCCGGGCCGCCTTCGCCCGGAATTGGCCGAGCAGACTCCGCGCCTCCGGCTCCCAACTGGCCAGCAGCGTACGGGCGGGCGGCCAGCGGAACACCAGCCACAGCAAATTGCGCTGCTTGGGCGCCAGCCGTGCCAGGTCGGTGAGCAGCGCCGTGTAACCCGAGTTCCAGGCCAGCAGGTCCCAGTGCGGGTCGAGCACCACGGCCGGGTTCGGCGCCAGCGACTCCACCAGCGACAGCAGATTCCTCGACACCCAACCCGGCGGCCGCTCGGCCGGTACGGCGTGCTCCACGAACGACAGCACATGCGCGGTTTCGTCCGCGTTCAGCCGCAGCGCCCGCGCCACGGACCGCAGCACCTGCTCCGACGTACGCACCCGTCCCTGTTCCAGCCACGCGTACCAGGAACTGCTGACCCCGGCCAGCCCGGCGACTTCCTCGCGCCGCAGCCCCGGGGTACGGCGCCGCGGTGAGCCGGGCAGCCCCATATCAGCGGGCGCCAGCCGCTCGCGGCGGGAGCGCAGAAACGCACCCAGTTCGCGGCGCGGGCCGGTGGGTCCGCTGTCGTTCACGCCCCCACTCCTCCCTGCACCGCCGACCTGCTCCTGGGGCATCGCACCGTGCCCCGGGTGTGAGCAAGAGTAATCGGCTACGGGGTCACCCCGGCCGGCCGCGGTGATGGGCTGGATCCGCCGGTCCGACAGCACCGGCAAGCACGACACAAGGAGCCCCATGGACACCGCCGACTCACCCCGCAACACTTCCACACCCCCTCCGGTCACCGCCGTCGGCCCCACCACCCCGCCGATGCCCGCCGCCTCGCTGCGCCTGCTGCGCGCGGCCGGCTTCGTCAGCAACTTCGACCGCTTCTGCATCACTCCGATGCTGCTGCTCATCGGCACCCAACTCGGCGTCCCGCTGACCACGGTGATGCTTGCCGCCAGCGGATACTTCCTTGCTTACGGCCTGATGCAGCCGGTTTGGGGCCTGGCGAGCGACCGGCTGGGCCGGGTGCGGGTCATGCGGATCTCGCTGACCGGGGCCGCCGTCGCCGCACTCTGTTCGGTGATCGCGCCCGGCGCGACGGCGCTGATCGTGGCGCGCGTCGTGGCTGGGGCGTTCTTCGCCGCGTCCATCGCAGCATCCATCACGTACGTCGGGGATACCGTGCCCGCCGCGGTCCGCCAGCGCCCGCTCAGTGAGCTGATGACCGCGTTCGCGCTGGGCACCGCCGTGGCCACCGTCGTCGCCGGGGCACTGGCGTACTACATCAGCTGGCGGCTGGTCTTCGCCCTGCCCGGCTTGATCGCCGCCTACCTGGTCGTCGCCCTGCGTCGACTGCCGGAACCGCCGCGTGCAGCGCCTGGTGCGCTGCTCGCCCCATTCAAGATCGCCCTGAGTTCCCGCTGGCAGTGGTACGTCATGGCTGTCGCGATGCTCGAAGGCGCCGTCCTGCTGGGCTTCTTGACGTACATCGCGCCGGCGCTGGAGGCCCAGGGCACATCGGCGACGCTGGCCGGTGCGGTGTCTGCGCTATACGGCGTGGGCTCGATGGCTGCGGCGCAGATGGTCAAGCGGCTGGTCGGGCGCTGGACGCCGGTGCAGCTGATAGTGGTCGGCGGGGTGCAGATGACGGTGGCGTTCGGCTTCGCTGCGGCCAGCCGGTCTGTGCCCGCGCTGGTGGCGTGCGCTCTGCTGCTCGGCGCTGGCTGGTCGTTCATGCATTCCACGATCCAGTCCTGGGCCACCGCCCTGTCTCCGGCCGCGCGCGCCACCGGGGTCGCGATGTTCGGCGTGGCTCTCTACGTCGGCAGCGCTCTGGCCAGTGCCTTCGCCGCCGGCCCCGCGGAACACCACGCTTACCAGGGCATGTTCCTGACGGCCGCGGTCCTCACCGTCCCGCTGACTGTGGCCGCTGCTGTGGGCCGCGCCCGTTACCGGAGCTGACCCCGCCCGTGTCGTCGCCAGTCCCAGGCGTCGAAACGCATCCGGTTGGCCGGGCGGATTTCGGGATCCGCAGTTCGCTTGAGAGCAGAGAGGAAGAGGCGATCCAAGGATTGAGCCGATTTGCTCGAGCGTCGCCGGGTGGCATGTGCCTCTCGCCCTTCTCTGAGAGGGTGATGGGACAGCGCAGCCCCGCATGATTCACTGGAGCAATGCCTTTGGCTGCCGTGCTGACATGTCAGCACGGTGCCTGGATCGAGGGGGATCGAGCGGGATGCAGGAGGATGCGGGGGTGTCTGTTCGAGTTCTCTGGCGCTTTCGCAGGTCAGGAACGTAACAATTTCGGGTTCGACTCCCCTGGGCTCCACTCCCAAAGCCTTTCGGATCGGCGTAGTCGCTGGTCAGAGGGGCTTTCGCGGTTTCTGACGGAGCGTTGGGCCGGCTCTCGGGGGCAGCGCTGCCGGCCGTACGCGAGCGGGCCGTGCCCACCGCCCCTCGTCGGGGGCGGGGACACGGCCCGGTGAGATGCCGGCGGTCCGCGGGTCAGGTTGCGGTGCCGCCGCTGCGTTTGTCGGTCTCGGTCTCGTCCTGCTTGGCCTGGACCTCGGGGTCGAGCGAGGCGCCCTCGCTGCCGTCGACCGCGCTCAGCCGTCCGCGGTCGCTGACCTCGGTGGGGGCCGGCGGCTCGACCAGCCAGTCCGGGTTGGCCTGCTTGTCCCACCACTTCCAGGCGGCGACCGCACCGCCGGCCAGGATGCCCAGTACGGCGAGGCGCTTGGCGAGCTTGCCGCACTTGGCCCGCCGGCTGTGCTTCTTCTGGAGCTTGGCGATCTCGGCGGCGGTCACCTGGCCGCGGAGTGCGGCGAGCGCGGCGGTGCCGCGGGCCAGGGCTTCCTCGCGCACCGGTTCGGCCGCGGCCCGCGCCTGGGTCACGGCGTTCTCCAGCCGCGGTGCGGTGTAGTCGGCCGCCTGGCGGGCTGCCTTGCGGGTGCGGCAGGCCGCCCGGGTCGCCGCCGCGTCGACCTTGGGTGGCAGCGTGCCACGGGCGTGTTCGATACGGGGGTGCAGATGCGTGTCGTACTGCGCACGTGCCTGGTGGGCGGCGTCGGCCACCTTGGGAGCCGCTCGCGTCCGGGCCTCGTGAGCGAAGTGCACGGCGGCGTCCTTGGCCGTACCGGCATAAGGAGCTACCACCTCCGCGGCGTGCCGCACGCTGTCCTTGGCCGTACCGGTCGCGGCGCGCACGCTTTCCTTGCGGGTCACGGGATCCTCCTCCTCGGTGGCGTGTCCGGGGCTCGGGGGGCTGGTCCCCCATGTCTGCTGTGTCGCCTGTCCACCCGTTTGAAGATCATGCCCGCTCATGCGCCATACGGCATGTGCGAACGGGCATCCGGGTCATTGGGGACCTTCGGGAGCCTTCTTGATGACAATGCCACGATTTGCCGCTTCGGGCGCAGGAAATCAGTACGAAAGCCGCCGGGAGGCGAGGGCCGGCCGGCGCACAGGGTGCGTGTACGGCCCGGGGAGAGGGGTTGGCCGGGCGGCCGGCCGAGAGCGGCGCGAAGCTCTGGGAGGGGGCGTGGCCGGGCGACGGGAGGGCCGGTCCGTGCGAGGATCGGGAACCGTCAGCGAAGACTTATGGAAGGTAGATCGTGGCTGAGCAGCTCTACGCCACCCTGAAGACGAACCAGGGCGACATCGAGATTCGGCTCCTGCCGAACCATGCACCCAAGACGGTCAAGAACTTCGTCGAGCTCGCCAGCGGTGAGCGGGAGTGGACCCACCCGGCGACCGGCAAGAAGTCCACGGACCGGCTGTACGACGGCACCGTCTTCCACCGGGTGATCAGCGGTTTCATGATCCAGGGTGGCGACCCGCTGGGCAACGGCACCGGCGGCCCCGGTTACGAGTTCGGGGACGAGTTCCACCCCGACCTGGCCTTCAACAAGCCGTACCTGCTGGCCATGGCCAACGCCGGTCCGGGCACGAACGGCTCGCAGTTCTTCATCACCGTCGGCGCGACCGCGTGGCTGACCGGCAAGCACACCATCTTCGGTGAGGTCAGCAACGAGGCCGGCAAGAAGGTCGTCGACGCCATCGCCGGCACCCAGACCAACCCGCGCACCGACCGTCCCGTCCAGGACGTCGTCATCGAGTCGGTGGTCATCGAGACCCGCTGAGCCGCGTCTTGCGCCCCGGCCGGGTCCGGGGGAACCATTGCGCCCCGCCCGGTCGTACATCAGGCGGGGCGCGAGGCTCGTCCAGGCGGGGCCCGGACGGAGCGGAGCGTTGACGCGCCCGGACGGAGAAGAGGACGAGGGGACGGATGGACCAGGTGCCAGGCAGCCCGCAGAAGCCGCAGGACGCGCAGGGTAACGACGGCCTGCCGGGCTGCTACCGCCACCCGGATCGCCCGACCGGCATCCGCTGTACCCGCTGCGACCAGCCGATATGCCCGGAGTGCATGGTCAGCGCCTCGGTCGGCTTCCAGTGCCCGGACTGTGTGCGTGGCAGCGGCAGTGGCCACGCGCCGCGGGCGTCCGCGCCGCGCACGATCGCGGGCGGCACGATCGCGAGCGATCCGCGGCTGGTCACCAAGATCCTGCTGGGGATCAACGTCGCCGTCTTCCTTGCCGTGCAGGTGACCGGCGGCGCACTGAGCCCGCTGGTCAACCACCTCGATCTGCTCGGCCTCGCCGTCGAACCGGGCCGGTATCAGCTCGTCGGCGTCGCCGAGGGCGAGTGGTACCGCCTGCTGACCGCGATGTTCCTGCACCAGCAGATCGCGCATATCGCGTTCAACATGCTCTCCCTGTGGTGGCTGGGACCGCCACTGGAGGCGGCGCTCGGCCGGGTGCGGTTCATCGCGCTCTATCTGCTCGCCGGCCTGGGCGGCAGCGCCCTGTCCTATCTCCTCGCCGCGCAGAACCAGCCCTCGCTGGGGGCGTCCGGCGCGATCTTCGGGCTACTCGGTGCGACCGCGGTACTGCTGCGGCGGCTGAATTACGACATGAAGCCGGTGCTGATCCTGCTCGGCCTCAACCTGGCCTTCACGTTCCTGTGGCCGAATATCGCCTGGCAGGCCCATGTCGGCGGCCTGGTGGTGGGTGCCGCGGTGGCGTTCGGGATGGTGCATGCGCCGCGGCACCGCCGGACCCTGGTGCATAGCGCGACGTGTGCGCTCGCCCTGCTCGCGGTCATCGCGGTGGTGTGGGTACGGACCGTTCAGCTGATGGGCTGACGAGCCCGTCGCGGCGAGTTGTCCACAGCACGTGGCCGATCTTGTGCATGCTGTGCGGGGCCTGCGCCCCGGACCGCCCTGACCTGCGTTTCCCCAGTAAGGATGCGGGGAGACGCAGGCCGGGAGAGGGTGCCGCCGATCACACCGGCGTCAACCTCCGGAAGGTTATCCACAGATCTTCTGAAGTTTTCCCCGGCTGTGGATAACCGTGTGGATGGCCTTGGGTAGGGCTTGCGCTACTTCCACTGCGTGGATACGCCGAAGCCCACCGCGATGAAGCCGAAGCCGCACACAATGTTCCAGTTGCCCATGGCCGCGATCGGCAGATCGCCCTCGGACACGTAGAACATCACGATCCATACCAGCCCGATCAGGAACATCGCCAGCATCAGCGGCGCCACCCAACTGCGGCCTGAATTCATCTTCAGGTTGGTGGTTTTCGCCGGCGGCGGCGTGAAGTCGTCCTTCTTGCGGATCCGTGACTTCGGCACGAGGAACTCTCCTGTCGATGCGCTGCTCCCCCGCTCGCGGCCTGGCCCGAGCGGGCGGTGCCCCCATCCGCGAGGGAGGTGCGAGGTATGTGCCGGGGCACGGACGCGGTGGGGAGCGGATTCCTTTTCCGGGGCGTCCGTTAGCGTAGTGCTTCCGCGGCGCCGTAAGGAGTAAGGGTACGTTGAGCAATTCCGCTGACTCCACCGACCGCCCCTCTCGCCCCCGCCTGCGGCCCGTGCGGTTTCTCACCCTCATCGTGTTCGCGCTCGCCGGGCTGCTGTTCTGGCTGAGCTTCGACACCGCCCGGGGTACCAACCTGCGCTCGGACGACTCGATGCTGCGGCTGTCCGACCTCATCCAGGAACGCAGCCACAAGAACGGCTCCCAGGACGACAGCAACGCCACCCTGCGCGCGGAGGTCGATGCCCTCGCCCGGCGCGACAACGGCAGCTCCAAGGCCGACGAGGCCAAGGTCAAGGGGCTGGAGAAGCGCGCCGGCACCAAGCCGGTGAAGGGCCAGGGCGTGACGGTCACGCTCACCGACGCCCCGCCGAACGCCACCGCCAAGATCCCCGGTGTCCCCGAGCCGCAGCCCAACGACCTGGTCATCCACCAGCAGGACCTGCAGGCCGTGGTGAACGCCCTGTGGCACGGCGGCGCCAAGGGCATCGAGGTCATGGACCAGCGGCTGATCTCCACCAGCGCGGTGCGCTGCGTCGGCAACACCCTGATCCTCCAGGGCCGGGTCTACTCCCCGCCGTACAAGATCACCGCCGTCGGCAGCCGGGAAGCCCTGGTCAACGCGCTGACCGCCTCCCCCGCCATCCAGAACTACCTCCAGTACGTGAACGCCTACGGCCTGGGCTGGAAAGTCGACCAGCCCGAGGCGGTGACTCTTCCCGGCTACTCCGGCACAGTGGATCTCCACTACGCACAGCCTGTGAAGCCGTAGCCCGCATCCCGCGGGGCGGCGGGAGGGGCGGGGCCATGACGCTGCGGGGCCGGACGGCGGTGCGGTGGATCGTGCGGACGGTGAGCGACATCTGCCTCACGGCCGGTGCGCTGATCGTGCTGTTCGTGGTCTATGTCCTCTTCTGGACCGGTGTGCGGGCCGACACCGCCATGGACGGCGAGATCGGCAAGCTCCAGCGCCAGTGGTCCGCGGGTGCCGTCACCGGCCGCGGCAGCACACAGGCACCTGACGGGAAGCCGGGCCCCGGCAGCACACCCACCCCGGCCGAGCCGCCCCGCCGTTATGCACCGGGCGCTTCCTTCGCCGTCATGTACATCCCGCGGCTGGGCGCCGACTGGGCCAAGCCCGTACTCGAAGGCACCGCGACCGAGGTCCTCAAGCGCGGCCTCGGCCATTACGACCGCACCGCGCACCTGGGCGAGACCGGCAACTTCTCCGTCGCCGGCCACCGCCGCACCTATGGCGATCCCTTCAAGGACTTCCCACAGCTGCGCCCCGGCGACGCCGTGGTCCTCACCGACGGTACGACCTGGTTCACCTACCGCATCGACAACCGGCCCTATACGACACTGCCCGGCGACATCGGGGTGATCGACCCCGTACCGCGGAAATCCGGCTTCAACGGCCCAGGGCGCTATCTCACGCTGACCACCTGCGAGCCGGAATGGGGTCACAGCCACCGGCTGATCGCCTGGGCGCACCTGGATTCCACCCAACCCGTGGCACAGGGAAGGCCATCGGCTTTGACCGGCTGACCCACCTGGGCCCGCCCTCGCCCCTTACTCTGGTGTCGCAATCGACATCGTCATCGGCATCGGCAAGGGGACAGCGACAGCATGTACGGCTGGATCTGGCGGCATCTGCCGGGCAACACCTGGGTGAAGGCACTGATTTCCCTGGTGCTCGCGCTGACGGTCGTCTTCATACTCTTCCAGTACGTCTTTCCGTGGGCGGAGCCGCTGCTCCCCTTCAATGACGTCACTGTCGACCAAGGGATGGCAGCCGTCCGATGACCGCACGGATTCTCGTCGTCGACAACTACGACAGCTTTGTCTTCAACCTCGTCCAGTACCTCTACCAACTCGGTGCCGAATGTGAGGTGCTGCGCAACGACGAGGTCGCGCCGCGGCATGCTCAGGACGGCTTCGACGGTGTGCTGCTGTCGCCCGGTCCCGGCACCCCCGAGCAGGCCGGGGTCTGTGTCGACATGGTCCGGCACTGTGCCGACACCGGGGTCCCGGTCTTCGGCGTGTGCCTGGGCATGCAGTCGATGGCGGTCGCGTACGGCGGTGTGGTGGACCGTGCGCCGGAGCTGCTGCACGGTAAGACCTCGCTCGTCACCCACGAGGGCGTCGGAGTCTTCTCCGGTCTGCCGTCCCCCTTCACCGCCACCCGCTACCACTCCCTGGCCGTCGAGACGGACACCGTCCCCGACGAACTGGTCGTCACCGCCTGGACGGTGGCCGAGGACGCCCCCGGCGGACGGATCGCCATGGGGCTGCGGCATCGTGAACTTCCGGTCGAGGGCGTGCAGTTCCACCCCGAATCGGTACTGACGGAGTGGGGGCACCGGATGCTGGCCAACTGGCTCGTCGAATGCGGCGACGAGGGGGCGGTAGAGCGCTCCACGGGGCTGGCCCCAGTGGTCGGCAAGGCCGGCGCGTGACCGACCTACGCCCCGAGCGTGAAGGGAGATCCTACGAGCCGGACGGCCCGCAGCAGTCGTACGCGCCGCAGGAGCCGCGCGGACCACAGGATCCGTACGGGCAACCCGATGCGTTCGAGGTGGCGGTGGGGCAGCTCGACGACCCGCTGAACGATCCGCTGCCGGGCCGGGCGGCGCCGGCGCCCGCGCCTGGTCCGTACGGGCAGGCGGGGCGGGGGCGACGCCGGGGCAAGGCGGCTCAGGAGGACGGGGCGCAGGGCTCCCCGTGGTTCCGTCCGCATCTGGAGCCGGAAGGGCCGCCCCGCCCGGACCGGCAGCCGCCCCGCCCGGACCGGCAGCCGCCCCGCCCGGACCGGCAGCCGCACGGCGCCGGGCCGGCCGCCTACGGCCAGGGCCACGCCACCGGCCATGACTCCGGTCACGGCCCCCGCCCCGGGGTGACCGCGCCGATATCCCCGCCCTATGCCGCGCCGGAGACACCGGCCTCGTACGCCCCCGCACCGGCCGTGAGATCCGCTCCGGCCGCGGCAGCTGCCGCCACCCCGTGGCCGGACGACAACGAGACCATGGCGCTGCGTCAGGCCGAGAGACCCGACGAGACGGTTTCACGTGAAACCGGCGACTCGGTTTCACGTGAAACCGATGCATCGACGGCGACGGCGACGGCGACCGCGACGGCGGGGTCCGGAGGTCGAGCGGCCCGGCGCAAGGCCGCTCAGGAGGCAGCCAAGCGGGGCGGCAGACGAGCGCGCCACGGTGGTGCGGCCGCCGCAACCGAGGTCGCTGCGTCAGCCTCTGAAGCGGCGTCCGCTCCCATGTCACGGCTGGAGGCCCGGCAGGCCGCGCGAGCCGCCAAGGACAGCCCCAGCCTGATCGCCAGCCGCGCGCTGGGCGAAGTCTTCATCACCCTCGGCGTCCTGATGCTGCTGTTCGTCACCTATCAGCTGTGGTGGACGAATGTGATGGCTGAAGAGGAGGCGGGCGGCGCCACCACCAACCTGCAGCACGAGTGGGACAAGGGCGGCGGCGAGAAGAAGAATCTCGCGGACGGTGAGCGCTTCGGGATCATGTATATCCCGAAGCTCGATGTGAAGGCCCCGATAGCCGAGGGCATCGACAAGCACCGTGTGCTGGACCACGGCATGATCGGTCACTACGACAAGAACAGCGGGACCAAGACGGCGATGCCCTGGGACAAGAAGGGCAACTTCGCCGTGGCGGCGCACCGCAATACGCATGGCGAGCCGTTCCGCTATATCAACCGGCTCACCAAGGGCGACAAGATCGTTGTCGAGACGCAGAGCTCGTATTACACGTACGAGATGGAGAGCGTCCTCCCGCAGACGTCTCCGAGCAATACCAGCGTGATCGGCCCCGTGCCGCCCGGCTCGGGATTCACCGGGCCCGGCCGCTACATCACCCTGACGACCTGTACCCCGGAATTCACCAGTACCTTTCGGATGATCGTCTGGGGCAAGATGGTCGACGAGCGGCCGCGCAGCAAGGGCAAACCGGATGCGCTCGCCGGCTGAGCGAACATAAGAGGGGTGCTACGCGGTGACTGCAACCGGAACCGACGAGGAGTGCGACCGGTCCGCGCCGCCACGCACACCGCGCCGTGTGCGCAGGACCGTCGCCGCCATCATCAGCGTCATCGGTGAGCTGCTGATCACGGCGGGGCTGATCCTGGGCCTGTTCGTCGCCTACTCGCTGTGGTGGACCAATGTCCTCGCCGACCGCGCCGCGCACCAGCAGGGCGACCAGGTGCGCAAGCACTGGGCGAGCAGCGGGCCCAAGGGGCCGGGGGAGCTGGACACCAAGGACGGCATCGGCTTTCTGCACGTCCCGGCGATGGACAACGGTGAGGTGCTGGTCAAGAAGGGCACCGACACCGACGTCCTCAACGAGGGCGTGGCCGGCTACTACACCAAGCCGGTCACGTCGGGGCTGCCGCAGGACAAGAAGGGCAACTTCACTCTCGCCGCCCACCGTGACGGCCATGGCGCGAAGTTCCACAACATCGACAAGCTCAAGGACGGCGATCCGATCGTCTTCGAGACGAAGGGCACCTGGTACGTCTACAAGGTGTTCGCGACGCTGCCCGAGACCTCGAAGTACAACGTGGACGTCCTCGACAACATCCCGAAGGAAGCCGGCAAGCACCAGGCGGGCCGCTACATCACCCTGACGACCTGCACGCCGGTCTTCACCTCGAACTACCGCTACATCGTCTGGGGCGAGCTGGAGCGCACCGAAAGGGTCGACGCGGACCGCACGCCCCCGAAGGAACTCCGCTAGAGCCGGCCCCGGACCCGGGTCGGCCAGGCTCTGGTCCGCCGAGCGAGGCCGGCCGGGCGCGGCGACGGTGACCGTCGCGCTGACGACTGCGTATAGGGCGGGTGACGGCCGCGGGCCGAAGCCTGCCGAAGCGGTGAGGCGCCGCGCCGGTCGTGCCACGTCCGAGGGAGCGGTAAGGCGAGAGCCCCGGCCGCCTGAGGGCTGCCGGGGCTCCGTGTCGCTTCCGTACGGACCGCTGGTTGTTACCCTCCGAACGGTCCGCCGAAGATCCCGCCACCGCCGTTATTGCCCCCGTTGCCATTGCCGTTGCCGCCACCGATGGTGGTCAGCGTCACGGTGGTGGTCTTGGGGTCGGACGGTGTCTGCGGCTGCGGATCCTGGGTGATCACGTGGGCGTTGTCATCCTGCGGGCTGCCGCCGGCGAGCTGGATGTTGGTGAAGCCGGCCTGCTGGAGCGCCTGCTTCGCATCCTTCAGGGTCTGGCCGACCACGGACGGAACCGGTGTCTGCGCAGCCGCCTTGCCGACCGTGAGGGTCACCGTGGAGTTCGCCTTGGCCTGGGTGTTGCCCGCCGGAGACTCGTCCAGCACCTTGCCGACCTGGTTCGGATCGGTGACTTCCTGCTCATTCTTGGTGACCTGGAAGCCCAGGTCGGTCAGCTGCTTCTGGGCCGCCGGGAAGTCCTGGCCCTTGACGTCCGGGATGTTCCGCTTGGGGGACTCCTGGGCGACGGTCAGGGTGATCTCGGTGTTCTTGGCCGCCTCGCTCTGGCCCGGGGGGTCCTGCTTGGTCACGGTGCCCGGCGCGCGGTCGGACACCTCCTGGGTCTGCTTGACGTTGTCAAAGCCCTTGCGGCTGAGCTCGGCGGACGCCTTCTGGAAGGAGAGGCCCGTGACGTCCGGAACCGTGACCTTGGCGGCACCCGAACACACCGTGACGGTGACGGTGGCATTCTTGTCGATCTGCCCACCGGCCGCCGGATCCTGCTCGGTGACCTGGCCCTTCTTGACGTTGTCGCAGGACTTGCGGCCACCCTCGGCGACCTTGAAGCTGCCGTTCCGCCCGAAGTCCTTGGCTTCCCCGAGGGTCTTGCCGACGAGGTTGGGCACCGGCGTCGTGCTGCCCTTGTTGCCGTTGGTGAACATCGCCTTGCCGATGAAGATCGCACCGACCAGGACGAGGACGGCCGCCAGCACCAGCAGGATCGTCGAGGTGTTGCTCTTCTTCTGGCCGCCGCCGCGCCGCCGGTCGGACCGGTCGTCGTAACCGTAGCCCCCGTCGTCCGGGTTCATCGGCGGGAGCATGGAGGTCTGGCCGGCCGGGTCCTGCGGCCGCAGCATGGTGGTCGGCTGGTCCTGGTCGTAGCCTGCCGCGCCCATGGCGGAGGTCGCCGCGACCGGCTGGCCGTCCAGCGCCGCCTCGATGTCGGCCCGCATCTCGTCGGCTGACTGATAGCGGTAGTCCGGGTCCTTGACCAGTGCCTTCAGGACGATGGCGTCCATCTCCGGCGTGATCTCGGGGTCGAAGTTGCTCGGCTTCTGCGGCTCCTCGCGGACATGCTGATAAGCCACCGCGACCGGCGAGTCGCCGACGAACGGCGGCCGCACGGTGAGCAGCTCGTAGAGCAGACAGCCGGTGGAGTACAGGTCGGAGCGGGCGTCGACCTGCTCGCCCTTGGCCTGCTCGGGCGAGAGGTACTGCGCCGTGCCGATGACCGCCGCGGTCTGCGTCATCGTCATACCGGCATCGCCCATGGCACGGGCGATGCCGAAGTCCATGACCTTGACCTGGCCGGTGCGGGTCAGCATGACGTTGGCCGGCTTGATGTCGCGGTGGACGATGCCGGCCCGGTGGGAGTACTCCAGCGCCTGGAGGACACCGGTCGTCATCTCCAGCGACCGCTCCGGCAGCAGCTTCCTTCCGGAGTGCAGAAGCTCACGCAGGGTGGAGCCGTCGACGTACTCCATGACGATGTACGGGATCGAGACACCGTCGACGTAGTCCTCGCCGGTGTCGTAGACCGCGACGATCGACGGATGGTTCAGCGAGGCGGCCGACTGGGCCTCACGGCGGAACCGGGCCTGGAAGGACGGATCACGGGCGAGGTCCACCCGCAGCGTCTTCACAGCTACGGTGCGGCCCAGGCGGGTGTCATGCGCGAGGTACACCTCGGCCATGCCACCACGGCCGAGCACCGAGCCCAGCTCGTACCGGCCGCCGAGGCGACGCGGCTCTTCCATAAGCTTCTCCAGCCCTCTCCGTCAGTCCCGACCGCACCGGTGTGTGGTCCGGCGGTGTGCTGTCCGGGCATACCGTACCCGGCATGTCGTACCGGACCGGGCCGGAGCCGCAACCTGATACGTGACCGGTATGGGCATGACCCGGGTCACTTCTCGCCTTCGAGTACCGCCTGCATGACGCGCTTCGCGACCGGAGCTGCAAGCTTTCCGCCCGCGATGTCGTCGCGAAGAGTGTCGGATCCCTCAATGACGACCGCGACCGCGACGGGGGTGCCCTTGGCGGTCTTCGCGTAGGAAATGAACCAGGCGTACGGGTTGTCCTTGTTGTTCTCGCCGTGCTGCGCGGTACCGGTCTTGCCGCCCACTGTGACGCCGGGGATCTGGGCGCTGGTTCCCGTGCCCTCCTTGACCACGGTCTCCATGATGCTCTGGACCTTCGCCGCGTTCTCCGGGCTCAGCGGCTGGCTCATCTCCTGCGGGGTGTGCTGCTGGATCACATTGAGGTTCGGCGCGACCAGCTGGTCGACCATGTACGGCTTCATCAGCTTGCCGCCGTTGGCGACCGCCGAGGCGACCATGGCCATCTGCAGCGGCGTGGCGCGGTTGGAGGCCTGGCCGATGCCCGCCATGGCGTTCTGCGGCCGGTTGTCCTTGGGGTAGACGCTCTCCGCGGCGCGGACCGGGGTGTTGATCCCCGGGTCGTTGAAGCCGAACTTCTCCGCCTCGGCCTTCATCTTCGCGTTGCCGAGGTCCGCGCTGACCTTGCCGAACACCGTGTTGCAGGACCAGCGCAGCGCTTCCCGCAGGGTGGCGTTCTCGCAGGGGATATTGCCCTCGTTGTTCAGCGGCTGGCCCGCGGTGTCGGGGAGCGTGTAGGGCAGCGGCGAGTCGGTCTTGGAGTCGACGTCCTTGTAGAGCCCGTTCTCCAGCGCCGCCGAGGCCGTGACGACCTTGAAGGTGGAGCCGGGCGGGTAGGTCTGGCGCAGCGCCCGGTTGAGCATCGGCTCGTCGGGGTCGTTCGTCTTCTGCAGCCCGCTGTACGCCTCGGCGTCCTTGTTGCTCATCCCGGCGAAGGTGGACGGGTCGTACGACGGGGTGCTGGCCAGGGCCAGGATCGCGCCGGTCTCCGGGTTGATCGCGGCGACCGCGCCCTTCTGCTTGCCGAGGCCGTCGTAGGCGGCCTTCTGGGCCTTGGCGTCGAGGGTGGTCACCACGTTGCCGCCCTTCTGCTTGCCGCCGGTGAACATGTCGACCGTGCGGCTGAAGAAGAGCCTGTCGTCGGTGCCGCTGAGGATGCCGTCGTTGAGCTTTTCGAGCTGGTTGGCGTCGAAGGCCTGCGAGGCGTAGCCGGTGACCGGCGCCCACATCTTGCCGTTCTTGTACGTGCGCTTGTACTTGAAGTCGCCGCTGTCGGTGGTCGTGGAGCCGGTGATGGCCTTGCCGTCGACGATGATGTTGCCGCGCGGTGTGCTGTAGCGCTCGATGGCGACCCGGCGGTTGTGCGGGTCGTTCTTGAGCTGGTCGCCCTCGACGAACTGCACCCAGTTGACGCGGACCAGCAGGGCGAGGACGAGCAGGCCGCAGAAGATCGCGACCCGGCGCAGGGGCTTGTTCACGGGCGGACCACCTGGGTCATTTCGGCGTCGGTGGACGGGGCGGGAGCCGGCGCCGGGCGGCGCGCGGTGTCGCTGATCCGCAGCAGGATCGCGACCAGTGCCCAGTTGGCGATCACGGACGAGCCACCCTGGGCGAGGAACGGCATCGTCATACCCGTCAGCGGGATCAGGCCCGTCACACCACCGGCGACGACGAAGACCTGGAGCGCGAAGGCGCCGGACAGACCGATCGACAGCAGCTTGCCGAACGGGTCGCGGGCGGCCAGCGCCGTACGGATACCGCGCTCGATCAGCAGGCCGTACAGCAGCAGGATGGCCATGAGACCGGCCAGGCCGATCTCCTCGCCGACGGTGGAGAGGATGTAGTCGCTCTTCGGCGCGATACCGCCGATGAGGCGGGAGTAGCCCTGGCCCAGGCCCGATCCGAGGATGCCGCCGGAGCCGAAGGAGTACATGGCCTGGGCGGTCTCGGTGACACCGCCGTTGAGCAGCTCCAGCGGGTTGAGCCAGTTGTGGACACGGACCTGCACATGGGACTCGAAGGTGGCCACCGCGACCGCGCCGCCGGCGCTCAGCAGCAGACCGAAGACGATCCAGCTGGTGCGCTCGGTGGCGACGTACAGCATGATCACGAAGAGGCCGAAGAAGAGCAGTGACGTACCCAGGTCGGTCTCGAAGACCAGGATCATCAGGCTGAGCGCCCAGATCACCAGGATCGGACCGAGGTCACGGCCGCGCGGCAGGTACAGGCCCATGAAGCGGCGGCTGGCCAGCGCCAGCGCGTCCCGCTTCACCATCAGATAGCCCGCGAAGAAGATCGCAATGATGATCTTCGCGAACTCGCCCGGCTGCAGCGAACCGACACCGGGAATGGTGATCCAGATGCGCGCGCCGAAGCGGGCCGGGAAGAAGACCGGCGCGATCAGCAGGACCAGCGCCAGCACCATCGAGATGTACGTGTAGCGCTGCAGGACACGGTGGTCCTTGAGGAAGACCAGCACGACGAGGAAGAGCGCGATACCGAGCGTCGACCACATCAGCTGCCCCGGGGCCATCGCGCCGCCCAGCTGCGGGGTGCTGATCTGCGGCTCCTGGTCCAGCCGCCAGATGAACACCAGCCCGAGGCCGTTGAGCAGGGTGGCGATGGGCAGCATCAGCGGGTCGGCGTACGGCGCCCACTTGCGGACGACGAGATGCGCGACGCCAGCCAGCAGGCCGAGGCCCAGGCTGTAGCCCATCACACCGGCCGGTACCGAACCTTGCTTCGCCAGGCCGACGTTGATGTACGCGAACACCGGAATCAGCACCGCGAAAACGAGCATCGCGAGTTCGGTGTTGCGGCGGCTCGGGGCCCCGATGGTGCCAATGGTGGTGGTGTTGGTGGTGCTGCTCATGAGATCTACGGCCCCCTACGCCCTCACTGCTGGGTGCTGCAATTTTTTTCCAGCTTCTGCTGCTCCTCTGAGGGGGCCTGGCTGGTGGTGGGTGCGGGCTTGGGAGTCACGGTCGCCGCCAGCGTGCCGGCCGTGCCGGTGCCGCTGTCCTTGCCCGTCTTGCCGGTGGAACCGGGGTGGGCGCTCGTGCTGGGCTTGGGCGACGTACCGGGCTTGCCCGGCGTGCCCGCCTTGCCCTTGCCCGGATGGCGCGCCGCCTCACGCTCGGCGGCCTCCCGCTGCTCCTTACTACGGCAGGCATTGGCCTGCCTGTTCAATTCGGTGACCTTTTCGCCCGCCTGTGTGCGGTCGTCGACCGCGATCGTCTCCTTGACCTGGTTGCGCTGGTACAGCGGCAGGTACTTGAGTTCGATCTCGGGGTGGTCCTCGTCCACGCCATTGAGCTTGATCCACGCGAGGTCCTGGCTGATGCCCCGGTAGAGCGCGACGTGGTCGTCCTTGGCACCGACGAAGTACTGGGTCTGCGTCCAGCGGTAGCCCGCGTAGCAGCCGCCGCCCACGACGGCCAGCGCCAGCGCGATGAACAGCGACCGCTTGAGCCACCTCCCGCGTCTGCGGGGCTTGACGAAGTCCTCGTCGATGAACGCGCCGAACGAGCCCTGCGGCGGTCCGTCGATCTCCCCGTCACCGCTTCCGGGCGGCCCGAAGGCGCCACCGGGCGGGGACGGATGGCTGCCCGCCCGGCCGAGCTCGGCGGCCCGAGCGGCGGGGGTCTGCATCGTGGTCGGGTCGCTGAGCTGGTGCTGGTTCTCCGCGACGGCGCCGACGATGACCGGGGTGTCGTTGAGCTGGCCGGCCATTGTCTCGTTGCCGTCCACGTCCAGGACGTCGGCGACGATGCAGGTGATGTTGTCGGGTCCGCCACCGCGCAGCGCGAGCTGGATCAGCTCCTGCACCGTCTCGTGCGGCCCGTGGTAGCTGGCGAGGGTCTCTTCCAGCGTCTGGTGGCTGACGACTCCGGACAGTCCGTCCGAGCAGATCAGATACCGGTCGCCGGCCCGCACCTCGCGGATCGACAGATCGGGCTCGACATGATCACCGCTGCCCAGCGCCCGCATCAGCAGCGACCGCTGCGGATGGGTGGTGGCTTCCTCTTCGGTGATCCGGCCCTCGTCGACCAGCCGCTGCACCCAGGTGTGGTCCTGGGTGATCTGGGTCAGCCCGCCGTCGCGCAGCAGATACGCACGCGAGTCGCCGACGTGGACCAGGCCGAGCCGCTGCCCGGTCCACAGCAGGGCGGTCAGGGTCGTGCCCATGCCCTCCAGCTGGGGGTCCTCCTCGACCATCACCCGCAGCTGGTCATTGGCGCGTGTGACGGCCGTGCCCAGGGAGGTGAGGAGGTCGGAGCCGGGGACGTCGTCGTCGAGCTGGACGAGCGTGGAGATCACCTCGGAAGAGGCGACCTCACCGGCGGCCTGGCCGCCCATGCCGTCGGCGATGGCGAGCAGCCGTGGCCCGGCATAACCGGAGTCTTCGTTGCCCTCACGGATCATGCCCTTGTGCGATCCGGCGGCGAAGCGCAGGGACAAGCTCATGTGCACCTCACCCGTCGGCTCGGGGTACAGCCGGTCTCGTCGAGCCACACTGCCCACCCTCCGGTCGGGAGCACGCCCGGGTCCGCCGAGTGGACCGTCGCGGCTCGCTCGCTCCGCTCGCTCATTGTCGTACTACTTCCGCAGCTCGATGACGGTCTTGCCGATGCGGATCGGGGCTCCCAGGGGAATCGGTGTCGGGGTCGTCAGTCGGGTCCGGTCCAGGTACGTGCCGTTGGTGGAACCGAGATCCTCGACGATCCACTGGCCGTCACGGTCCGGGTAGATCCTGGCATGCCTGCTGGACGCATAGTCGTCGTCCAGCACGATCGTGGAGTCGTGTGCACGGCCCAGGGAGATGGTCTGGCCTTGGAGCGCGACGGTGGTGCCGGTCAGCGAACCCTCGGAGACCACCAGCTTGGTGGGCGCTCCGCGCCGCTGACGATTGTTGCCGCGGCCGCCTTCCTGGCGGCGCGGCTGTTGTTGCTGAGGCGGCGCAGCCTGACGCTGCGCACGCGCTTCCTGTCCGCCGCGCCGGGCGGCACCGCGCTGTGTGACGCGCGTGCCGAACAGATCGCTGCGGATGACCTGAACGGCCACGATGACGAACAGCCACAGTACGGCGAGGAAACCCAACCGCATGACCGTGAGGGTCAGCTCTGACATTGCCCCCGCTTCACCCTTCGGCTTGCCGGTAAACGATGGTGGTACTGCCCACGACAATCCGCGAGCCGTCGCGGAGATTAGCGCGAGTGGTGTGCTGCCCGTCCACCACGATGCCGTTCGTGGAGCCCAGATCCTGGATCATGGGGGGCGTTCCGACCCGGATCTCACAATGACGCCGGGAGACACCCGGGTCGTCGATCCGTACGTCGGCGTCGGTGCTGCGGCCCAGCACGAGAGTGGGGCGCGAGATCTGGTGGCGGGTGCCGTTGATCTCGATCCAGCGCCGTGTCTGCGCGGCGGGCTGCGGTCCTGCACCGGGCGGTGCCGTACGAGGTACGGGCTGTGCGCCGCCGGGTGGCGGGGACGAAGGCATGGGGGGCGGGCTCACATGGCCGCCGCCGGGCCGGCCACCGCGGCCCGCCGCGTCGGGCCGGTCGGCCGCCGCTCCCGGGTGTTCCTGGGATGAGCTGGAGGCGAGCGTACGACTGCGGACGCGGTACAGGCCGGTGTCGAGATCGTCGGCCTTCTCCAGATGGACCTTGATCGAGCCCATGAAGGTGTAGCGCTGCTGCTTGGCGTAGTCGCGCACCATGTTGGAGAGCTCGTCGCCGAGCTGCCCGCTGTAGGGGCTCAGCCGCTCGTAGTCGGGGGTGCTCAGCTCGACGATGAAGTCGTTGGGGACAACCGTGCGGTCGCGGTTCCAGATGGTGGCGTTGTTGTCGCACTCGCGCTGCAGCGCGCCGGCGATCTCAACGGGCTGCACCTCGGACTTGAACACCTTGGCGAAGGTGCCGTTGACGAGACCTTCGAGACGCTGCTCGAAACGCTTCAGTACTCCCACGGGGCACCTCCTTCCTCAGTCTTCGTCGGGATCGTCCTGATCGAGTCGTCCTGATACTGCTTACTGATCGTATCCACGCGTCGGGAAATCGGCTGGTTCCCCTTTCCCGCCTTGAGGACGAGTGTCGCCCCTCACAGGGTTGCCTGGTGCTTGCTTGCTCCTTGCCCACTGCTCGTGCACTGCGATCGTAGATGTGCCCCGCTGACAGTGTCCCGCAACCGCCGACCACTCCCGCCGGGCGGGGGTCGGAGTCGGGCGTGGCACGGGTGCCGGTCCTGTCCGGCCGGCACGGAGGCGGGCGGATGCTCCCGCTCCTGTCGCGGCTACCGCGAGTGTGAACCCTTTGGGCAGTGCTCGGCGAATGTCCGAGGCACGGCCGGGTGCGGCCCGGGGTTGCCGCGGGGCGGGGACCGGGGAAAACGCATGTGGGGGACCGGGGAAAAGGCATGTGAAGGCACCCCCGACAGCGTGCTAATGTTCTGGATGTCGGCAGGCGCTCGCACAAGACCCGGACAGCACAGCCCGGATCACGTGAGAGGATCAACTGGCAGCACCCATGCGCGGGTGGCGGAATAGGCAGACGCGCTGGATTCAGGTTCCAGTGCCCGAAAGGGCGTGGGGGTTCAACTCCCCCCTCGCGCACAGATGAGACCCCCGGTCTCCGGAGAAATCCGGCGGCCGGGGGTCTTTCGTTGTGTTCGTCACGTTGTTGTCCATGTCACGGGCGTGGGGTGCTCTTGCGGTGGGGGTCGGTGGGGCGTCGGTGGGGGCGGTGGGGCTCTGTTCCTGGCGGCTTCTGGGCGGGGGTGGCCGGGAGCTTTGAGGGGCTGAGGGGTACGTCACATGCGGGGCGGGGCGGGGGCCGGGGTGGCCTTGCTGGTGGCTCTGCTGCGGGATCTGTTGCTGTCCGTGGTGCGGGAGTTACGTTTCGCGGCCCTGGTGGGTCTGTGGGTTTGTGGGTCTGTGTGGCTTGTGCGGCTTGCGGCCTGCGTGTGAGTCCGTGATCTCCGTGATGTCCGTGGCCTCCGTAGTCCTCGTTCGTCCGGCCTGCTGTGCTCCTCTCGCGTCCTTTGTGCTCCCCGCGGTCGGCGTACCCCTCCGTGGGCTTCGTCGTGGTGCCGGGAGCCGGCGGAATAACCTGCTGTGCGCAACGGGGAGTTGGAGTGGCGTGGAGCACGCGAGGCGGGCGCCGCGGTGGGACGGCGCCCGCCTGGATGTGGCTGACGGGGCGTACTTGGCCGTGTGAGGTCGCGTGAGGCCGTGTCAGGCGGCACTCGCGGGGTGGGGTGCCTCAGGCGGCGAAGCGTGCGACGAGGGCCTTGGCCTTGGTCTCCGCGTCCTCGTGGGCCTTGTCGCGGGAGGCCTCGTACAGCGGGACCAGCTCGGCCATCGCCGGGTTGCTGGGAGCCATGGTCAGCTCGGGGACGATGAAGTCGACATCGAGTCCCAGTCCGCCGGAGAGCACGGCCTCCAGGTAGTTCTGGACGTACTCGAAGGGCTCGCGGGGCGTGCCCGGCGCGTACGAACCGCCGCGGCTGGCGACGACGGTGGCCGGGGTGCCCTTGGCGGACGGCTGCTCGCCCGCCGTGCGGCCCATGATGATCACCTGGTCGAGCCACGCCTTGAGCGTCGAGGGGATCGTGAAGTTGTACATCGGCGCGGCTATGACGATCGCGTCGGCCTGCTCCAGCTCCTCGGCCAGCTGCACGCGCAGCGCGAAGGCCGTCTGCTGCTCGGGGGTGTGGTCTGCCGGGTCGGAGAAGCCGGCGGAGGCGGCGATGCCGTCGAGGTGCGGCAGCGGGTCGACGGCCAGGTCGCGGTGGATCACGGTGCCGTCGGGGTGCTGCTCCTCCCATGCCTTGCGGAAGGCCGCGGTGACCGAGCGGGAGGCGGAGCCGCCCTCGGGGAAGACGGAGGAGTCGATGAGCAGAAGCGTGGCCATGGGATTGGTCCTTCGGTACGCGGCCGGGCAGTGCGCGACCACTGGTTGAATTCCGTACGTCCCTATTAATAGCACAGGAGCTTACTTTTCTGCAGTAGCCAACCTCTGGGCGGTACTCTGGCTGTATGGCGGAGCAAGGCGAGGCGATGTGCAGGCAGGTCGACGACGGCATGATGCGGGTCTTCGAGCTGTTCGGGAAGCGCTGGACGGGGCTGATCGTCGCCACGCTGATGCCGGCGCCGGTGCACTTCGCCGATCTGCGGCGGGCCATCCCCGGCATCAGTGAGCGCATGCTCTCCGACCGCCTCATGGAGCTGGCGGCGACCGGCCTGCTCGTGCGCGAGGTGGATCCGGGGCCGCCGCTGCGCGTCTCCTACCGGTTGACCGAGGCCGGTCTCGCGATGGAGCCCGCGCTCAAGGAGCTGGCGCGCTGGTCGGAGAGGTATCTCGCCGATGGCGGGCAGTGTCCGGAGCGGTTCCGGAAGTAGGGCGTAGGGGGCGGGGCCGGCTCCGGGGGCGGGGTGTGAGGAGTGAGCGGCGCGGGGCCGGGAGCCGGGTGGGGTCGGGAGTCGGGTGGGGTCGGGAGCCGGGTGGGCGCGTCAGCGCACAGGCGTCGGTGGCGCTTCGATGGTGGTCCGGTGGCGCCGGCCCGGCAGGGTTTCTCTGGTGGCTTCAGCAGCTGTTCCGTAGTTGTTCCCTGGCTGTTTCCGTGGCCGCGGGCCGGTTTCCTTATCCCAGCCGTTCTTGGGCGGCGTTGTAGCGCAGCAGATATGTGGCGAAGCGGTCGAGGTCGCCCTCGTCCCAGTCGGCCAGCCGTTCCCGGAACGCCTGGCGACGGCTGGCGGTGACGTTGGCGAGCACCTGGGCGCCCTTCTCGGTGGGGTGCAGCACCTGGACGCGGTGGTCTTCGGGGTCGACGCGGCGCTCCACGAAGCCGAGGTTCTCCAGTGCGGCGATCTGCCGGCTGACCGTGGACTTGTCCAGGAGGTAGTGCGCGGCGAGGTCCGTGGCGCGGCATCCGTGCTGGTCATCGAGGTGCGCCAGCAAGGTGTAGGAGACCAGCGACAGCTCGGGATGCATCCGGGCGGCGGTCGCGCGGGCCCGGCGGGCGAACGCGGTCATCTCCTGCTGGATCGTCTCGACGGAGTCGTCGCGGTGGGCCACGGGTTGCCTTTCGTAGAGGTAGTTGTATAGTACAACGTGGATTGAGAGTTGTATACGCCAACTAGTGGTTTTCGCTGCCAGGTCCTGTCTGCCGTCAAGGACTTGTCGTTCGCCCGTGGGGCGGGCGGGACTGCAAGGACACCCCCTGGTGGCGACAGCTGAGCCGACGAGCTGAGAAGGCCTGACCCATGAGTACGGTCCCCCGTCCCGACCACCGAAGCGAGCAACACGGCAGCCACCGTTCCGCGCGTTCCACCCACTCCGCCGGGCTGCGTCATGTCCTGACGCACCTGATCACCCCGCTGCTGATGTGCATCGGGATGGGGCTGGCGTACCTGGGTGCCTTCGCGAACCCCACGCCGCACCACCTCCCCGTCGCGGTCGTCGGATCGGGCCGGAGCGCACAGCTGCTCGCCCAGTCGATCAACGACAAGGCGAACGGTGACCTGGAGGTAAGGACCGTCGGCGACCGGTCGGCGGCGGTCGAACAGCTCAGGCACCAGGACATCTTCGGTGCGTATGTGATCCATGCGCATGGTGCGACGAAGGGGGCGGCAGGTGCGGCCGGTGCCGCGGGGGCGGGGACCGATGTCGTGGGGGCGAGGACCGATGTCGTGGGCGCGGCGGCGGGTGCGGCGAAGCCGGCGCCCGAGCTGCTGGTGGCGACCGCCGGTTCCGACACCAACGCCTCCGTCGTGCAGAAGGTCTTCACCCCGATTGCGGCACAACAGGGCGCCCCGCTGAAGGTCACGGACGTGGCGCCGACCGCCGACGACGACCCGACCGGGCAGGGCATCTTCTTCCTGCTGGTCGCGATCAGTATTGGCTCGTACGCCTCGGTCGCGGTGATCGGCGGTGCCGGTGCCGTGCTGCCGATCCGGTGGCGGGCGGCGCTGGCGATCGGCACGTCTTTCGTCGTCGGCCTCATCGGGACGGCGTTCGCCGGTCCGGTCTTCCGTCTCGTCGACCATGGTCTCAGGGGTCTGTGGGGCATGGCCTGGCTCTACTCCGCCGGCATTCTGCTGATCGGCACCGGCCTGCACACCTTCCTCAAGCGCTGGACCACGCTCGGCGTGATGGCCCTCTTCGTGATGCTCAACTTCACCTCTTCCGGCGGGATCTTCCGCCCCGAGATGCAGAACGGATTCTTCGCGGCGCTGCACTCCTTCTGGAACGGCGCGGGCTTCGTGGAGGGCACCCGCAGCCACGTCTATTTCGGCGACTACGGCCTGTCGGGGCATGTCTGGACGTTGGTGTGGTGGCTGGTCGCCGGCCTGCTGATGGTCGGTGTGGCGGCGTCGGCGGAGAAGCGGCGGCGTGCCGCGGAGGCGGAGGCTGCGGCCCATGCCACGGCGGTGGCGGCGGCTGCCGTGGCGGCGACGGTGCCGGAACCGACGCCGAGGCGGGGGAGCCGGGCGGTGCGGCCGGCCCGGGGAGCGGGGCCGGAAGCGCGCGATGGGGCTGCGGGGGCGGACGTGGAGATGGAGGCCATGGAGGCCATGGAGATGGAGGTGGAGATGGAGGTGGAGATGGAGGAGGCCGTGGGCGTTTAGCGGTCGGTGCGGGTCGGTGCGGGTCGGTGCGGGTCGGTGCGGGTCGGTGCGGGCGGGCTGGTTCGGGCTGGTGCGGGCCGGAGTTGTGGTCGGCGACGGGTTCGGAGATCCGGTCCGAAGAGTTATCCACAGGCTCTGCGGGCTGTGCAGAGATCTCGGTAACGTCATTGCCGTCGGCGGGCCGAGAGCGCCCGGCGGCCGGTGAATGCAGCGAACAGGGACATAAGAGCGCAGGTCGTGAAGGGGGAGGTGGCCCGCTATGCCGCGTGTGCCGTACGTACCGGGGTTTGCGAAGGCGGATGCGCAGGGGCCGTCGCCCAAGGCCGTCGGGCGGGCGTTGCGAGAGCGCGTTCCGCGTGCTGAGCAGGCCGCACTGTCCATCGCGGCCGGGCGGCCGGATGCGGTGGCGGCGGTCGAGGAGTCCAACACCGGCCGGCTGCCCGAACTGACGCCGATACGGGTCGGCCGGATGGCCGCGAGCCCCTTCGCTTTCCTGCGCGGCTCCGCGGGCTTGATGGCGTATGACCTCACGGCCGGTCCCGTGACCGGCATCGGCACGCAGATCTGCGGAGATGCCCACGCCGCCAACTTCGGACTCTACGGCGACGCCCGTGGCCAACTCGTCATCGATCTCAACGACTTCGACGAGACCCTGTACGGGCCGTGGGAGTGGGACGTGAAGCGGCTCGCGACGTCGATGGTGCTGGCAGGCCGGGAGGCGGGCGTCGGCGAGGACGACTGCCGCAAGGCGGCGCAGGACGCGGCGGGCGCGTACCGGCACACGGTGCGGCTGCTGGCGAAGCTGGCGGCGACCGAGGCGTGGAACGCGATCGCGGACGAGGCGCTGGTCTCGCATGCCGACGCCAAGGATCTCGTGGGGACGCTGGAGCGGGTGGCGAAAAAGGCCCGCAAGAACACCAGCGCGCGGTTCGCGGCGAAGGCGACGGAGGAGACGCCGGACGGCGGCTGCCGGTTCGTGGACGCTCGGCCGGTGCTGCGGCGGGTGCCGGACGCGGAGGCCGCGGCCGTGGCCGCATCCCTCACCGGCTATCTGGAGACGCTCCCCGAGGATCTGCTGCCCCTGATGGCCCGGCACGCGGTACACGACGTGGCCTTCCGGGTGGTCGGCACGGGCAGCGTGGGTCTGCGGTCGTATGTGGTGCTGCTGTTGGACCACCAGGGCGAGCCGCTTGTTCTGCAGGTGAAGGAGGCGCGTGGCTCGGTGCTGACGCCGTTCGTGGCGAAGGCGGGCTTCCCGGTGCAGCCGGTGGTGCACGAGGGGCGCCGGGTGGTGCTCGGACAGCGTCGGATGCAGGTGGTCAGCGACATGTTGCTGGGCTGGACCACGGTGCAGGACGTGGCGTCGCCGGGCGATGGGGCGGTTGTGGCGGACGGAGGGCGGGAGGGAATCGCCTTCCAGGTACGCCAGTTCAGAAACCGCAAGGGCAGTGTGGACCCGGCGCAGCTGTCCGGCGACCAGATGGACGATTACGCCCGCATGACCGGTGCGCTCCTGGCCCGAGCCCATGCGCACAGCGCCGACCCGCGCCTGCTGGCCGGATACTGCGGCAAGAACGAGGAACTGGACGAGGCCATTGCGGACTTCGCGGTCTCCTACGCGGACCGCACGGAAGCGGACCATGCGGAGTTGGCCGAGGCGGTGAAGAACGGGCGGATAGCGGCGGAGCTGGGCGTGTGAGCGCGGCGGAGCCGTGGGTGTGAGGACGACGGGGCCGTGGGTGTGGGCGTGGCGGAGTCGTGGGTGTGAGGGCGACGGGGCCGTGGGTGTGAGCGCGGCGGAGCCGTGGGTGTGAGGACGACGGGGGCGCGGGGGTGGGCGTGGCGGAGTCGTGGGTGCGAGCGTGGCGGAGGGTTTGGCACGCGGGAGGAGGAGCTCGGGCGCCCGGCCGGGCGCCCCGGCACGAAGCGACCGAATGGTCGTGGAGGGCTGGGCCCGGCATGGGCCGTACGCTGACCGGGTGACGAACTCGCACGCGGAGAACACACAGGACGGTCAGCACCGACCGGACGTACCGGGCACCCCGGACGCCCCGGCCGACCCGCAGGCACCGGACGCCCGCGGCGGCGGTCAGGGCGCCCGGCGCGGGCACGACGGTGGCCCGGAGGACCGGACCGAGAGCCCTCGGGGGGCGGGAGCCGAGCCGGCGGCTCAGGGCGATTCGCCCACGGGCCAGGCCGGCGCAGGCACCGGGCCGGACGGCGCGCCGGATGAGCAGGCGGCTCAGGACGCGGCTCAGGACGCGGCGACCCGGCGGCTGGCGAAGGCGGTCCTGGCCGCGGAGCAGGCGCTGATCGAGTTCGAGATCGCGGTGGAGACGTTCCGGGTGGAGGTGGAGAACTTCTCCCGCCTGCACCACCAGCGGCTCGGCCCCATGTACGCGCGGCTGGACGAGCTCGATGCGCAGATCGCCGAGGCCGTGGCGGCACGCACCGGCGCTCCCGAGGACATTCGCAAGGCCCAGGAGGCACGGGCGTCGGTGCTGCCGATGCCGGAAGTCGAGGAGCTGTTCCACGGCTGGATCGGCTCGGACGGGCTGTTTCCGGAGGCGCAGTCGATGCTCACCGAGCAGCCGGTGCAGCCGCCGCAGAAGGTGCGGCCCAGCGACGAGGCCCGCAAGGTCTACCGCGATCTGGTGCGCAAGGCCCATCCGGACCTGGCGCGGGACGATGCCGAGCGGGCGCGGCGGGACACGTTCATCGCGCGGGTCAACACGGCGTACGGCCAGGGTGACGTGGCGGTGCTGCGGGAGCTGGCGCGGGAGTGGGAGGCGGGGCCCGTGCCGGCCGAGGAGCGGCTCAGCGAGAGCGAGGAGCTCTACGCCCGGCTGGAGTGGCTGGCCGAGCGCAAGGAGTTGCTGGCCGCCATGGCCTTCGAGCTGGAGGAGAGCGCGATCGGCGCGATGATCAAGATGGCGCCGGAGGACCCGGACGCGCTCCTGGAGGAGATCGCCGAGAAGCTGCTCGCCGATGTTGCGGAACGCGAGACGTACCTCACCCAGCTGGTCGGGTAGCGTCGGGACCATGCAATTTGGTTCTGTGCCCACGGTCGGTGTCGACGCGCTCACGTCGGAGAACTTCCTCCTGGATGTGCGTGAGGACGACGAGTGGGAGGCGGGGCACGCCGAGGGTGCGCTGCACATCCCGATGAGCGAATTCGTCGCCCGCTACGGCGAGTTGACCGAGGCGGCCCCCGAGGGCGGCAAGGTATACGTGCTGTGCCGCGTCGGTGGGCGCTCGGCGCAGGTGGCGCAGTATCTGGTCCAGCAGGGCATCGACGCGGTGAATGTCGAGGGCGGCATGCAGGCCTGGGAGGCCGCCGGCCGTCCCGTATCGGATGGTAAGGGTGGCCCCGGCGCGGTTGTCTAGCCGGCAGCGGCGCAGCCCGGCGGCTTGATTGCGTGTCCTCGGTGCCGGAAGGCTGCCGAATGGCCGGCCGAAGGCATCGGGGGCTTTCCGAAGGCCTCGGGGCCCGTCGGTGAGCCCTGGCCGCGGTTCATCGTGCGTCCGTGCCTTCGTCCGTCGCCGGGCGTGGTGCAAGGCGCCCGGCGGTCGTCAGGTGTGTTGTGCCCCTGGCCCGTCGCTGGACGGGGTGCAAGGCGCCCGAGGGGTGTCAGGTGTCCGTGCTCTCGCCCCTCCCCGGACGGGGCGTACCGTCATCGACGGTCGTCGGCGTCTCGGACGGTTCACCCAGGTCCGTCGGGTGTTCGGCGGAAGCCCCGCATCGGACGATCTACCGTCTACCGTCTACCGTGACAGCCGGCAGGGGCGGGGCGCTGTCGGCTGCCGGGCTGTACCCAGGGTGCCCGGCGCCTGCGGAGTCCGGCGCGACTGAGGAGTGCCGCAGGCCGCCAGGCCCGGTCGAGGGCCGGTGGCCGGGACGTGCAGTGCGGTCGTCGGTCGGCCCCTGGGCCGTGGTGCCGTGGTGCCGCGGTAGTGGATGCCCGCTCAGGCTTCCGCCTGCTTTTTCTCAGCCCAGCGGATGTGCCGCGAGCAGATCGCCGAGAGCCTCCTCGTGGGCGGCGGCGGGGCCCAGGGAGAGTTCCAGCTGTTTGGCCCAGGCGTGGTAGCGGTGCAGCGAGTAGTCGGTGTCGGCGCCGAAGCCGCCGTGCAGATGCTGGGCGGTCTGGACGACGCGGCGTACGCCGTCGGAGGCCCAGATCTTGGCGACCGCGACATCCCCGGCGGGCGGTAGCGGGCCGGTGGCGTCCGTGGTGATGCGCCAGGCGGCCTGCCAGAGTGTGGCCTCCATGGCGCGCAGGTCGATGAAGCGGTCGGCGGCCTGGACGGCGACGGCCTGGAAGGTCGCCACCGGGAACCCGAACTGTTCGCGCTTGCTGGTGTAGTCGCTGGTCATGGCGAGGACGCGTTCGCCGAGGCCCAGTGCGAGTGCGCAGGTGCCGGTGGTCAGGACATGGCGCAGCGACTCCCAGGCGGCTGGGTCGGTGATCGTTTCCTGGGTGCCGAGGCGGACGGCATCGAGCCGGACCTCGGCATGGCGCTCCCCGCTGGTGGATATCTGGTCGTCGAGCGTGACGCCCGGGTGGGTACGGGGGACGAGGGCGAGGACGGCGTGGCCTTCGGGGGTGTGGGCGGGGAGCAGGATCCGGTCCGCGGACTGGGCCCAGGGGACCGCGGTCTGGGACCCGTCGAGGATCCAGCCGGCGCCGTCTTGGCGGGCCTCCACGGCGAGTTCGGCCGGTTCATGCCCGGTGCGGCCGCCGGTGGCGACGGTCACGACGAGGTCCCCGGTGGCGATCCGGGGGAGCACTTCCGCACACAGCTCGTCAGTCGCGTAGCGCTGGAGGGCGAGTGCGGCGGCGCCGGATTCCAGCAGCGGCACCCGCGCCAGCACCTTGGCCGACTCGCGGAGCACCAGGCAGAGCGCGATCGGGTCCAGGCCCGCGCCGCCGTGCTCGGGCGCGATCGTCAGGCTCAGCAGATCGGCGTCGGCGAGCTTGCGCCATAGGGCGCGGTCGAAGTCGTCGGCGACCGCACCCGGGGTGAGTGCCGGGCTGGGCACGCTGTCCGGAGCGACCCCGGAGAAGACGGCCCGCGCCGCTTCGGCGGCGGCCTGCTGCTCCTCGGTGAAGGTGAAGTCCATTGCTCTGTCCTCCCGCGCGGGCCTGGATCTGACAAAGCGTCAAGGTAGAACAGGTTGCAGGAATTGGGAATGGCGGAAACCGCGGAAGGGGAGGGAGCTGGGGTGGGTTGGGGTGAGGTGGGCTGAGGTGTGGAGTCTGCCGGGCAGCCGGGCAGCCGGGCAGCCGGGCAGCCGGGCAGCAGTCGGCCGTCCGAGGTCCCGGTGGGGGCCCCGGGCGGCGACTGAGGTGCGATGCCGGTGCCCCGGCTCGTTGGGCCGCGGATCCGGATCGTTCAGCGGTCGAAGTCCAGCTCGACCTGCTCCGTGACCGGGTGGGACTGGCAGGCAAGGACGTACCCCGCATCGACCTCGTCGGACTCCAGGGCGAAGTTGCGGTCCATACGGATATCGCCGGAGACCAGGAAGGCGCGGCAGGTGCCGCAGACGCCGCCCTTGCAGGCGTACGGGGCGTCCGCGCGGTTGCGCAGGACCGCTTCGAGCAGCGATTCGCCGTCGTGGACCGGCCAGGTGCCGGAGCGGCCGTCGAGGGTGGCGGTCACGCTGCTGTGCGCGGGAGTGGAGGCGGCGGGGGCGGTCGGGGTGCCGTTGTCGACGTGGAAGATTTCCTCGTGGATGCGGGTGCGGGGCACGGCGAGGGCGCGCAGTGCGCGTTCGGCGCCCTGGACCAGGCCGTAGGGGCCGCAGAGATACCAGCCGTCGACGGAGTCGATCTTCAGCAGCGCGGGCAGGAGGGAGCGCAGCCGGGTCTCGTCCAGGCGGCCGGAGGGCAGGCCGGCCTGCTGTTCCTCGCGGGAGAGGGCGTGGATGAGCTGGAAGCGCCGGGGGTAGCGGTCCTTGAGGTCGGCCACCTCCTCCAGAAACATCGTCGATGCCGCCGTGCGGTCGCTGCGGATGAGACAGAAGCGGGCCTCCGGCTGCCGGTCGAGCAGGGTGGAGGCGATGGACAGCACGGGGGTGATGCCGCTGCCGCCGACGATCCCGACGAAATGGCCGGGGCGCGGTTCCAGCGTGAACCGGCCGGCCGGGGCCATGACGTCCACCGTGTCGCCGACGGTCAGTTCCTTGAGCGCGTAGGTCGAGAAGGCGCCGTCCTCGACGAGGCGGATGCCCACGCGCAACACAGGCTGGTCGGTGGCCGGGGTGCAGATGGAGTACGTACGGCGGATCTCCTGGCCGTCGACCGATCTGCGCAGCGCGATGTGCTGTCCCGGGGTGTGCCGGAAGGTCGTGCGCAGCTCGGGCGGGACCGCGAAGGTGACGGCCACCGCGTCGTCCGTGAGCCGCTCGATCTCCCGGACCTGGAGCGGGTGGAACATCACAACTCCTTGAAGTGGTCGAAGGGTTCGCGGCAGGACTCACAGCGGCGCAGTGCCTTGCAGGCCGTGGAGGAGAACCGGCTCAGCAGGGTGGTGTCGGTCGATCCGCAGTGCGGGCAGCGGATGGTCAGGCCGACGGTGACCGGCCCGCCGGCCGGGCCCGTCGGGCGTGGGGGTGCGATGCCGAATTCGGCGAGCTTGCGGCGGCCCTCGGCGGTGATCGCGTCCGTGGTCCACGGCGGGCTGAGGACCGTATGGACCTCGACATCGGGTATGCCGTGGTCGTGCAGCACCCGCTCGATGTCGGCCGCCATCGCCTCGATGGCGGGGCAGCCGGTGTAGGTGGGGGTGAGCCGCACCTCGACCCGGCCGGGGGCCGTGAGCTGCACCCCGCGCAGCACGCCCAGTTCGGCGAGGGTGAGCACCGGCAGCTCGGGGTCGGGAACGGAGCCGGCCAGTGCCAGCAGTTCCTCTTCGAGGGCCGTGGTGGTCACCATGTCGCCCCCGGGTGGCTGCGGTGGAGGTGCTGCATCTCGGCAAGCAGCCGTCCGAACGATTCGGTGTGCAGACCCTGGCGGCCCGCGCCGGCCGTCCAGGCGCCGTGCCGGGGGCCTTCGGGGACCATGAGGGCGGCTTGCTCCAGGGTGGCGGCCACGCGTGTGGTCCAGCTGTCGTGCAGGGCTGACCAGGGCACCGTTTCCAGTCCCTCCACCGGCTCGAACAGCTCGTCGGTGAAGCGCCAGAGGGCATCGAGGGCGCGCTGCATCCGGCTGTGGCTCTCGTCGGTGCCGTCGCCCAGGCGCAGCGTCCACTGATGGGCGTGGTCGCGGTGGTAGGCGACCTCCTTGACGGCCTTGCCGGCCAGTGGTGCCAACTCGCCTTCGGTTGCGGCGAGATGCTCGAACAGCAGCTCCTGGTAGGTGGAGAAGTAGAGCTGGCGGGCGATGGTGTGGGCGAAGTCGCCGTTGGGCTGCTCGACGAGCTGGAGATTGCGGAACTGCCGCTCCTCGCGCAGATAGGCCAGTTGGTCCTCATCACCGGCCAGGGAGAGCAGCACGCGGGCCTGACCGAGCAGGTCCAGCGCGATATTGGCCAGCGCTACCTCCTCCTCCAGGACCGGGGCGTGGCCGGCCCACTCGCCCAGGCGGTGGGAGAGGATCAGCGCGTCGTCCCCGAGGGGCAGGGCCGGGGTGGCGGTGACGTTCATCAAAGGTGATGCACCCCGTCCGGGATCTCGTAGAAGGTCGGGTGGCGGTAGGGCTTGTCGCCGGCCGGCTCGAAGAAGGCGTCCTTCTCGTCCGGCGAGGAGGCGGTGATCTGTGCGGAGGGCACCACCCAGAGGGAGACGCCTTCCGAACGGCGGGTGTAGAGGTCGCGTGCGTTGCGCAGCGCCATCTCGGCATCCGGCGCATGCAGGCTGCCGGCGTGGGTGTGCGAGAGGCCGCGGCGGCTGCGGACGAAGACCTCCCACAGCGGCCAGTCGGCGGTCCGGGCGGCCGTCCCTGCGGGGGCCTCGGGGGTTTCGGCGGGGCGTGGTGTCGTCATCGGGTGGCCTTCCCGTGCTTGGCCGCGTGTGCGGCGGCTGCTTCGCGCACCCAGGCGCCTTCCTCGTGAGCCTGACGGCGGCGGCTGATCCGCTGTTCGTTGCAGGGGCCGTTGCCCTTGAGGACCTCGCGGAACTCGGCCCAGTCGATCGGGCCGAAGTCCCAGTGGCCGCGCTCGTCGTTCCACGTCAGGTCCGGGTCGGGGAGCGTGAGCCCGAGGGACTCGGCCTGGGGGACGCAGATGTCCACGAAGCGCTGGCGCAGCTCGTCGTTGGAGTGCCGCTTGATCTTCCAGGCCATGGACTGCGCGGAGTGCGACGACTCGTCGTCCGGCGGGCCGAACATCATCAGCGACGGCCACCACCAGCGGTTCACCGCGTCCTGCGCCATGGCGTGCTGTGCTTCGGTGCCACGGCTGAGGGCCAGCAGGAGTTCGTAGCCCTGTCGCTGGTGGAAGGACTCCTCCTTGCAGATGCGGACCATCGCGCGGGCGTAGGGGCCGTACGAACACCGGCACAGCGGGACCTGGTTGGTGATCGCCGCACCGTCCACCAGCCAGCCGACCGCTCCGACATCGGCCCAGGTCAGGGTGGGGTAGTTGAAGATCGAGGAGTACTTCTGGCGGCCGGAGTGCAGCTTGTCGAGCAGTTCGTCGCGGCCGGTGCCCAGGGTCTCGGCGGCGCTGTAGAGATAGAGGCCGTGGCCGGCTTCGTCCTGCACCTTCGCCATCAGGATCGCCTTGCGGCGCAGGGACGGCGCCCGGGTGATCCAGTTGGCCTCCGGCTGCATGCCGATGATCTCGGAGTGGGCGTGCTGCGCAATCTGCCGCACGAGCGTCGAGCGGTAGGCGTCCGGCATCCAGTCCCGCGGCTCGATGCGCTCGTCCGCGGCCACGGTGGCGTCGAATACGGCCTCACGGGCCGTCTCCTCCGGCGCGATCGTCGTCATGTGGTGCCCCCTCGCTCCCGACCGACCGATCGTTCGGTTCAATGGTGAGTGGGCGGGCCGCGGGTGTCAAGCCTGTGGATAACCGGGGAAGGGTGTGCCCGGTGCGGCTGCGTAGGTACGGTTCCGAAGCGGAGTCAGCCGCATGGATCCTGGGAACGGGGCGGGAATGCAGTCATACGGGGACGAAACGCGGTCATTGTCCGCGCTCTCGCTGCCCTCGCGGATCGTCATAGGGGTGGCGGCCTGTGCCATCGCAGTCATCGTCGCGATTCATGTCGTCATGATGTTCTTGCACGTCGCGCCGTCGAACACGCTCAGCAAACAGCAGGGCGCCCTGATCAGCGAGTACGTCTATCCCGAGTACGAACAGAACTGGAAGCTGTTCGCGCCCAATCCTCTCCAGCAGAACGTCGCGGTCCAGGTCCGTGCCCAGCTGCGCGCCGACGACGGCACCACGCGGACCACCGGCTGGACCGATCTGACCGCCCGCGACGGCCGGGCCATCCTCCACAACCTGCTGCCCAGCCATACCCAGCAGAACCAGCTCCGCCGGGGCTGGGAGCTCTTCCTCAACACCCACACCGCGCAGAACCGCCCCGTCGGCCTGCGCGGTGCGCTCTCCGAGCGCTACATCCGGCGGATCGTGATGCTCCGGATGGACGGTGAGTGGACCAAGGGCGGCGGCCGGGTCGCGCAGGTCCAGGTCCGCTCGCAGACGACGGCGGTCAGTCCGCCGCCGTGGAGCTCGGAGAAGATCAGCGAGAAGCCCGTGTACCGCGTGCTGCCCTGGTGGCAGGTCACCGCAGACGACCTGCCCGAGGGGGCGAACCACCAGTGACCTCACCGGCGCCCCAGCAGCCTCGGCAGACGTCGAGCGCGCAGCAGTCCCCGCACACCACGGAGCAGACGGACGTGCCTCAGCAGGCGCAGGCACCACAGACGCCCCAGAGGCCCGCCTCCTATGAAGAGACCCGCATCGAGCGCGCCATCGGACGCGGCTTCGGGCGGGTCACCGGCCGGGCCCTGGCCCCGTACCAGACCGCCGTGATCCGGATCGGCTTCTCGGCGACCTGGCTGCTGTTCCTGCTGCGCGAATGGCCGCACCGCGCGGTGCTCTACGGGCCCGACAGCCCCTGGAACCTGGACATGGCGCGCCGGCTCCTGGAGGGCAACCACGCCTTCTCCGTCCTGCCGTGGTCCGACAGCCGCGGCTGGTTCGAGTGCGTGTACCTCGTGGCTGTCGTGGCCAGTGCGCTGCTGATGCTCGGCTGGCGCACCCGCACCATGTCGGTGCTCTTCATGCTGGGCGTGATCTCGCTGCAGAACCGCAGCATCTTCATAGGGGACGGCGGCGACAACGTCATCCACCTGATGTCGATGTATCTCGTGCTGACCCGGTGCGGGCAGGTCTGGTCGCTGGACGCACGCCGGGCGAAGCGGGCAGCGGCCGCCGCGTCCGCCTCCGGTGGCGAGGAAGCCGGCGCCGCCGCCACGGCCTCCCGCGATCTGCCCGGCGTCATTCTGTGGGCCGTGCTCGGCCTCGGTCTGGCCGTCGCCCAGCTGAACGGCAGCTACGGCCTCGGCTGGTTCGAGGGCGGCCCGTTCCCGCACATCGGCTGGAGCCTGGTGCTGTGGGGTCTGTGGCTGACGCACGGCCTGTGGTGGGCGGTGCAGCGGTACGCGCCCGGTGAGCCGCGCATCGTCCTGGACACCCTCGCCAAGCTCGCCCACAACGGCGCACTGCTGGTGATCGTGGTCGAGGTCTGCCTGATCTACTCCACCGCCGGCTGGTACAAGATCCAGGGCTCACGCTGGCAGGACGGCACCGCGGTCTACTACCCGATGCACCTGGACTACTTCTCCCCCTGGCCGGCGCTGTCCGAGCTGCTGGGCAGCAACGGCGTGATGGTCATGCTGATCACCTACGGGACGGTGATCGTGCAGGTCGCCTTCCCCTTCACGCTCTTCAACCGCCGGCTGAAGAATGTGCTGCTGGTTGCGATGATCTGCGAGCACCTCTCGATCGCGTTTCTGCTCGGGCTGCCGTTCTTCTCGCTCGCGATGGTCGCCGCGGACGCGATCTTCCTGCCCACGAACTTCCTGACCTGGCTCTCCGGACGCCTCTCCCACCTGCGCGAACGGCTCTTCGCGCGCGGCGGTCCGGCCGGGCCGGCCGACGGGCCCGGGGGCGGCGAGCCGGAGGCCCGTACGGATCACGGCGGCGGTGGCCATTCGCTCGTGGGGTGAGCAGCGAGAAAACCGCCCCCGCCGAGGCCCTCCAGTACGACGAGGGGTACGGGACCCAGATCGGCGTCGGACCGCATCCGGAGCCCTGGCCGCAGAACGACCGGCTGGATCCCGAGCTGCTCGCGCACGGCGACCGCCGCCATGTCGTCGACCACTACCGCTACTGGCGGCGGGAGGGGGTCGGCGACATGGCCGAGAACGAGCAGGAACAGCGCATGGCGACCCCTCGGGTGGCAGCGGGCGCGCTGTTCTTCAACGACCAGGACCAGGTCCTCTTGGTCAAGCCGTCGTACAAGCCGAAGTGGGAGATCCCGGGCGGGTACATCGAGCGCGGGGAATCGCCTCTGGCCGCCTGTCGGCGCGAGGTACAAGAGGAACTTGGCATCACACCTGGCATCGGGCCGCTTCTGGTCATCGACTGGGCCCCGAGCGAGGCCGAGGGCGACAAGGTCTTGTACGTGTTTGATGGCGGGCTGCTGCACCCGGACGAAGTAGCTGGGATCAAGCTCGCGCCCGACGAACTGCTAGCGGCCGAATTCCACCCCGCGGACGACCTCGATGAGCTGCTGATCCCCCGACTCGCGCGCCGCGTAAAGGCAGCGATCACAGCCCGAGCCCAGGCACACACCGCGTACCTGGAACACGGCGAGCCGCCGAAAGCCGAGCAAGACCGCGACACCCCCTGACCGGGACACCGAGGCAGCCTGATCCAGCCCGAGCGTGCAGTGCACCTGACGCCAGTTCTGGGTGAAGGCCCTGGTAGCGGCCGTCAGCCGTAGTCTGATGTGGTGAGCGAGGACGAGATCACAAGAGTCGTAGGACAGTGGCGGGACGCTGCGCCTGAGATGGTGCTGCTGGACGGGTTTCATGCCATGAAGCACGCTCTTCGCTTCGAGGCGGACATCCGCCTTGCGATCTCCAGCGACAAGGGCGCTGTCCTCACACTGGCCGACGAACTGGCCGATGACCTCACGAACCGGGTCGGGGATCTTGTGATCGAGGTGCCGGCCGAAACGTACCGGGATCTTGTGCCCAGGGTGCACCCCACGCAAGTGGCGGGTCTGGCTGTTCGACCCGACCCCCAACAAAATCTGGAAACCCTGTCGGGGATTCCGCGGCCGGCTCCGATTGTCGTCCTGGAGAACCCCCGCAACCTGGGGAATGTCGGCGCCGTGGTCCGGCTCGCTGCCGGGTTCGGGGCCACCGGGGTTGTCACTACCGGTGACATGGACCCGTGGCACCCCAACGTGGTGCGCGCAGCAGCGGGCCTTCATTACGCGACCGCGGTCGAGAGTCTCCCGCTCGACGACCTACCGCCGGGGCCGGTGTACGCGCTGGACGCGGAGGGAGACGACATCAGATCTGTGGTGCTTCCTGATGACGCGCTGCTGGCGTTCGGTTCCGAGCGGCACGGGATCTCTCCGGAACTCCGGAAGCGGGCCACCAAGCTCGTAGCCCTTCCGATGAGGCCCCAGGTGTCCAGCTACAACCTTGCTACGAGCGTCGCCATGGCTCTCTTCCACTGGGGAGGGCCACCGCCAGCGCTGTGAACAGCCATGATGACGGACTGGGCTCCACGCCCGTTATGTAACGGATACGTCAACATCGGCTCGGTCGTACGGGCCGCGAATGCGTTCCTGGCCCAGGAGATCCATATCGTCGGGCAGCGCCGCTGGAACCGCCGCGGCGCGATGGTGACCGACCGCTACCAGCATGTCCGCCACCACCCGGACACCGCGGACCTCACCGCTTGGGCGGCGGCCGAGGAGCTGCCGATCATCGGGATCGACAACCTCCCTGGCTCCGTGCCCCTGGAGACGACCGAGCTGCCGCGGCGGTGTGTGCTGCTGTTCGGTCAGGAGGGGCCGGGGCTGACGGAGGAGGCGCGCCGGCATGCCTCGCTGGTCTGCTCGATCGCGCAGTTCGGCTCGACCCGCTCGGTCAATGCAGGGGCCGCGGCCGCCATCGCGATGCATGCCTGGATCGGCCGCCATGCGCGGATCGAGGGGCCGGACGGTCTCTGACGGAGCCTGTGCCCCGTCGGCCGCGGGGCCCCGAGACCCGGGAGAACGCCCCGGGCCCCGTCGTCCCCATCCGTCACGCCGGCCGTCGTACCTCCACCGTGCGGAACCGGTTGGCCACGAAGGCGCCGTCGCACAGCGCCGCATTGGCCGCCGGGTTGCCGCCCGAGCCATGGAAGTCCGAGAAGGCCGCGGTCTGGTTCACATAGACCCCGCCGGTCAGATTCAGCGACAGCTGGGCGCACTCCTCCAGGCACGCCTCCTCCACCAGCTGCTCGACCTCGGCGGAGGTGGTGTACGCGCCGACCGTCATGGCGCCCTTCTCGCGGACCGTGCGCCGCAGCAGATCCACGGCGGCAGCCGCGGAATCGACGGCCACCGCGAAGGACACCGGACCGAAGCACTCCGACAGATATGCCGCCTCGGAGTCCGGCTCGGCCCCGTCCAGCTTGACGATCACCGGCGTACGGACCGTGGCCCCGGGGAACTCGGGGTTGGCCACCTCACGGGACGCCAACGCCACCTCGCCGAGCCCGGCCGCCGCGTCGATCCGCTCCTTGACCTGCGGATTGACGATGGCGCCCAGGAGGGCGTTGGCCCGCGCATCGTCGCCGAGCAGTCCGCTCACCGCGGCCGCGAGATCGCTGACGACCTCGTCGAACGGCTTCGGTCCGGCGTCCGTGGTGATGCCGTCGCGCGGGATCAGCAGATTCTGCGGGGTGGTGCACATCTGGCCGCTGTAGAGCGACAAGGAGAAGGCGAGGTTGCTGAGCATGCCCTTGTAGTCATCGGTGGATTCGATGATGACGGTGTTGACGCCGGCCTTTTCCGTGAAGACCTGTGCCTGCCGCGCGTGCGTCTCCAGCCAGTCGCCGAAGGCGGTCGAGCCGGTGTAGTCGATGATGCGGACCTCGGGGCGGACCGCCAGTGTCTTGGCCAGCCCCTCGTCCGGCCTGTCCACGGCCAGGCACACCAGGTCGGCGGGGAAGCCGGCCTCCGAGAGCACCTCGCGGGCCACCTTGACGGTCAGCGCCAGCGGGAGCACGGCGCGCGGATGCGGCTTGACCAGCACCGGGTTGCCGGTCGCCAGCGACGCGAACAGGCCCGGGTAGCCGTTCCAGGTCGGGAAGGTGTTGCAGCCGATCATCAGGGCCACACCGCGCGGCACGGCCGTGAAGCTCTTGGCCAGTTCGAGGGGGTCGCGCTTGCCCTGCGGCTTGGACCAGGGCGCCTGCTGTGGGGTGCGGACCTGCTCGGCGTACGCATACGCCACCGCCTCCAGGCCGCGGTCCTGGGCATGGGGCCCGCCCGCCTGGAACGCCATCATGAAGGCCTGGCCACTGGTGTGCATCACGGCCTGCGCGAACTCATGGGTCCGCGCGCTGATCCGGGCCAGGATCTCCAGGCACACCGCCGCGCGCGTCTCGGGGCCGGCATCGCGCCAGACGGGGAGCGCGGCACGCATGGCCGGCAGCAGCACGTCCACGTCGGGATGCGGATAGCTGATGTCCAACTTCAGGCCGTACGGCGAGATTTCCTCGCCCGTCCAGTCGTCCGTGCCGGGCTGGTCCAGCTCGAACCGATGACCGCGCAGTGCCTCGAAGGCGGCCAGCCCGTCCGGCGCGGCGCTCTCGCCGTACGCCTTCGGGTGTTCGGGGTGCGGGGACCAGTACGCGCGGGTGGAGATCGCCTCCAGGGTCTGGTCGAGGGTCGGGCGGTGCTTCTCGATCAACTGCGCTGCGGTCATTTCGGCGGCCATCGATGACCAACTCCTCGTCGAGCTGGGCGGAGAGCGGATAGGGGCTGGGAGTGACAGGGCAACAGAGCTAGAGTAACCGAACGATCGGTCGGGGCAAGGGTGCCCGACCAGCCTGTGGATAAGTCGGTCGGGGAGGATCAGCTGGCATGACGGCAATCGGAACCAGCAGCACCGTGGCAGTGGTGGGCACCGGCACCATGGGGCAGGGCGTCGCGCAGGTGGCGCTGGTCGCCGGCCATCGCGTACGCCTCTACGACACCGCTCCCGGGCGCGCCGGACAAGCCGTCGAGGCGATCGTGGGGCGGCTGGACCGGCTGGTCGAAAAAGGACGGATCCCGGCGGACGAGCGGGACGCCGCCCGTGCGCGCCTCTCCCCGGCCGGGGCACTCGCGGAGCTGGCCGACGCCGCGCTCGTCATCGAGGCGATCGTGGAGCAACTGCCCGCCAAGCAGGAGTTGTTCACGGCCCTGGAGGGCGTCGTGGCGGCGGACTGCCTGCTGGCCACCAACACCTCCTCGCTGTCCGTGACCGCGGTCGCGGGCCGGCTGCGCCACCCCGGGCGCTGCGTGGGCCTGCACTTCTTCAACCCCGCGCCGCTGCTGCCCCTGGTCGAGGTGATCGGTGGCTTCGCCACCGACGAGGCCGCCGTCGCCCTCGCGTACGACACCGTCGAGGCCTGGGGCAAGAAGCCGGTGCGCTGCACGGACACCCCCGGTTTCGTCGTCAACCGGATCGCCCGCCCCTTTTACGCCGAAGCCCTGCGCGTCTACGAGGAGCGGGTCGCCGACCCGGCCACCATCGATGCGGTGCTGCGCGACGGCACCGGCTTCAAGATGGGGCCCTTCGAACTGACCGACCTCATCGGGCAGGACGTGAACGAGGCGGTCACCCACTCCGTGTGGCAGGCCTTCTTCCAGGACCCGAAGTTCACCCCCTCCCTGGCGCAGCGCCGGCTGGTCGAGTCCGGACTGCACGGCCGTAAGGCGGGCCGGGGATGGTTCGACTACTCCGAGGGTGCCCGCCGGCCCGAACCGCGGACCGCGGGGCCCTGTCCGGCGCCCGCGTCCGTCGGCCTGCACGCGAAGCTGCCCGGCCCCGCGGTGGTGCTGCGCGAGCTCATCGAGGAAGCGGGCATCAAGGTCACCCGCGACCGGACCCCCGGGGAGTCGGAGGGGTTCCTCCGGCTGCCCGGCGGGGCCTGTCTGGCGCTGACCAACGGCTGTCCGGCGACCTACGACGTCAACGGGAAGTGCATCCGCTTCGACCTCTCGCTGGACTACCGCGCCGCGACCCGGATCGCCCTGGCGGCCTCGGAGGCGGTCTCCGAGGCCGATCTCGCGGAGGCCGTCGGGCTGTTCCAGGCGCTGGGCAAGCAGGTCAGCGTGATCGAGGACGTACCGGGGATGATCGTCGCCCGGACGATCGCGATGATCATCGACTTTGCCGTGGATGCCGCGGCCCGCGGTGTCGCGAGTCCCGAGGACATCGACACGGCCATGCGGCTGGGCGTGAACTATCCCGGCGGCCCCATGGAATGGGTCGGCCGGCTCAGCGCCCAGTGGGTGTGGGATCTGCTGGATTCGATGCACCACCAGAATGCCGGCGGACGCTACGTACCGTCCTGGGCGCTCCGGCGCCGTGCAGACCTCGAGGAATAGGTGCTCTAATCATGACCATGGCCAAGCGCGACACCTATACGCCCGATTCGCTGCTCGCGGTCGCCGTCGAGGTGTTCATCGAGCGCGGCTACGACGGCACGTCCATGGAGCACCTCTCCAAGGCGGCCGGCATCTCGAAGTCCTCGATTTACCACCACGTCCGCAGCAAGGAAGAACTGCTGCACCGCGCCATAAGCCGTGCCCTGGACGGGCTCTTCGGTGTCCTGGAGGAGCCGGGCGCCCTCCAGGGGCGGGCGATCGAACGGCTGGAGCATGTCACCCGGCGCGTGGCCGAGGTGCTGATGGACGAACTCCCGTATGTCACGCTGCTGTTGCGGGTGCGGGGAAATACGGACACCGAGCGCTGGGCCATGGAACGCCGCCGGGAGTTCGACCACGCGGTCTCCGACCTGCTCAAGCAGGCCGCCGCCGACGGTGATCTCCGGGACGACGTGGACATCCGGCTGGCCACCCGGCTGCTCTTCGGCATGATCAACTCGATTGTGGAGTGGTACCGGCCGGGGCGGGGCGGCGCGGTGAGCCGTGACGAGGTCGCCGAAGCCGTGGTGCGTACGGCGTTCGCGGGGCTGCGCAGGGCCTGACCTGCGCAATCCCCGGCCTTGACCCGGGCGGGCCCTGACCCGGGCGAGCCCTGATCCTCGTATGTGCCGGCCTGCGCGACGTGAGCCGGGCGGGCCCTGCGCCGGCCGCCACCGAGGCGTCCGCGCCCGGCGGGGGCGCTGCCCGCCGCCGGGCGCGGGTCACTCCTCCTCGGGCCCGAGGTTGGTCTCCTCGAAGACCAGCAGGGTGCGCGTGCTGAGCACTTCCGGTATTGACTGGATACGGGTGAGGACCAGCTCCCGCAGCTCGCGGTTGTCCTTGGTGTGGACGAGCAGCAGCACATCGAAATCGCCGCTGACCAGCGCGATGTGGGTGGCCCCGGGCAGCGTGGTGAGCTGCTTGCGCACGGTCCGCCAGGAGTTCTGCACGATCTTCAGCGTGATGTAGGCGGAAGCGCCCTGACCTGCCCGTTCCTGGTCGACAAGGGCACTGAAGCCGCGGATCACACCCTCGTCGATCAGCCGGTTGATCCGTGCGTAGGCGTTGGCGCGCGAGACGTGCACCCGCTCGGCCACGGAGCGTATCGAGGCCCTGCCGTCGGTCTGCAGCATGCGCAGGATCGAACGGTCGATGGTGTCCAGCGGGCGTGCGGCCGGTGAGGGCGGGGCGTGCGCCGCGGGCGGCTGCCCGCTGGAACTGGCCATCTGTTCGTCCGGCATATGGTCCCGCCTCCCCTTTGTGGACGCCCTGTCTTCATCTCAAGCTGTGGAGAACCGTTTGTCCACAGGCTGAGCCCGCCTGTAGCCAAAATGCATCAGCGACCGAACAATCGGTAGGGCAGGGGCGTACCCGCCCTGGCCGAATCCATCCTGCCCAACCGCCGTCCGCCCACCACCCATATGAGGCGCATCGCGCCACCCCTTCGATCCGAGGAGGTGCTCGACATGACGGTCCTCGAGCAGCCCGGCAGCAGCAGGAGCAAGAGCAGCCTGGCCGGCCCGCCGCCCGCCTGGCGCCCGCGCGTCGATCCCGTGCCCCTCCTGCCCGACGAGGAGCCGTATCGTCTCCTGGGCACGGATGCCGCAGCCCAGCTCGATTCCGGACTGCTGACCCGGCTGTACGCCCAGCTGGTGCGCGGTCGCCGTTACAACGCCCAGGCCACGGCCCTGACCCGGCAGGGACGCCTGGCGGTCTACCCGTCCTCCACCGGACAGGAGGCCTGCGAGGTCGCCGCGGCGCTGGCCCTCGAGGACAGGGACTGGCTCTTCCCCAGCTATCGCGACACCCTCGCCGTTGTGGCCCGTGGCCTCGACCCCGTACAGGCACTGACCCTGCTGCGCGGCGACTGGCACAACGGCTACGACCCGCACGCACACCGCATCGCCCCCCTGTGCACCCCGCTCGCCACCCAGCTCCCGCATGCCGTGGGCCTGGCGCACGCCGCCCGCCTCAAGGGCGACGAAGTGGTGGCGCTGGCCATGGTGGGCGACGGCGGCACGAGCGAGGGCGACTTCCACGAGGCGATGAATTTCGCGGCGGTCTGGCAGGCGCCGGTGGTCTTCCTCGTGCAGAACAACGGCTTCGCGATCTCCGTGCCGCTCGCCAAGCAGACCGCCGCGCCGTCCCTCGCCCACAAGGCGGTCGGATACGGCATGCCCGGCCGCCTGGTCGACGGCAATGACGCGCCCGCCATGCACGAGGTGCTCACCGAGGCCGTGCAGCGGGCCCGCAGGGGCGGCGGCCCCACCCTGGTCGAGGCGGTCACCTACCGCATCGAGGCGCACACCAACGCCGACGACGCCACCCGCTACCGCAGCGATGCCGAGGTCGAGACCTGGCGGGCCCATGACCCGATAGCCCTGCTGGAGCACGAGCTGGCGGCCCGCGATCTGCTGACCGACGAATTCGTCGCCACCACCCGGGACGGAGCCGAGCAGCTGGCGGCCGACCTCCGGGAACGGATGAACGCCGACCCGGAGCCGGACCCGATGGACCTGTTCACCCATGTATTCGCCGAGCAGACCAGCCAACTGCGCGCCCAGGCGGCACAGTTGTGCGCCGAGCTGGATGCCGCGGCCGACGGACACACCGAGGACGCAGCGGGCGCCGACGGCTCCGCCGAGGAGGCCAGGCCATGACGACCACCGCTCCGGCGACCGCGCGCAAGCCCGCCACCATGGCGCAGGCACTGACCCGCGCGCTGCGCGACGCCATGGCCGACGACCCCTCCGTTCATGTCATGGGCGAGGACGTCGGCGCCCTGGGCGGCGTCTTCCGGGTCACCGACGGCCTCGCCAAGGAATTCGGCGAGGACCGCTGCACCGACACCGCGCTCGCCGAGGCCGGCATCCTGGGCACCGCCGTCGGCATGGCGATGTACGGTCTGCGGCCGGTCGTCGAGATGCAGTTCGACGCCTTCGCCTACCCGGCGTTCGAGCAGCTGATCAGCCATGTCGCCCGGATGCGCAACCGCACCCGCGGCGCGCTGACGATGCCGCTGACCATCCGCATCCCGTACGGCGGAGGGATCGGCGGGGTCGAGCACCACAGCGACTCCTCCGAGGCGTACTACCTCGCCACCCCCGGGCTCCAGGTCGTCACCCCGGCGACTGTCGAGGACGCCTACGGGCTGCTGCGCGCCGCCATCGCCTCCGACGACCCGGTCGTCTTCCTGGAGCCCAAGCGGCTGTACTGGTCCAAGGCCGACTGGTCCCCCGATGCACCCACCGAGGTCGCCCCCCTGGGGCGCGCCGTGGTCCGGCGCCGCGGCAGCAGCGCCACGCTGATCACATACGGCCCGTCGCTCCCGGTCTGCCTGGAGGCCGCCGAGGCCGCCCGCGACGAGGGCTGGGACCTGGAAGTGGTCGATCTGCGCTCGCTGATGCCGTTCGACGACGACACGGTCTGCGCGTCGGTGCGGCGGACCGGGCGGGCCGTGGTCGTTCATGAGTCCAACGGGTTCGGCGGTCCCGGAGGGGAGATCGCCGCACGGATCACGGAACGCTGCTTCCACCACCTGGAGGCGCCGGTGCTGCGCGTCGCCGGCTTCGACATCCCCTATCCGCCGCCCATGCTGGAGCGGCACCATCTCCCGGGCGTGGACCGGATTCTGGACACCGTCGCCCGTCTCCAGTGGGAGTCGGACTGGACCGAGGGACGTGGTGAATGATGGCCGTGGTCCGTGAATTCACCCTGCCCGACCTGGGGGAAGGCCTCACCGAGGCGACGATCGTGCACTGGATGGTCGAGGTCGGCGAGGTGGTGGCCATCGACCAGCCGGTGGTGGAGGTTGAGACCGCCAAGGCGATGGTGGAGGTGCCGTGCCCGTATGGGGGCGTGGTGACCGCCCGCTTCGGTGCGGAGGGGGTGGAAGTCCCGGTGGGAGCGCCGCTCGTGACGGTCGCGGTGGGGGCGGTGCCCGATGACCTGGCGGGCATGGGACCCGGGGCGGGTGTGGCAGACGGGGCACCCGGTGCGGGGCCCTCGGCGCCGGCGTCCGGCGGGCCCTCGGGCCCGGCCGCGGAGGGCTCGGCGGATGCCGGTTCCGGGAATGTGCTCGTCGGCTACGGCACGAGCGCGGCGGCAGCACGGCGACGCCGGATCCGGCCGGGTGGCGGAGCGGGTCCCAGGGGGGGAGCGCCGCGGCGGACCGGAGGGGCGGCGGACGGCGCGGCCGGGGCCGGGGCCGGAATGGTCAGTGGTGCGCCTGGTGCCTTCGGAGCGGCTGATGCCGGGGCGACTGCTGGGGCAGTAGGCGTCACCGGAGCAGCCGGGCCCACACGGGCGGACGCATCGGTCATGACGGCTGAAGCGGCTGAAGCGGCCGGGGCGGCCGGGGCGGCCGGGGCCGGGGCGACGGACGCCGGTGGTCGTACGGTGGCCGTCATCTCCCCGCTGGTGCGTCGGATGGCGCGGGAAAACGGCCTGGATCTACGGGAGGTGACGGGATCCGGGCGCGACGGGCTGATTCTCCGTACGGACGTCGAGTGCGCGATCCGGGCGCTACGGGAAGGGGAGACGGTGGGGGCTGCCGGGGCGGTCGCCACGATCGCCGCGGTTGGTGCCAAGGGGATGAGCAGTGCCAACGGGATGAGCGGTGCCGACAGGATGACCGGTGCCGGTGCGACGGGCGTGGTGGGGGCCGCAACCGCCGCCGGAGCCGTGCCGGCCAAGGGAGCCGGTGCCACGGCGGGTGAGGAGCGGATCCCGCTGAGGGGGATGCTCGGTGCGGCCGCCGAGAAGTTCAGCCGTAGCCGTCGGGAAATCCCGGAGGCGACATGCTGGGTGGAGGCCGATGCCACCGAACTCCTCGCCACCCGTAGGGCGATGAATGCGCCGGGCGCTCCCAAGGTGTCGCTGCTTGCGCTGCTGGCCCGGATCACCACGGCCGCACTCGCACGGTTCCCCGAGCTCAACGCCACCGTCGACACCAAGGCCCAGGAGATCGTCCGGCTGTCCGCCGTCCATCTGGGCTTTGCGGCGCAGACCGACCGCGGCCTGGTGGTGCCGGTCGTACGGGACGCTCATGCCCGTACGGTCGAGACGCTGTCGGCCGAGATCACCCGGCTCACCGAAACCGCCAGGGCCGGCGGGCTCACCCTGGCCGAGCTGACACACGGCACCTTCACCCTCAACAACTACGGCGTCTTCGGTGTCGACGGCTCCACGCCGATCATCAACCACCCCGAGGCGGCGATGCTCGGCGTCGGCCGGATAGCCGCCAAACCCTGGGTGCACGAGGGCGAGTTGGCCGTCCGCCAGGTCGTCCAGCTCTCGCTGACCTTCGATCACCGGGTGTGCGACGGCGGCACCGCCGGAGGCTTCCTGCGCTTCGTGGCCGACTGTGTGGAACAGCCCGCGGTGTTGCTGCGGGCACTGTGACGTCGGAAGGCCGATGACACCGGGGGACGGGGGACCGAGGAGGACAGTGGTCGCCGCATCGGGGTGGCCGAGGAGGACGGTGGTCGCCACATTGGGGTGGCCGACGGCACCGTGGCGGCCGGTGGCAGCTGCCACGAGTGGGGGCAGAGCGCTGCCCGGCCGTGGCCGGCCCTGGCGTCCGTTGTGGCGGAACTGACATCTTCCGCAGCTTCGGCTCCGGTGTGATGCCGTTGTCCCCGGCGATACTCAAGGGGTGGACGACCTCACCGACTACGACACCATCGTGCTGGCCGGGGGCGCGGCGCGGCGGCTCGGCGGGGCGGACAAACCCGCCCTGTCCGTCGGCGGCCGTCCCCTCTTGGACCGGGTGCTCGCCGCCTGCCCCGATGCGGCGACCACCGTCGTGGTCGGCCCTCGTCGCCCGACCACCCGCGCCGTCATCCGCGCCCTTGAGGACCCGCCCGGCGGCGGCCCGCTCGCCGCGCTGGACGCCGGCCTGCGGCACACCACCGCCCCGACCGTGCTCGTGCTGTCCGCCGATCTCCCCTTCCTGACCGCCGCGACCGTACGGAGCCTCCTCGCGACGGCGACGGCGACGGCGACGCGAACGACCGGCACGGCCGGGCCGGGCGTGGGTTCCGGGACCCACGACGCTCCCGAGCCCTACGGTGCTCCCGAGCCCCACGATGCTTCCGTGCCTCATGACGCTCCCGTGCCCCACGGCGCTTCCGCATGTCGTGAGGCATTTGCGCCCGTTGACGCTTCCGTCCGCTGCGACGGAGCGATCCTCCAGGACGCCTCGGGACGGGACCAGCCGCTGGTGGCCGCCTATCGGGCCGGACCGCTGCGCCGTGAGCTGGCGCGAGTGCGGGCCGAACACGGCACTCTGGGCGGGCTGCCGCTGCGTGCGCTGATGACCGGGTTGCTGCTCGAACGGGTACCGGACGCCACGACCACGGCATCCTTTGACTGCGACACCTGGGAAGACCTCAGCGCGGCACGCGCCCGCATCAGGGAGCATGGGAACGTGTTGGACGAATGGATCACTGCAGTCAAGGCCGAACTGGGCATCGAGCTCGATGTCGATACGGCGGCGCTTCTCGATCTCGCGCGCGACGCGGCGCACGGTGTGGCCCGGCCGGCCGCACCGCTGACGACCTTCCTGATCGGATACGCGGCGGGTCGGCAGGGCCGGGACGTGCAGGAGCTGACCGACCGGGCCACCGCGCTGGCCCACCGCTGGGCCGCGGAGGCCGCGGAGGCCGAGGGGGCCACGGGGGCCGAGGGGGCCACGGGGGCCGAGGACGCCGCGGATGCCGGCGGTGCCACGGGCGCTGGAACGAAGCCCGCAGAATGACCGACGACATTTTCCACAGCATTTTCCACGGCTATTTCGACGGTGAGTCCGACGGCGAGTCCGGCGGGGAGCCCCGTGGCACGGCGGGCCAGGCGCGGCGAGATACGGCGGGCGAGGAGCGCGACGACCCGTTCGACGTGGCACTCGCGCTGGCCAACGCGGCGGCTCCGCTGCGCGTACGGCCCCAGGCCCAGGCCCAAGCCCAGGCGGGGGCCGAGCCGGCGACCGTGCGGGTGCCGTACGCCACTCGCAAGACCGCGGCAACCGGCTCCTGCCCCACCGGAGGCGGCGACGTCCCCTATACGCCGGACGATCCCTTCTCCCTCGACGACCCCGCCGCTTCCGGGAACAGCCCCTCCCGCCTCTCCAGGAACCCCAGATCTTCTGGTCCCTCCCACTCCTCGGGTCCCTCCCACTCCTCGGGTCCCTCCCACTCCTCGGGTCCCTCCCACTCCTCGGGTCCCTCCCACTCCTCGGGTCCCTCCCACTCCGCCCACTCCTCCCACTCGCCTCATTCCTCCGGCACCGAAGACCCCTCGGCTCCCACCGCCCCCGGCGCCCGCTCCACCCCGGCCGCTCTTCCCTGGCACACCGCCCGGGACATCGCCGAGCGCGCCGTACCCGGCCCGCCCGCGGCCGAGACCTCGGCCCTCGGCGATGCGCTCGGCCGTACGCTCGCCGCGCCGCTGAACGCGCTCACCGATCTGCCGTCGTTCGACACCTCGGCGATGGACGGCTGGGCGGTGTCCGGCCCCGGCCCCTGGCACATCGACCACCCCGCGGGTGCCTCCGAGGCCGGGCCGCCTCCCGGCATCCTCGCCGGTCAGGCCTCCACCGAGACGCTCCACGACGGTCATGCGATCGCGATCGCCACCGGCGCGCGCGTCCCGCCCGGCGCCACCGCCGTGCTGCGCAGCGAGCACGGCGAGGTACGGGACCTGAGTGACGGCGCACGGCGGCTTTACGCACCGCAGCCCGCGCCGCCCGGCCAGGACATCCGTCCGCGGGGGCAGGAGTGCCGGCGCGGCGACCAACTGCTGCCCGTCGGCGCCCTGGTGACCCCTGCCGTTCTCGGACTGGCCGCCGCGGCCGGCTATGACGAGTTGACCGCCTACCCCCGGCCGCGCGCCGAAGTTCTCGTCCTGGGCGATGAGTTGCTGAACGCCGGTCTGCCGCGGGACGGCCGGATACGGGATGCACTCGGCCCGATGCTCGCGCCCTGGCTGCATGCGCTGGGCGTCGAGGCGGCCGCGCCGCGCCATCTCGCCGACGATGCCGACACCCTGTACGCCGCCGTCGCGGAGTCCACCGCCGACGTGGTGATCACTACGGGCGGCACGGCGTCGGGCCCCGTCGACCATGTGCACCCCACCCTGCGGCGGCTGGGTGCCGAGGTGCTGGTGGACGGCGTTGCGGTACGCCCCGGGCACCCCATGCTGCTCGCCCGCCTGGCCCCGCACCGGCATCTCGTCGGCCTGCCCGGCAACCCCCTCGCCGCTGTCGCCGGCCTGCTCACCCTCGCCGAACCGCTGCTCCGTGCGCTCGCCGCCCGTCCTCCTGCCGCGCCGTACCGCACGCCGCTGGCCGCCCCCGTCCACGGGCATCCGCAGGACACCCGGCTCGTTCCGGTCGCCTACCTCGATGACGCACGACACGGTCTGATGGCGGCGCCGCTGCGCTTCCACGGCCCCGCCATGCTCCGGGGGATCGCCGCCGCCGATGCGCTGGCCGTTGTCCCACCCGGCGGCGCGGAGCGCGGCGCCGAGCTCGAACTACTGGAACTTCCCTGGTCAGCGGGCTGGTCGCCGGGCTCGTCGCCGGGTTGGCCGCCGGGCTCAGCGACGGGCCGGACCGCCCCCGGGGGCGCGTAGCACCCCACCGAGACCGGCGCCGGCCGGCAGCCGCCCCCTCAACTGCTCGGCAGTGCCTGCCTGATCGTGATCACCCGGTCGGTGAGTTCGAGCGTTGCGGCCTGCGGGTCGGTGTAGTTCAGCACACGGTGCCCGCGTACCACCGCCACCACCAGATCATCGAGTTCGCGGGGCGAGCGACCGGCTTCGCTCCTGGTCACCGGCCGCTCGTCGAGATCCAGACCGCTCCCGTATGTCAGCAGATCCTCCAGGATGGTGCCGACGTTCGGGCTGGCCATGGACATCCCGAGCAGCCGCCCCGCCGCGCTGGAACTCGTGATCACCATGTTGGCGCCGCTCTGCTTCAACAGCGGTACGTTCTCGTCCTCCCGGACCGCCACCACGATGGACGCGTGCTTGTTGAGCTGGCGTGCCGTCAGGGTGACCAGGGCGGCGGTGTCGTCCCGCTGGGTCGCCACGACCACTCGCGCGGCACGCGGCAACTCGGCTCTGGCCAGGGTGTCGGAGCGGGTCGCGTCCCCGTGGACGGCCACGAAGCCGTCGCTGCCGGCGGCGTCCACGGCGGTCTTCTGCGGGTCGACCACGACGATGTTCTCTTTGGAGACGCCCTGGCCGATCAGGGTCTTGAGGGTGTGGCGGCCCTTCGTCCCGTAGCCGATGACGACGACGTGATCTCGCATACGGGACCTCCAGCGATGAATACGTACTTGGTGCCGGGTGCGCGCGGTGAGGACTTCGAGCGTGGTGCCGACCAAGATGATCAGGAACAGTACGCGCAGCGGCGTGATGACCAGGATGTTGATCAGCCGTGCGCTGTCGCTGACCGGAGTGATGTCGCCGTAGCCGGTGGTCGAGAGGGTGACGGTCGCGTAGTAGGCGGCCCCGAGGAAATCGACGTGCGGGTGGGCGCTGTCGCGGTATCCGTCGCGGTCGAACCAGACGAGCAGCGTCGTGACGGCCAGCACGCCGAGCGCCATGACCAGCCGCCGCAGGACCTGTTGGAGCGGCGGTGCCATGCCCTGGGCGGGCATCACGATGGAGCGGCCGGCCTCGGCGTCGTCCTTGGCCTCGGTCCGGGTGCGGGACCAGAGGGAGCGGAGGATCGAGAATCTGCCGGGCGTGCGGCGCGGTTGCTGCTCGTCACTCATCCGGCCGACGCTCCCGGAACGGAGCGAGCTGCGACGGGCTGTCCAAGGGGCATGCCTCCCATGGTCCGGGATTCAGGCACCCTTACGCCCCGTGCGCGCCGAGCGGCGGGGCGGGCCGACGTCTTGAGCATGGAGCGTTGATATCGCCGGCAGCGGGGCCGGCGTGGGGCAATGCCGCGGTCCTCACCCGGTGGAGTGGCAAGTCGTACCGGAGCGACAAGACGCCGTGTCCGAAGCGCCGCCCCGCCACCGGGCAAGCTCCGCCGGCCGCTGTGGTCCGGGCGGGCTCCGCCCGCAGCGGTGCGCCCGTACTCCGCCGGGCCGCCGCTTTCCCCCCTTTTCCCCGCGGCGTCGCCCTGACCCACCGGCCGGACGAATGACCGCACTTCATACGGGGGCCGGTGGGCGACCCGGCGGCAGTCGTCGGCCCCCGCACCGTCGCCCCGTGCGCGGACGGCGAGTAGCCTCGCGCCCATGCGAGCGATCACTATCCCCGAGCCCGGTGGCCCCGAAGCACTTGTCTGGGCGGAAGTGCCCGACCCGAAGCCCGCCGAGGGCGAGGTCCTGATCGAGGTCGTGGCCAGCGCCGTGAACCGCGCCGACCTGCTCCAGCGCCAGGGCTTCTACGACCCGCCGCCCGGGTCCTCGCTGTATCCGGGGCTGGAGTGCTCGGGGCGGATCATCGGGCTCGGACCCGGCATACACGGCTGGGCCGTCGGCGACGAGGTGTGCGCGCTGCTGGCGGGCGGCGGATACGCGGAGAAGGCCGCCGTCCCGGCCGGGCAGCTCCTGCCGGTGCCGGACGGCATGAACCTGGTCCCGGCCGCCGCGCTGCCCGAGGTGACCTGCACGGTCTGGTCGAACGTCTTCATGATCGCGCACCTGCGGCCCGGTGAGACGCTGCTGGTCCACGGCGGTGCCAGCGGCATCGGCACCATGGCGATCCAGCTCGCCAAGGCGGTCGGCGCACGGGTCGCGGTCACCGCGGGCGGTCCCGAGAAGCTGGCCCGCTGTGCCGAGCTGGGCGCGGATATCCTCATCGACTACCGCGAGCAGGACTTCGTCCAGGAGATCCGCAAGGGCACCGACGGCAAGGGCGCGGACGTCATCCTCGACATCATCGGCGCGAAATATCTGCAGCGGAACATCAAGGCACTCGCGGTCAGCGGACGGCTGACGATCATCGGGCTGCAGGGCGGGGTGAAGGCCGAGCTGAATCTCGCCGCCCTGATGGCCAAGCGCGCCGCGATCACCGGCGCCGGGCTGCGCGCCCGCCCGCTGAACGAGAAGGCGGCCATCGTCGCCGCTGTACGGGAGCACGTCTGGCCACTGATCAGCAACGGTCAGGTGCGGCCGATCGTGGACCGTACGCTCCCGATGGCCGAGGCTGCCGAGGCACATCGCATCGTGGAGGCAAGTGCCCATGTCGGCAAGGTCGTGCTGACGGTCTGAGCCGCCCGCCCGCCCACCCGGCCGCCCGCTCCGTAACCCGCGCCTCCCGCGCTCGCCCCTCCCGCGTTCCCGTCGAACAACCCGGACGATATGTCCGAGATGCCGTGAATCTCATCACATGTGACGCTGGGGAGGTCACTCGACGGCTCGGCACGGGAGGGGCACTGTGGTCGCTCCAGGTTTCCGTTCGCGCATTGCTACCGGCTTGTTGGTGGCCGCCGTCGTCCTGCCCGTTCCGATAGGAGCCACCTCAGCGGCGGCTGCGGGCCGGCGGGCCACACCGGTCGACCGCCCCCCGCAACTCGTCCGTCCGGGCGACGAACCCGACGACTATGCGCAGGAGGAAGCCGGGGCCGCCGACGACTACGGGCTCGGCGGCTACGCGGCCGACGACTCTGTGGCCGACCCTCGCCCCGGCGACGGGCAAGGAGTCGGGGTGGACCGGGGCCACCCTGGTCACCCCGGCCATCCGGGGGCCCCGGCACGCTTCCCGGACCTGCCGCCCCGTTTCCCCGGTATGCCGGACGCCTTTCCGGGATTCCCGCATCGGCCTCCGCACCACCACTTCGGTGGGTTTCGTGGGTACGGACGATGGCACCACCGCCCGCATCACCCGTTCGGCCCTGCCTACCTCGGACCGGATGCTCCGCCGTTCCCCTTCCCCGGAGCCGACGACGGCGCGTACTTCCCGGGCCCGGGGAACGAGGGGTCGTCCGCCTCGGCCGGCTCGCCCGACGCCGACCGTGCGCACCCCCGGCCTGGCCGGCGCGCCCCGTCGCCGAAGCGCCACAAGCCCGCGGCGTCCGCACCCCGGACAGAGGGGAACCCGGCACGGCCGTCCCCCTCGCACCGCTTCAATGTCGCGGACCGGTTCACCCAGCGCTCCTACGAGGCGTTGCCCCCGCTCCCGACCCCTGCCGCCCCGGAGAAGGAGGCGCGCTCCGTCACGGAGAACGCGGATGGCGAACCGGCCGCAACGGCGAGTCCGTACGCCATGGAAGCCCCGGGCGCACCGGTCGAGCGGGTCCTTCCGATGGGCGCCGGCCTCGCGCTGACGGGACTGGGCCTGGCCTTCTTCGCCCTTCGGATGCGCCGGAGCTGATTTCGGTGGTTTCACGTGAAACGGTGGGAATCCGTTGTTTCACGTGAAACCACGGCAGCCGAGTCTGCCCAGAAGGGTGGACCACCTTCTCTCAGGGGCACCACCTTCCAAGACCCCTCGTACGAGAGAATGGCGGCATGGATATGCCGATGAATGAACGGTCGCAGGAGAATCCGCACGTCCTGGTTGTCGGCCCGGACGGCATGGCGCTCGGCGGTGGCGGGGACGAAGGCCACGAGTCCCGTGAGACCCCCGTGACAGACATGGTCGAACAGCCTGCGAAGGTCATGCGCATCGGCAGCATGATCAAGCAGTTGCTGGAGGAGGTGAAGTCCGCTCCTCTGGACGAGGCGAGCCGGGTCCGGCTCAAGGAGATCCACGCCAGCTCGGTCAAGGAGCTGGAGGACGGGCTGGCGCCCGAGCTGGTCGAGGAGCTGGAGCGGCTGTCGCTGCCGTTCACCGATGAGTCGGTGCCGACGGAGGCGGAGCTGCGGATCGCCCAGGCGCAGCTGGTGGGCTGGCTGGAGGGCCTCTTCCACGGCATTCAGACCGCATTGTTCGCCCAGCAGATGGCCGCCCGTGCCCAGCTGGAGTCGATGCGCCGCGCGCTGCCGCCCGGCGCCGTTCCGATGGACGCCGAGGAGGGCAAGCCCGGCCAGGGCGGCGCCCGCTCGGGTCCGTACCTCTAACGCTGTCCCGGGATCTTCACGGTCGAGCAGGCGCATCGCGCGCGGAACAGACGGAAGCGGATAACGGCAGAAGAAGCGGATAACGGCAGCAGGGGCCGGCACGCATGGCGCGTGCCGGCCCCTGCGCTGTCCACGGGAGACCCGTGGGCCGTCTGCCGTCAGCCGCTACGACCGGTCGAGATGGTCAGCTCGATGGGGTCGTTCTGGCTCGGGAGCCACCAGGTGATGGCCGCCGGGGTCTGATTCGTGACCGTGTTCTTGCCCCAGATCGCGCTGTCCTCCTTCCCGACGATCTTGTACTTCCAGCCCGCGGCCTCGATGCACTTCTTCACCGAGTCCAGATTCTTGAAGCGGAACGAAGGGACGAGGATCTTGCCCTTCTCGCTGTAGCTCTTGCTCGGGTTGGTGCACTCGGACGCCAGGATCGTCGCCGTCTTGTCCTCGGGCCGGATGCTCTCGGTGGGCGACGAGGTGTCGGAGAACGCCGATGTCGGACTGACATCACCACCGTTGTCGTCGCTGGAGCCGGCGCTCAGACCGATGCCGATCGCGATCGCGGTGACCACGATCACGCCGACTATCGCCGAGACGACGATCACCGCGGAGTTGTTCTTCCGTCCGCCGGGCCTGCCGCCCGTCGGCATCGGGGCCGTCACCGGCGGCGGGTTGTACGCCGGCGGGGGCTGGTAGCCACCCGCGTTGAACGGCACCGGTCCCGGGACGGGGCCCGGCACCGGACCCGGCAGGGGCGTCGGGTAGGGGTTGTTCGGCGGCGGGGGCGTCGAAGGACCGAACCCGGCCGCCTGCGTCGGCTGATACGGCTGCTGCACACTCGGCGGGGCAGGGGTCTGCAGGCTGCCGGAGGCGGTGGGGAACACCGCGGAGGAGACCGACGCGCCGCTGGTGCGCGCCCGCGGGCCCTCGCCGATGATCAGCGGCGTCGCACCGGACTGCCCGGACCCGACGATTCGCAGGCACTCGTCCCGCATCGCCTCGGAGGTGGGGAACCGTTCGTTGGGATTCTTCTTCAGTGCACGGGTCACCAGCGCGTCCACGGCCGGCGGCAGCGAGCTGTTGATGCTCGACGGGACCGGGGGCTCTTCCTGGACATGGGCGTAGGCGATGGCGAGCGGGGAGTCCGCATCGAACGGCAAATGGCCGGTCAGCAGCTCGAAGAGCATGATGCCGACGGAGTAGAGGTCGGAGCGGGCGTCCACACCGCGGCCCAGGGCCTGCTCGGGCGACAGATACTGCGGAGTGCCGACGACCATGCCGGTCTGCGTCATGGACGTCACGCCGGACTGCATGGCGCGGGCGATGCCGAAGTCCATGACCTTGACGACGCCACGCTTGTTCAGCATGACGTTCCCGGGCTTGATGTCCCGGTGGACCAGGCCCATCTCATGGCTGACCTCGAGCGCGGCGAGCACATCGGCCGTGATCTTCAGGGCTTTTTCCGTCGGCATCGCGCCAAGTTGCGCGATGTCGTTGTCCAGATCGGAGCGCAGCGGCTGACCCGCGACGTACTCCATGACGATGTACGGCACCATGCCGCCGTCGAGCTCGTCCTCACCGGAGTCGTAGACCGAGACGATGTTGGTGTGGGTGAGTTTCGCCACGGACTGGGCCTCGCGGCGGAAGCGCTCACGGAAGGCCTGCTCGCGGCCGAGCTCGGTGTGCAGGGTCTTGATTGCGACCTCGCGATCCAGCACGCTGTCATAGGCGAGGTGCACGGAGGCCATCCCGCCGGCGCCCAGAAGATCACGAAGCTGGTAACGTCCTCCGCCGACCGAACGGCCCTCGTGTTGGCCCTGAGCGCCGTCCTGGCTCATCGTTCCGCTTCCCCCTAGGCGCACTACCCACGTAGAGCTATCAACATCTGGAATTCCGCAGCCAAGTCTGCCCCAGGCCTCGGACACGTCAAGCTGTGTGCCCGTTCCGTGACCAGATGTGCAAGATCCCGTCACGGCCATGCGACTTTTACGCGCCCGATTACCCCTGGTGAACTTGCGACGTTTGGCTTCCGGCAGGTTTGATGGCCGGTCCACGACGGACCGGCGGGTGCCGCGGAGCCTGTAGCGTGCTCTAGCGAAGACCGATGACCTTACCGCTCTCATGCGGATTGATTCGACGGCGAGGACCGATGGCACCGACGCAGAGCCCCCAGGGCCCGTCCGATCCTGACGCCACCGGCTCCAATATCCCCGATGCACCGGAGATGTGGGGCAACGGCGGGCTGGTCGGCGATGGCCGCTACCGGCTCACGCGACGGCTCGGCCGCGGTGGAATGGCGGAGGTGTTCGCGGCCGAGGACGTACGTCTTGGCCGGACCGTCGCCGTGAAGCTGCTGCGTGCCGACCTCGCCGAGGACCCGGTCTCCAAGGCCCGCTTCACGCGGGAGGCACAGTCCGTGGCCGGGCTGAACCACCACGCGGTGGTCGCGGTCTACGACTCCGGCGAGGACCTGGTCGGCGGCAACACCGTGCCGTACATCGTGATGGAGCTGGTCGAGGGCCACACCATCCGCGATCTGCTGCTCAACGCCGATGCCCCGCCGCCGGACCAGGCGCTGATCATCGTCTCCGGTGTGCTGGAGGCGCTCGCCTACAGCCATCAGCACGGCATCGTGCACCGTGACATCAAGCCCGCGAACGTGATCATCACGAACAGCGGCGCCGTCAAGGTCATGGACTTCGGTATCGCCCGCGCCCTGCACGGCGCCGCGTCCACCATGACCCAGACCGGCATGGTCATGGGCACCCCCCAGTACCTCTCCCCGGAGCAGGCGCTCGGCAAGACCGTCGACACCCGCTCCGACCTCTACGCCACCGGCTGTCTGCTCTACGAACTCCTCACGCTGCGGCCGCCGTTCACCGGCGAGACCCCGCTGTCGGTCGTCTACCAGCACGTCCAGGACATGCCGGTGACGCCGTCCGAGGTCGCGAACGTGCCGCCGGAGCTGGACGGCCTGGTCATGCGGTCGCTGGCCAAGGACCCCGACGACCGGTTCCAGTCCGCCGAGGAGATGCGCGGCCTGGTTCAGTACTCGCTGCAGATGCTGCACGAGCAGGGTGGCCACACCGGCACCTGGAACACCGGCCCGGTCGCCCTGCACGAGGGCGGTCTCGGCCCGTCCATGGGCACCGCGGCCACCACCGCGCTGCCGTACCACGACGCCGGTCACACCACGGCGCAGCCGATTCTGACGCCCGGGAGGCGGGACGACGACGGCGGTTTCGACGGCGGCCCCCGGCCGGCCAAGGGCGGCCGCGGCAAGGCCTGGCTGATCGCGGCGCTCGCGGTGATCGCCATCGCCGTGGGTGTGGCCTTCGCGCTGCAGAACACCGGCGGCCAGGGCAAGAAGCACGACACCCCCGTGTCGCAGTCGCCGAAGCCGACGAAGGACGACAAGCCGAGCGAGCCGCCGTCGGAGGAACCGACCGTCCCGCAGACCGATCCCGGTAGCACGGGCGGTGGCGACAACACGTACAGCGACCAGCCGAGCGCGCAGCCCAGCACGCCGAAGACGTCCCAGCCGCCCAGCTCGCCGCTGCCGTCGTCCGAGCCGCCGTCGTCCCAGCCGCCCACCGACTCCAGCGCCGGGACGTCCGACGGGGGCCCTTCGACCGGCACCGCTGACGGGGGTGCCGCGAACGGTGGCGCCGCGAACGGTGGCGCCGCCAACGGCGGGACGACCACCGGTGCGGACGGCGGGGCCACCACCGGCAGCGGCACGAACACCGGGACCACGCTCGGTACCACCGGCTGACCGGCGCTCCGCCCGGTTCAGCGGGTCAGCGGGTGAACGCGTTCCGTACGGCGCGGTACTCGCGGGTCCACCACACGGCCAGTGCGGCCGCCGCCGGGAACTGCGGATCGGTGCGGCGGTCGCCCAGCTGGTAGCGCCAGGTGAGCATCCAGAAGTCGTTCAGCCGCTCCCACCACACCCGGTGGACGGCCGCTGCGAGCTCATCGGCGCCGGCTCCGCAGGTGCTGCGGTAGGCATCCGCGTACGCCGCCACCTTCGCCAGGTCCAGCGTGCCGCAGGGGCGGACGAAGAAGATCGCTGCGGCGCGTACCGCCTCCTCGGCGCGAGGCTGGACGCCCAGCCGGTCCCAGTCGACGATCGCCGTCGGTTCCGCGTCGCGGTAGAGCACATTCAGCGGGTGGAAGTCGCCGTGTACCCAACCCGCCGGGGGTTCCGCGCCGGGGGCCGGGCGATGGTGCGCCTGCTGCGCCAGCAGGGCCCGGCGCTCCAGGAGGCGGTGTTCGGCCAGTTCGTCGAAGCTGGTGCGCGGCCGGGCGCCGCGGGCCAGCGCCAGCAGCTCGTCGATCATCTCGAAGGTCCGCTCGGGGTCGGCGCCGGCGTCCGCGCAGGGGAGCCGGGGCGGAGGCGGCTCATCGGCCATGACCTGCTCCAGGGCCGTGTGAACCAGCCCGAGCAGGGCGCCGAGCTGCCAGGACTGGCCGCGGCTCAGCGCGGCGCCGTCCAGATGGTGGCCTTCGACCCACGGGTGCAGGGCGTAGCAGCGGCCGTCGAGGACGGTGACGGTCCGGCCGTCCGCGTCGGCGACGGGCGGGGCGGCCGGCAGGCCGAGCGCGGCGAGCCGGCGGGTGGCGCGGTGCTGGCGGGTGAGGGCCGCGTGGTCGCCGTCGAGGTGGTGTTTGAGGAAGTAGCGGCCGCGGGTGGTGGCGAGGAAGTAGCCGTGGTTGAGCAGGCCCTCGGCGACGGGTTCGCAGGACAGCGGCGCGCCGGCGCCGGTGTAGTGGCGGAGGAGCGATCCGAGGGTGTCTTTGTCGGGCGTCGCCGCCGTCCGGACTACAGATGAGCGCAGCACGCGCCAGATGTTAGATCAACTGCGCCCGTCGGAGTGGGTGTACCGGAAAGAATTACGCAGAGTGCGCATAGCGGAAGACCGGCACATCGGTGAGGTGGTGCAGGGTCACGAACTCCGGCTCGATGCGCAAGAAGACCGGGTCGAAGGGGGCACCGTCGGCCAGCAGGGGGGTGCGGCCGAAGAGCTCCCGCTCGGCGGGGGTCGGCTCGACGACCCGGGCGGTGCCGGTGAACTGCACCGACCATGTGTCGTGCGCACCGCTGTTGACGTTGTCCGCCTCGTAGGCGACCACGCTGCCGTCCAGCGCCTGGTGGTAGCCGTAGCCGCGGTGCAGCCGCAGGATCAGCCGCCCGTCCAGGACGAGATGCCGGGTGACGGTGGTGAAGGGCAGCGCCCGCCGGCTTGCCGAGACGCGCCCGTACGGCGTGCGGCTCAGCAGCTCGATGGCACGGTAGTTGTCGGTGGGCATGTCACCACCTTGCCGGGCGGGTCCGGTCGGCAAGTAGGGACCGGCAGCCCCGAGGAACCGGGGCGATAGTCCCTAATCACTACGAGCCGGGCGGGACGCTGCCGGCCCCTGCCGGCCGGCCTTGGTTTCAGTGCCGCTCCGCCTGCCTCCGCGCGACATACGCGGCGGCCTGGGAGCGGCGCTCCATGCCGAGCTTGGACAGCAGGCTGGAGACATAATTCTTGATCGTTTTCTCGGCGAGATGGAGCCGCTCGCCGATGGCGCGATTGGTCAGTCCCTCACCGATCAGATCGAGGATCCTGCGCTCCTGCTCGGTGAGGCTCGCCAGCCGGTCGTCGCCCTTCGGGGTGTTGCCGTCGCGCAGCCGCTCCAGCACCCGGGCGGTGGCCACGGGATCGAGCAGAGACTTCCCGGCCGCCACATCGCGTACCGCGGAGAGCAGTTCGTTGCCCCGGATGGCCTTGAGGACATATCCGGCCGCACCGGCCATGATCGCATCGAAAAGGGCCTCGTCATCCGCGAACGACGTGAGCATCAGGCATTTGATGTCCTCGTCCTGTGAACGGATCTCGCGGCAGACCTCGACACCGCTGCCATCGGGCAGCCGGACGTCGAGCACCGCGACGTCGGGGCGCGCCGCCGGGATCCTGACCAGGGCATCTGCGGCGGTACCCGCCTCGCCGACCACCTCGATGTCGTTCTCGACCGACAGCATTTCGTGAACGCCACGCCGGACAACTTCGTGGTCATCGAGCAGGAATACCGTGATTTTTCCGTCTTCGCGCACCACACCAGTCTCACACATCAACCCTTCCCGTGCTCCAGGTCACCGATATAACGTGCCGTTGTCCCGGCGGCCTGCAACGCTGTGACCAGGAGTTGTTCCAAGCCATTGCGATTTACTTGGAAATCCAAGCAAAATCGCAGGTCAGCGCCGTTTCCACTTCGGCTTTGACAATGGGTAACGTGCAATGAAGCAGGCCACTGTCCGGGAGCTTTGTTCCACCCGGATCCGGCCGCGTTCGCACACACCCCGTGCGCCGTATCGGATACCGGGTGAGCCGCAATACGGCCACCGGCGGACCCCGGGGGCCGGACAGACGGAGGAGCAGCACGTGACCGTGGAAGGCACTGCGCAGCGGAAAAACGCCCGCGGCAGCAGCAAGCGCACCACCGCCAAAAAGGCGACGTCGGCGAAGAAGGCGTCCCCGGCCAAGACCCGGAACTCCGGTCGGCCCGAGCAGGCGGAGCAGGACCAGCTCGTACAGCTGCTGACCCCCGAGGGGAAGCGGGTCGAGCACCCGGATTACTCCATTGATCTTTCCGCCGACGAGCTGCGCGGGCTCTACCGCGACATGGTGCTGACGCGGAAGTTCGATGCCGAGGCGACCACCCTCCAGCGCCAGGGCGAGCTAGGTCTGTGGGCCTCGCTGCTGGGCCAGGAGGCCGCCCAGATCGGCTCCGGCCGCGCGCTGCGCGACGACGACTATGTCTTCCCGACCTACCGCGAGCACGGTGTGGCATGGTGCCGGGGCGTCGACCCGACGAACCTGCTGGGCATGTTCCGCGGGGTCAATCACGGCGGCTGGGACCCCAACACCAACAACTTCCACCTCTACACCATCGTCATCGGTTCGCAGACGCTGCATGCGACCGGCTATGCGATGGGGGTGCAGAAGGACGGCGCGGATTCCGCGGTCATCGCCTATTTCGGTGACGGCGCCTCCAGCCAGGGCGATGTCGCGGAATCCTTCACCTTCTCCGCGGTCTACAACGCCCCGGTCGTGTTCTTCTGCCAGAACAACCAATGGGCGATTTCCGAACCCACCGAGAAGCAGACCCGGGTGCCGCTCTACCAGCGCGCCCGCGGTTACGGATTCCCCGGTGTACGGGTCGACGGCAATGACGTACTGGCCTGTCTGGCGGTGACCAAGGCGGCGCTGGAGCGGGCGCGCACCGGCCAGGGACCGATGCTCGTCGAGGCGTTCACCTACCGCATGGGCGCGCACACCACCTCCGACGACCCGACGAAGTACCGGGCGGACGAGGAGCGGGCGGCCTGGGAGGCCAAGGACCCGATCCTGCGGCTGCGGACATATCTGGAGTCCGAGGGCCTGGTCGACGAGGCGTATCTCGCCTCGATCGACCAGGAGAGCGAGGCCCTGGGCAAGCGGGTCCGCGATGCCGTGCGTGCCATGCCCGACCCGGACACCATGGCGATCTTCGAGAACGTCTATGCCGACGGGCATGCGCTCGTCGATGAGGAGCGCGCGCAGTTCGCCGCGTACCAGGCGTCGTTCGCCGACGCCGATGCCGTCGCGGAGGGGAACTGACCATGGCAGTCTTCGAGAAGATCACCATTGCCAAGGCGATCAACGAGTCGCTGCGTGCCTCCATGGAGGCCGACCCCAAGGTCCTCGTCATGGGTGAGGACGTCGGCAAGCTCGGCGGCGTCTTCCGTGTGACGGACGGCCTGCAGAAGGACTTCGGTGAGGAGCGGGTGATCGACACCCCGCTCGCCGAGTCCGGCATCGTCGGCACCGCGATCGGTATGGCGCTGCGCGGCTACCGCCCGGTCGTCGAGATCCAGTTCGACGGCTTCGTCTTCCCCGCCTACGACCAGATCGTCACCCAGCTCGCGAAGATGCACGCCCGTGCGCTGGGCAAGGTCAAGGTGCCGGTCGTCATCCGCATCCCGTACGCGGGCGGCATCGGTGCGGTCGAGCACCACTCCGAGTCCCCCGAGGCGCTGTTCGCGCATGTCGCGGGCCTCAAGATCGTTTCTCCCTCGAACTCCTCCGACGCCTACTGGATGCTCCAGCAGGCCATCGCGGGTGACGACCCCGTCATCTACTTCGAGCCCAAGCGCCGCTACCACGACAAGTCGCGGCTGGACACCGAGTCGATCCCCGACCCGCTGCACAAGGCCCGGATCGCCCGTACCGGCTCCGACCTCACGCTGGCCGCCTATGGCCCGATGGTGAAGGTCTGCCAGGACGTCGCCAATGTCGCGGCCGAGGAGGGCAAGTCGATCGAGGTCGTCGACCTGCGCTCGCTCTCCCCGATCGACTTCGACACCGTGCAGTCGTCGGTGCAGAAGACCGGCCGGCTGGTCGTCGTCCACGAGGCCCCGGTCTTCTTCGGCGCGGGGGCGGAGATCGCCGCCCGGATCACCGAGCGGTGCTTCTACCAGCTGGAGGCCCCGGTTCTGCGGGTCGGCGGTTTCCACTCCCCGTATCCGCCCTCCCGTCTGGAGGACGAGTACCTTCCGGGGCTGGACCGGGTGCTCGACGCCGTCGACCGTGCGTTGGCGTACTGAGGGTTTGAGGAGAGTTCGTAACCATGACTGCAAGTACCGCCCGTGCCCAGCGCTTCCGCGAGTTCAAGATGCCCGACGTGGGCGAGGGGCTCACCGAGGCCGAGATCCTCAAGTGGTACGTCCAGGTGGGCGACACCGTCACCGACGGCCAGGTCGTCTGTGAGGTCGAGACCGCCAAGGCCGCCGTGGAACTGCCCATTCCCTACGACGGAGTGGTGCATGAGCTGAACTTCGGCGAGGGCGTCACCGTCGATGTCGGCACCGTCATCATCTCCGTGGACACCGATCCCGGAGCCGGGCCCGCCGCGGCACCGGCGGCGCAGCAGGCGCCGCAGGAGGCCGCCGCGTCCGACGAGGAGGATGCCGAGCCGCAGGGCCGGCAGGCGGTGCTGGTCGGCTACGGCGCCGCGCCGTCCTCGACCAAGCGCCGGGCACGCAAGCCCCGGGCCGGGGTGCCGGCCCAGCCGGAGCCCGCGAGAGCCGCTCTCCAGGCGGAGCTGAACGGGCGGGCCGCGTCCGTACCGACGCCTGCCCCGGTGCTCCCCGCCGCCGCGGCCGCTCCCGTGACTCCGGTCGCGAACGGCGCGGGTGCCGGGTCCGCCGGCCGGCCGCTGGCCAAGCCGCCGGTGCGCAAGCTCGCCAAGGACCTCGGCATCGACCTGGCAGCGATCGCCCCGACCGGGCCCGACGGCATCATCACCCGCGAGGATGTCCATGCGGCCGCCGCCCCGGCAGCGGCCCCGTCCCCGGCCGCCCCGGCCGAGGTCCCCGGGCCGGTCACCGCCGCCCCGGCCGAGCCCGGCATCGTCGACGCCGCCGCCCGCGAGCGGCGGGTGCCGGTCAAGGGCGTACGCAAGGCCACCGCCCAGGCGATGGTCAGCAGTGCCTTCACCGCGCCGCATGTCACGGAGTTCGTCACCGTCGATGTGACCCGCACGATGAAGCTCGTCCAGGAACTCAAGCAGGACCCGGACATGGCGGGGCTGCGCGTGAACCCGCTGCTGCTCGTCGCCAAGGCCTTCCTGGTCGCCATCAAGCGCCACCCGGAGGTCAATGCCTCGTGGGACGAGGCGCGTCAGGAGATCGTCTACAAGGACTACGTCAACCTCGGGATCGCGGCGGCCACCCCGCGCGGGCTGATCGTCCCGAACATCAAGGACGCCGGAGTCAGGACACTCCCCCAACTCGCCGCGGATCTGGGCGATCTGGTGGCCACCGCCCGCGAGGGCAAGACCTCCCCGGCGGCGATGAGCAGCGGCACGGTCACCGTCACCAATGTAGGCGTCTTCGGCGTCGACACCGGTACGCCGATCCTCAACCCGGGGGAGTCGGCGATCCTTGCCTTCGGCGCGGTCAAGCTTCAGCCGTGGGTCCACAAGGGCAAGGTGAAGGCGCGCCAGGTCACCACCCTCGCGTTGTCCTTCGACCACCGGCTCATTGACGGCGAGCTGGGTTCCAAGCTGCTCGCGGATGTCGCGGCCGTGCTGGAACGGCCCAAGCGTCTGATCACCTGGGGATGAGCCAGGATGCGGGGCCGGGCGGCGCGGAGCGGTGTTTCACGTGAAACACCGCCTCGGGACCGCCCCGGCCCCGTGGACGAGCATCCGCTCGCGCCGCCCGCGCCCCCGCTCCGGCCGTACGTCAGCTCGTACGCCGGATACCGGCAGGCCGGGGTCCCACCGATGCGGCACCGTGGGCTCCCCTCGCCGCGGCTGACCCTGATCTTCACCCTCGACGAGCCGCTCACGCTGGCCGGCCACCCGGACCCCGGGCAGGCCCCCGGCACCTACGGCACCCTCATCGGCGGCCTGCACACCCGCCTCGCATTGATCACCCACCAGGGCCGCCAGTCCGGCATCCAGGTCGGCCTGCACCCGCTGGGCGCCCGTGCCTTGCTGGGACTGCCTGCCGGGGAACTGGCGGATCTCGACCTTCCCGCGGACGCCGTGCTCGGACGGCCGGGCGCGGACATCGGTGAGCGGCTGCGGACGGCTCGCAGCTGGCCGGAGCGGTTCGCGCTGCTGGACACCTATCTGCTGAGCTGCCTGTCCGGGGCACCGCGCGGCTCCGGCCTGGGGCCGGCACCCGAGGCCGTCCGCGCCTGGCGGCTGCTGGCCCGGTCAGGGGGTGCCGCACCGGTGGCGGCGCTCGCCGCGGACGTCGGCTGGAGCCCCCGCCATCTGACCGCCCGCTTCCGGCAGGAAACCGGTCTGACGCCCAAGACCGCCGCGCGGGTCATCCGGTTCGACCGGGCACGCCGGCTGCTCGGCGCCGCGGCCGGTTCGGGCACACCGGTGCTGCTGGCCGATCTGGCCGTGCGCTGCGGCTACTTCGACCAGGCCCATCTCGCCCGGGAGTTTCGTTCGCTGGCCGGCTGTCCGCCCAGCCAATGGCTCGCCGAGGAGTTCCGAAACGTCCAAGCCCCCGGGGAGGTCATCGAGGAAAGCTGAGGTCAGCGGCCCGCCAGGGGGCGCCTACCCGACCCAGGAGGTCCGGTGAACATGCCCGAGAACCTGTCCGACACCACACCCGCACCGCAGGTATGGCCGACGCTGCGGGCCCACGACGCCCGTGCGCTGATCCGTTTCCTGGTCGATGCGTTCGGCTTCGAGGAGACCGTGGTCCACGGGGAAGGCGAGCGCGTCGAGCACGCCGAGCTCTCCTGGCCGGAAGGCGGCGGCATCATGCTCGGCTCCGTCAAGGACGCGGACGAGGACAGCTGCGGGCTGAACCCGGGGTCCTTCGGGGCCTATGTCGTCACCGACCGCCCCGACGAGCTGTGTGGCCGGGCCAGAGCGGCCGGTGCGGAGATCACCGATGAGCTGACCGACACCGACTACGGTTCACGGAGCTTCGGCGCCCGCGATCCCGAGGGCAACCGCTGGTCGTTCGGTACGTATCGGGGTGAGCCGCGGAAGGTGTAGCGGACGCCGCGGCGCACCCGTGCCGGTCAGCCGCGGATGAGCTGCACCGCGCGGCTGAAGTGAGCCACCGGCCCGACCGGGCCGGATTCATCGGCGTGCGCGGCGCCGCGGGTCAGTGCGACACCTGCCCACAGGCCGGCGACGATCAATGCCAGCACGACGGTGTTCCGCGTACGGCGGCCGGCGTTCGTCCTGGGCTGCATGGTCAACTCCCCTTGGATATGGGAGCCTCCCCGGCTCCCTTCCTCTATTCACCCATGAAATCCGCGCCGATCCGTACGCGGCAGGTAGGGACTCCTGTCCGACCTGAGGCGGACCCGAAGCCGCTCTGCGGTCCCCCTTTCGGCAGAGTCCGGGCCCGGCGCGGAAAGGGTTTGCGGGAGTCGGCGGTGCTGTTTACGGTCGGCGAAATGAGCAGCGAAATGATCATTCGGCGTTACCGGGCGTCCGACCAGGACGTTGTCACCGATCTGTGGTCCCGGGCCGTGCGGCAGGCGCACCCGTTCATCGACGGGGAGGGCGAGGGGGAACGGTCCCGGATCCTCCGTGAGATGTATCTCGTCCAGGCGGAGAACTGGGTCGCCGAGCGTGAGGGCATCGTCATCGGGCTGCTGGGACTGCTGCCCGGCGGTCCCGGGGAGGGCAACGGGGGCGGTCCCGGGGCCGAGGTCGGGGGCCTGTTCGTGGCACCGGAGGCCCAAGGGTGCGGCGCCGGGCGGGAGTTGCTGGAGCATGCGGCGGCGCGGCACGGGGCGCTGGCCCTGGAGGTCTTCGGGGACAACGGCCGGGCGCGCCGGTTCTTCGCGCACCTGGGCTTCACGGAGCGGGGGCGGCGGACGGACGGGGAGACCGGCCATCCGCTGATCGCCCTGGAGCGTGCCGCGCCGCTGAAGTCGGTGAGCTGGCTGCATCTGCGCGACGGGCGGCTGCTGAGCGTGCGGACGCGGGGGAATGACACGTTCTATCTCCCGGGCGGCAAGTACGAGCCGGGGGAGACCGCGCGGGAGGCGCTGGCGCGTGAACTGGGCGAGGAACTCGGCCTGGTGGTGCCCGCCGCGGAGCTGTCGGAGGCGTTTGTCATCCATGACGTCGCCCACGGCAAGAACGGCCGCCGACTCCATATGACCTGCTTCACCGGGGGGCCGCAGGACATCGCACCGGCCCCCGGCCGGGAGATCGCAGAGTTCGCCTGGTTCGACCGCCGGGAGGCGCGGGAGCGCTGTGCCCCGGCGCATGCGCAGGTCGTGAACCGGCTGGTCGCCCAGGGGCGGATGCCGGGCTGACGGTGCGGCCGGGCGGCGCACGGCTCGCCGCCGGCCCGGCTGCCGGCCAGCCGTGACGGCGGCCCCGATAGCGCCTTCTACCAGGACAAATACCCTCTCCGTTGTCCGTATCGTGGACCAGGCTGCCGGACGCATACCTGTTGTATCTATCCTGTGTGCATGCCCTCCGCCAGCACGTCCACCGCTCCTGCCAGAGAGCCCGCCGCCAAGCAGCCGCCCGCCGCCGAGCGGGTCTATGCGCATATCAAGGACGCCGTCCTGGACCGCCGCTACGAGGGCGGGATGCTGCTCACCGAAGGTGAACTGGCCGATGCCGTGGGAGTGTCCCGGACGCCGGTCCGTGAGGCGCTGCTGCGGCTGGAGGTCGAGGGGCTGATCAAGCTTTACCCGAAGAAGGGCGCGCTGGTGCTGCCGGTCTCCGCGCAGGAGATCGCCGATGTCGTCGAGACCCGGCTGCTGGTGGAGAAGCATGCCGCGGCCAAGGCGGTGCCCGTGAGCGGGGCGCTGATCGGCGAGCTGACCGAGTTGCTGGAGACGATGCGGGAACAGGCCGCATCGGGTGATCTGGCCGCCGTCTCCGTCACCGACCGCGCCTTCCATGCCGCCATCGTGCGCAGCGCCGGCAATCAGATCCTGGACCGGCTCTACGAGCAGCTGCGCGACCGCCAGTTGAGGATGGGCGTCGCGGTGATGCATGCCCGCCCGGACCGGATCGCCAAGAACATCACCGAGCATGCGGAGATCCTCGAAGCCCTGCGGGCAGGGGATGCGGACGCCGCGACCGACGCCGTGCACCGGCACGTCAGCTGGGTCCGTAACCTCGCGCAGGGGGATGTGCGATGAGCGGTGGTACCGACAGCGCCGGCAGCTCCGGCATAGGCGGCGGCTCCGCCCGGCTGCTGCCCGCCGATCCACCCGGCGGCCGTAAGGCGATCGCCGTCTGGGGCATCGGCGTTGCGGTCTACTTCGTCGCGATCACCTACCGCACCAGCCTCGGTGTGGCCGGTCTGGACGCCGCCGAGCGCTTCCACATCAACGCCTCGGCGCTGTCGACGTTCTCGATCCTTCAGCTGCTGGTGTACGCGGGGATGCAGATCCCCGTCGGTCTGATGGTCGACCGGCTCGGCGCCAAGAAGGTGCTGACCCTCGGCGTGGTGCTCTACACCGTCGGCCAGTTCGGCTTTGCGCTCTCGTCGTCGTACGCCATGGCGCTCGGCTCGCGGGCACTGCTCGGCTGCGGGGACGCGATGACCTTCATCAGCGTGCTCCGGCTGGGCTCCCGGTGGTTTCCGGCCCGCCGCGGCCCGATGATCGCGCAGATCGCCGCGCTGGTGGGCATGGCGGGCAATCTGATCTCCACGCTCGTCCTCGCCCGTTTCCTGCACACCTTCGGCTGGACCCCGACGTTCGCCGCCAGTGCCGCCGGCGGCATTGTCGTGCTGATCGTGCTGCTGGTCTTCCTCAAGGACCACCCCCAGGGCTTTGAGCCGCCGCCCGCTGCCGCCGAGCACACCGGTGCCGGATTCGTGCGCCGGCAGATCGTGGACGCCTGGCGTGAGCCCGGCACCCGGCTGGGCATGTGGGTGCACTTCACCACCCAGTTCCCCGCGATGGTGTTCCTGCTGCTCTGGGGCCTGCCGTTCCTCGTCCAGGCGCAGGGCCTGTCCCGTGGCACCGCCGGTGAACTGCTGACCCTTGTGGTGCTGTCCAACATGGCGGTGGGCCTGGTCTACGGCCAGATCATTGCCCGTCATCACGCGGCCCGTACGCCGCTGGCACTGGGCACTGTCGGCGCCACGGCGCTGATGTGGGCGGTCGTGCTGTGCTGGCCGGCCGCTCATGCACCGATGGGGCTGCTGATCGCGCTGTGTGCGGTGCTGGGTGCCTGCGGCCCCGCCTCGATGATCGGCTTCGACTTCGCCCGGCCTGCCAACCCGCCGGAGCGTCAGGGCACCGCCTCCGGCATCGTCAACATGGGCGGCTTCACGGCCTCGATGACGACCCTGCTCGCCGTCGGTCTCCTGCTGGACGCGACCGGCGACAACTACCGGATCGCCTTCACCTCGATGTTCGTTCTGGAAGCGGCCGGGGTTTCCCAGATCCTGCGGCTGCGTCGTCGCGCGGCACGGCGCGAGCGCGAACGGCTGGTCGTCAGCCGTGTCGAGGCGGTCCACGTGCCGGCGTGAGAACCGGAGGGCGAGCGGTCGGCGGCCGGGTCCGTTTCACGTGGAACGGACAGGGCTGTTTCACGTGAAACGGCTCGCTCCGGGGCCGACTCCTCGTGTGCCGGCCGGCCGACGGTCAGAGCATCGGGTGAGGCGGCCCGCCGGGACACCGCCAGGCCCCGCCGCCGCTACGGCGTGATGGCGAAGTTGTCCAGGATCGCCTGGGCCAGCTCATGATCACCGTCGACCTTGATCTGCTCGGCCACGGCCGCCGGGCGGACCCGGCCGCAGGCCAGCCGGTGGAAGGTGTCCCAGTCCAGGGCGAGCGTCACGGTGGGGCCGAGCGAGACACTGCCGTCGATCGTGGCATTGCCCTGGGCGTCGAGGCGGACCGTGCGCAGGAATTCCAGCGGGCCGCTGACGTCGAATACCACCGCCGAACCGGCGGGCGCCTGGGCCCTCTTGGCGACCACGCCGGGCAGCGCCTTCACCAGCAGATCGCGCGTCACATATGCGCCGGGGGAGTCGAGATTGCCGGGCTTGCCGAACACCCGGCGCAGGTCCTGCTCATGCGCCCAGACATCGAACGCCCGCTGCCGCAGCACGTACTCCAGCGAGCGGTCCTCACCAAGCGGGCTGCGCACCACGGCGTCCGGTTGGCGGGACTCGTTGCGCAGCTGCCGGGAGCGGCGGATGACGGTGTATTCGAGCTCGCTGAGCATCTCCGGCGCGGTGTGGTGCCGGCGGACGTCGACCTGTACCTCCATACGTCGCGCCGATTCGCTCCGTACGTGGTAGAGATCGCGCGGCAGCGTATGAATCGGCCGCGGGTCGCCCAGCATTTCGCATTCCAGGCCGATGACATGGGAGACCACATCGCGAACGGACCATCCTGGGAGGTCCGTCGCCCTGTTCCACTCGCCTTCGACGAGCGGAGTCACCAGCTCGGTTATCGCTTCTATGGAGTGAGTCCAGGCATCGATGGAGGACTGAAGGCTGGGATGGACGGTCACGGGACCCCTCGGACGGTTCGTACGCGGGCTGCTGTCTGTGCAGTTAAGTTACGCTGCGCACGGGCACCCCGGCAGTGCTTTCGGGCCACCATCGTAGGCCGATGTTTCCGGGCCGCAGAGGGCTGCGCCGAACGGCGGGGAAGCCCGCTCCTCAGTCGTCCCCGTGCTCCCGCTCGGCCAGCCGGATCACACACACCGCGATGGCGATCAGCAGCGGCGGATCCGCGTCGTCCCGTACGACGTTGACCGCATAGGTGTCACGCACGGTCAGCCACCGCCGCGAGATCTCTGCGAGCAGTTCGCCCTCGTACTCGATCGCGAACTCCCGGTCCAGGATCTTCCCGCTGACATCCAGCTCGGTGCCGTCCACCAGCGCGACGCGGTAGTGGTTGCGCAGCAGCGAGAGCCGCTTGCGCTTGATCGTGGCCAGCGGCCGGTCGTCCCGCTCGATGGTCATCGTGTCGCGCAGGCTGAGCATCTTCTTGCGGAGGGTGATGAGCACCCGACGCTCGGTGTCCTTCAGCTCGAAGGTCTCCCGCAGCCGCAGTGCCTTCCCGTCCACCAGGTAGGCGTGCCGCCCGTGCTCGTCGTCGATCCAGTAGTCGTCGCCGATGCCGAAAATGCGGTCACGCACCATGTACTTGCCCGAGTGCGGGGGCGGCCCCCCGGGAGAATGCTGCATGGCTGACGTGTTCCCCCGGGGACCGGTGGAATGCGTGCGCACCGGAGTGACGTTGAATGTGCACATGGCTTCACGTGCACGCGTCCGCGCCCCCGAGCTGATCGGCAAGGGCGGCTGGCTGAATACCGGCAACAAGGAACTCACCCTTTCTGACCTGCGAGGACGCATTGTCGTCCTGGATTTCTGGACGTTTTGCTGTGTGAATTGTCTGCATGTCCTGGACGAGCTGCGGGAGCTGGAGGAACGGCACCGCGACACGGTCGTGATCGTCGGTGTGCACTCCCCGAAATTTGTGCACGAGGCCGAGCACCAGGCCGTCGTGGACGCCGTGGAGCGCTACGGCGTCGAGCACCCGGTCCTCGACGACCCCGAGCTGGCCACGTGGAAGCAGTACGCCGTACGGGCCTGGCCGACGCTCGTGGTGATCGACCCCGAGGGGTATGTCGTCGCCCAGCACGCCGGTGAGGGCCATGCGCACGCCATCGAGAAGCTCGTCGAGGAGCTGGCGGCCGAGCACGGTGCGATGGGCACGCTGCGGCGCGGCGACGGCCCGTACGTGCCGCCGGAGCCGGTCGCCACCGATCTGCGGTTCCCCGGCAAGGCGGTGCGGTTGCCCGCGGGCAGTTTCCTCGTCTCGGACACCACCCGGCATCAGCTGGTGGAGCTGGCGGCGGACGGCGAGCAGGTGCTGCGCCGGATCGGCTCCGGCGAGCGCGGGCTGACCCCGGACTCCTTCAACGAGCCGCAGGGCCTGGCACTGCTGCCCGATGGCCGGGTGGCCGTCGCGGACACCGTCAACCACGCCATCCGCGTCTTCGACCCGGAAACCGGCGCGCTGGAGACGGCGGCCGGCACCGGCAAGCAGTGGTGGCAGGGCTCGCCGACCTCCGGACCCGCGCATGCGGTGGATCTCTCCTCGCCCTGGGACGTCGCCTGGTGGCAGGACCGGCTGTGGATCGCGATGGCCGGGGTGCACCAGCTGTGGACCTATGACCCGGCCGCCGGCACGGTCGAGATGGCGGCCGGCACGACCAACGAGGGCCTGGTGGACGGCCCGGCCGCCGAGGCGTGGTTCGCCCAGCCGTCCGGGCTCGCGGCGGCCGGCGACCGGCTGTGGATCGCGGACTCGGAGACCAGCGCGGTCCGCTGGGTGGAGCCGGCCGGGGAGGGCGCCGGGGAGGGCGCCGGGGAGGGCGCCACCCGCAACGGCTACGTCATCCGTACGGCCGTCGGCACCGGCCTCTTCGACTTCGGGCACCGTGACGGCGCCGCCGGCCAGGCGCTGTTGCAGCATCCACTGGGCGTGACCGCCCTGCCCGACGGCTCGGTCGCGATCGCGGACACCTACAACCACGCACTGCGCCGCTTCGACCCCGCGAGCGGCGAGGTGACGACGCTGGCGACGGATCTGCGCGAGCCGTCGGCCGCGGTGCTCGTCGACGACGACATCGTGGTGGTGGAGTCGGCGCGGCACCGGCTGACCCGGCTGCGGCTGCCCGAGGAGGCCATCCGCGTCGAGTCGGTGGCGCACCGCACCCGGCGCGCGGCCACCGCGGTCGCCCCGGGCACGCTGCGGCTGGATGTCGTCTTCCAGGCCCCCGCCGGTCAGAAGCTCGACACCCGCTACGGCCCCTCCACGCGGCTGCTGGTCAGCGCGACGCCGCCGGAGCTGCTCGCCGACGGGGCGGGCGCGGGCACCGATCTCGCCCGGGACCTGGTGCTCGCGGACGGCGTGACCGAGGGCGTGCTGCATGTCTCGGCGATGGCCGCGTCCTGCGACGACGCCCCGGACGTCGAGTACCCCGCCTGCCATGTGCACCAGCAGGACTGGGGTGTTCCGGTCGAGATCACCGAGGGCGGAGTGACCCGGCTGGGGCTCGTCCTGGCCGGGCTGGACGCCGAGTAGGAGCGCGATCCCGGGCCCGCCGGCCGGGCCCGGGACGGGGCGGCCTGGGGGCGGGTCGCCGCGGCGGGTCAGTTCCCGACGCCGCCCGCCAGCTGAGCCCCGTGAATGCTCGAGCTCCAGTTGGTGATCTTGCTCTTGCCGACGGAGATGTGGAGCCGCTTCTCCGCGAAGTTGACGGTGACCGGACCGTGCGTGACAGAACTCGCCGAGACGCCCATGAAGTCGATGGTCACCGACTTCTGCTCGGTGCCCTTGGCGGCTGCGGTGTCGGTCGGGATGACCGCGTAGGCGTAGCCGTGGGCGGGCACGGTGATGCGGGTGCCGTCGAGGTGGCCGGGCGTGCCCTGCAGCAGGGGCAGCGGGGCCTTGGCGTTGTTGAAGCGCAGCAACGGTGCGTTGTAGAGCTTGCAGTCACGGCTGGTGGTGTTCTTGAACTTCACCGCCACATGGCTCTTCGGGCCGGTCTGCTGGGAGAACGTGACCTTGTACGTGCTGGGGTAGCAGTCGGGGACCCGCTGCGACGCCACGCCCGCGCCCGCCGCGGCCGCACCCCCGCCGATGATCCTGCGCTTCTTGGAAGACGAAGACGAAGACGAGGACTTCTTCGACTTCTTCGAGGAGTGGCTGTTGCAGCCGGTCAGCGCGAGCGAACCGGCCAGTCCGAGGGCCAGCGCGGCGTACGCGGCGGAGCGGCTGCGGGAGCGGCGTGCGGTCATGGGTGGGTCCCCCAGTGGGTTGCTGCAGTCAGCGAGGTGTGTCTGTCATGGCACGGCCACGATATCCATTGCCGGTCGATGTGCCGGGGCGGGTGCGTCGTGCCCGCTGTCGAAGTGGTGCCCTAGCAGGTCAGAGGGGGCGCAGGGAGGCGCGGCCGGCCCGTGGTGAGGGGTGCGGACCGGCTGCTGACCTGCGCAGAGGCGCGGAGTGCGGGACAGGACGGGCCGCTGTGTGAGACCTGACGGGACGCCGGGCATGCGAAAGGGCGCCCGCTGGGGGATGCGGGCGCCCTGGTCCAGGAGGATCCTCGTTCGCGCTTGCGTCAGCCGGAACCGGGTGCGGGACGGTCTGCCAGGAGGCCGTTCACCAGCCGTCAGCCGACGGCATTCCGGATCACCGGACGCGGCTCACCAGGCCGCTGCCTCGCTCGGGTCCGACTGCCAGTAGGTCACCCACGCGCTGTCGTCGATGTACGCCGACCCGCCGGGGATCGCCACCGCCGCCGAGCCGCCGATGCTGCCCTTGCCGTCACGGCCGGGGAGGCAGACCGACAGCGCGGTGACGGTGTGGCCGTGCCGGCCGGAGCCGTCGGCGGACGAGGTCAGCACGCCGGCGTAGCCGGACTCGCCGGGGGCGAGGGTGACCACGGCCTGCGGCCTGCTGGCCGGCAGCTCGGGGAGCGGGGCCTGCGCCTCGTCGAAGCGCAGATACGGGGCCAGGTAGAGGTCGCAGGTGGCGCCCGAGGTGTTGGTGGCCTTCAGCAGCAGATGGTTGACCGGCCGCGTCAGCGGCTGGGCGACGATGCGGATCTTCGCGGCGTCGCAGGCGGTGTGCCGGATGACGGGGGCGCTGCCGGACTTGCCCGCGTTGCCGGTGCGCGCGCCGGTGGTCCTCGTCCCCGCATCCGCTCCGCTGCCGCCACGTCCCGCTGACACCTGCTCCGTCCGGGCGTCTTCGGTCCGGCCGCCGTCGGTCCGGGTGCCGCCCTGCGCCGCGCTCTCGGCCTTCGCGGCCGGGGCCGCGGAGTCCTGGGACGGGAGCACCGGGTGGAACGGCTTCGCGGCGCTGGTCTGGAGGGGGTTGTCCTGGCCGCCGCAGGCGGTCAGCCCGAGCGCCGCGACGGTGGTCAGTCCGGCCGCGGCGGCCATCCGCAGCGTACGGCGGCGGGCGGTACGGGACCCCTGAGGGGCGCCGGTGGCCGTCCTGGCGCCGGACTCGACGGCGGGTTCGGAGCGGGTGTGGCTGCGCAGCATTTCCGGTCTCCCCCGGTCGGCGGTCCGCACCGTGTCAGCGGTACGCCCTGTGGTCTGGTGTGCGACCTGTCCTTCGGTCTGACACCAGGTTGCCGTCCGCCGCTGCCGTATCGCTAACGTGCGCCTAACGCCCCGCACACGGGGCGCCCGGCCATGCATCAGTCGCGGCCACCACTCCCCTGGCTCCCGTCCGTTGCCCCGGTGCCCTCCTCGCCGCTCCCTGCGCCTTCACCGCGCTCGTCCCGCGCGAACAACTGCGTCAGCGCGCTGATCGTGTAGACGTCGGTGGCCTCTTCGTCCACCAGATGCATCTCCGTGAGCCGGTCCAGACCGTCCTGGGTGCGCTCCGGGTCGTACCCGGCGAGCGCCGCCGCCAGCGATGCGTTGAGGTGCCCGTCCGCGCTGGTCGCCAGCGCGCTGAGCAGCCGTGCATCGTCCGCCGACAGCCGGGCGACGGACATCCGCAGCGCCGCCGCGATGCCGGTGTCCTCCGCCGACAGCAGCGCCAGCCGCCGCCGTTCGTCGCGCAGCGCCGCCGCCAGCCGGGCCAGCCGCCAGCGCGGCCGGGCGGTCAGCTGGGCGGCCGCGGCCCGCAGCGCCAGCGGCAGACCGTCGCACAGGTCGACCAGTTCCCGTGCGGCGGCCGGGTCCTCGGCGACCCGGTCCGGGCCGAGCATCGCGCCGAGCAGCGCCGTGCCCTCTTCGTGGCCGAGCGCCTGGATCCCGACCGGCCGGGCCCAGTCGGTGGCGACCAGCCCGTCGAGACGGCTGCGGCTGGTGACGACCGTGGCGCAGTGCGGGCCACCGGGCAGCAGTGGCCGTACCTGCGCCGAACTGCGCGCATTGTCGAGGACCACCAGCAGCCGGCGCTCGGCCACCAGCGACCGGAAGAGCGCCGACGCGGCCTGCGCCGAGCCGGGCACCCGCTCCGGGGGAGTGCCGAGCGCCAGCAGGAAGTCGCGCAGAATCTCGGCCGGCGGTGCCTCGTCGCCCTCGCCGAAACCGCGCAGATCGGCGAAGAGCTGTCCGTCGGGGAACGCCCCGGCGTGCAGATGCGCCCACTGCACGGCGCAGGCCGTCTTGCCGACACCGGCCGGTCCCGCCACCACCGCGAGCGGGCTCTCGCCGGTCGTACGGTCCGTCAACACCGTCGTCAGTGCGGAGAGCTGGTCTTCCCGGCCCAGGAAGCGGGCCGGCGGACGGGGCAGCAGCCGTGGTGGCAGACCGGCCCGTCCGGAGCCGGACCCGTCGCGGCCGCCGGCCGCCGTCCCTTCGCTCGTCCCGCCCGCACCTGGCGCACCGGCGCCACCGCGGGCCTCGTCCCGGCCGGCGCTCCCCGGTGCGGACGCCCGCCCTGCACCGTCAACGGGGCGCTGCCCGCTGCCGGTTGCGGAGCGTCCGGCTCCGGAAGCCCCGGGACGACCGTCTCCGGCGGCCGCCCCGGGACGAGCCGCTCCCGACGGTGCGCCACCGGAAGCGCCGCCCGTGCCGCGCGCCCCGCCCGCGGGCGCACCCGCACCCGTCCGTCCCCCGCCGGCCGCCTCCGCCCGCAGGATCTCTTCGTACGCGCCGCGCAGCCGCTCGCCCGGATCGACCCCCAGCTCCTCGTTGAGCAGCCGGCGGGTGCGATGGAACCACTCCAGCGCATCGGACTGCCGCCCCGTGTGGAACAGCGCCCGCATCAGCCCGGCGATCAGGCCTTCCCGCAAGGGGTGGTTGACGGCCGCGGAGTACAGGATGGCCGCGGCCTGTTCGTGCTCGCCGAGCGCGCCGTGCGCCCGCCCCAGCGCCTCCACGGCCGTCAGCCGGCGCTCCTCCAGCGCATGCGCGGCGGCCGCGAACGGCGGGCTGGTGACCGTGCCGGTCAGCGCGGGCCCGCGCCACAGCCCCAGTGCCTCGCGCAGCAGCGGTACGGCATCGGCCGGCGCCGCCTCGGGGCGCGCCAGCCCCACCAGCTCACCGAAGCGGTGAGCGTCGATCAGCTCCTCCGGCAGCCGCAGCAGATACGCGGAGCCATGGGTGGCCAGTTCGATGCCGTACGCCTCCGCACCGCCCTCGGCGAGCGTGGCGCGCAGCCGCGAGACATGCCCCTGGACGACCGTACGGGAGTGTTCGGGCGGCTCGTCCTCCCACAGAGAGTCGATCAACTGCTCCAGTGGGACGGTGGTGTTGGGCTGCAGCAAGAGCAGCGCCAGCACACTGCGCCGTTTGGCGGGCCCGAGCGACAGCTCCGCGGAGCCGGTCGTCACGGCGATCGGACCGAGCAGTGAGAATTCCAACTCAGCCCTCCAGAAAGGCCGACAGGGCGTTCGCCAGCAGATACGGGTCCTCGGCGCCGCACAGCTCACGCGCCGAGTGCATGGACAGGATGGCCACGCCGATGTCGACCGTGGCGATGCCGTGGCGGGCCGCGGTGATCGGCCCGATGGTGGTACCGCACGGCATCGAATTGTTGGACACAAAGCTCTGCCACGGCACCCCGGCACGCTCACAGGCCGCCGCGAAGACGGCCCGTCCGCTGCCGTCCGTCGCATAGCGCTGATTGACGTTGACCTTGAGGATCGGTCCGCCGTTGGGCATCGGGTGGTGCCCCGGCTCGTGCCGTTCGCTGTAGTTGGGGTGGACGGCGTGGCCCGTGTCGGACGAGAGACAGACGGTGCCGGCGAAGGCCCGTGCCCGGTCCTCGTACGAGCCGCCGCGGGCGAAGACCGAGCGCTCCAGCACCGTGCCGAGCAGCGGCCCGTCGGCGCCGGTGTCGGACTGACTGCCGTTCTCCTCGTGGTCGAAGGCGGCCAGCACCGGAATGCTGGTCAGCTCGCTCCCGGTGGCCGCGGCGGCGATGAGCGCGGCCGTACCGGCGTGGACGGACAGCAGGTTGTCCATCCGCGGGCCGGCCACCAGCTCGCGGTCGCGGCCCATATAGGCGGGCGCCTCGATACTGTGCATCATCAGGTCCCAGCCCTTGATGTCGTCGGCCGGGATACCGGTCTCCTCGGCGACGAAGCTGATCATACCGCCTTCGGCCACCTCGCCCAGGCCCCAGATCGGCGTCATATGGCGCTGCTTGTCCAGCTTCAGGCCGTCGGCGTTCACCGAGCGGTCGAGATGCACGGCAAGTTGCGGCACTCGCAGCAAGGCCCGGTCGACATGGACGAGCCGGTGGCTGCCGTCCCCGAGCGTCACCCGCCCGCTCAGCCCCAGATCCCGGTCGAGCCAGGTGTTGAGCAGTGTGCCGCCGTAGATCTCGACGGCGATCTGCCGCCAGCCCCGGGAACCGGTGTCAGGAATCGGCTTGACGCGCAAATTGGGAGAGTCGGTGTGAGCGCCGACAATTCGGTATGGAGTCGAGGCGTTCGCGCTCTCGGGCACGTACCAGGCGATGATCGCGCCGCCGCGCAGCACATACTTCCCGCCGGTCCCGCTGTCCCATTCATCGACCTCGGCGACCTGCCGGAACCCGGCCTTCTCCAGCCGCTCCGCCGCATTCGCCACTGCGTGGAAGGGCGACGGGCTGGCGGCGAGGAAGGACATCAGGTCGTCGGTGTGGCCGCGATCGAAGCGGGCGGAGTTGGTCATGGATTCAGCATAAGGAGCCGGAGCCCGCATTCCTCGTGCGCAGGCGTCGTGACTCCGTTCCCTTCCGGCCAGGATTTCCGTGTGCGGGACCGAACGGCCCCGTGGAGCGGGGGATTGCGGGGTGCCGGGCGATGCTCCCGGCGTGCGGGCCGCGCGCATTTGGCGCAGCCCCGGCGACCGGCCCTCCCGTATGCCGGGAAGGACGAAGCCCGCCTCTCCGGGGGAAGAGAGGCGGGCACCGTCAGTCTGCACGGCCCGTCCGGGAGACCTTTGGGAGACGCCCCGCAGCAGGGCCGCGGACCCGCTTCAGAACGCGGCCTCGTCGAGCTCCATCAGCGACTGGTCGACGGACTCGGCCAGACCGCGCTGGACGCCGACACCCGGCAGGACGTGGTGCGCGAAGAACTTCGCGGCGGCGATCTTGCCGGTGTAGAAGGGCTTGTCCTTCGCCGAGGCGCCCGCCAGCTTCCCGGCGGCCACGGCGGCACCCTTGAGCAGGAGGTAGCCGATGATGACATCGCCGGAGGCCATCAGCACGCGGGTGGTGTTCAGGCCGACCTTGTAGATGGACCTGACGTCCTTCTCGGTCGCCGCGAGGTCGGTCAGCATGGCGCCGACGATCGCCTCCAGATCGGCGGCGGCCTTGGCCAGCTCGCCGCGGGCCTGCTCCAGCTCCTCGCCGCCGGTGTTGTCGGCGAGGAACTTCTTGATCTCGTCGGAGAGGGCGGTGAGCGCCTGGCCCTGGTCACGGACGATCTTCCGGAAGAAGAAGTCCTGGCCCTGGATCGCGGTGGTGCCCTCGTAGAGGGTGTCGATCTTGGAGTCCCGGATGTACTGCTCGATCGGGTACTCCTGGAGGTAGCCGGAGCCACCGAAGGTCTGCAGCGACTGCGCCAGCTGCTCGTAGGACTTCTCCGAGCCGTAGCCCTTGACGATCGGCAGCAGCAGGTCGTTGAGGCGGACCGCGGCGCTCGCGTCCTCGCCCGCGGCCTCCTTGACCAGGATCTCGTCCTGGACCGTCGCGGTGTAGAGCACCAGGGCGCGCAGGCCCTCGACGTACGCCTTCTGCGTCATCAGCGAGCGGCGCACGTCGGGGTGGTGGGTGATGCTGACGCGCGGGGCGGTCTTGTCGGTGAAGGCCGCCAGGTCAGGGCCCTGTACGCGCTCCTTGGCGTACTCCAGCGCGTTGAGGTAGCCGGTGGAGAGGGTGGCGATGGCCTTCGTGCCGACCATCATCCGGGCGAACTCGATGATCTTGAACATCTGGCGGATGCCGTCGTGCTTCTCGCCCAGCAGCCAGCCCTTGGCCGGGTGGTTGGCGCCGAAGGTCATCTCGCAGGTGTTGGAGGCCTTCAGGCCCATCTTGTGCTCGACGTTCGTGGCGTAGGCGCCGTTGCGCTCGCCCAGCTCGCCGGTCTCCCAGTCGAAGTCGTACTTCGGCACGATGAAGAGCGACAGGCCCTTGGTGCCCGGACCGGCACCTTCGGGGCGGGCGAGGACGAAGTGCACGATGTTCTCGGACATGTCGTGCTCACCGGAGGTGATGAAGCGCTTGACGCCCTCGATGTGCCAGGAGCCGTCCGCCTGCTGCACGGCCTTGGTGCGGCCGGCACCGACGTCCGAACCGGCGTCCGGCTCGGTGAGCACCATCGTGGAGCCCCACTGCTTGTCCACCATCAGCTGGGCTATGCGGTGCTGCTCCTCGGTGCCCTCCTCATGGAGGACGCCGGCGAAGGCGGGGCCGGAGGCGTACATCCACACGGCCGGGTTGGCGCCCAGGATCGTCTCGGCGAAGCCCCACAGGAGGGAGCGCGGCGCGGTGGTGCCGCCGAGCTCCTCCGGGATGCCCAGACGCCACCACTCGGCGTCCATGAAGGCCTGGTAGCTCTTCTTGAAGGTGTCCGGGACCGGCGCGGTGTTGGTGTCCGGGTCGAAGACCGGCGGGTTGCGGTCCGCGTCGGCGAACGACTCGGCCAGTTCGTTCTCGGACAGCCGGGCGATCTCGGACAGCACGCTCTTGGCGGTGTCGACATCCATCTCCGCGAACGGTCCGGTGCCGTACACGCTGTCACGGCCGAGCACCTCGAAGAGGTTGAACTCGATGTCGCGGAGATTCGACTTGTAGTGCCCCATGGATACGGCTCCGTAAGGGTTCGGGAGGGAGGACCTCAAACGCAATACCAGCAAGTAGCAAGTGCCTACGATGATGCTACCCACCGGTAATAAGAATCAACCCCTACCGCCCATCTGTGACGAGCGTCCCCCGGCGAATCGCCGACTCAGTACGCTGTGGCGCATGTACGGCTACGACCAGAACGCGGGTGCCGGGCAGCAGCAGTACGGAGCGCCGCCCCCGCCGCAGCAACCGGCCCCCGGGGGCTACGGCGAACAGCCGCTGTATCCCGAGCCGTCCCCGCCCTCCCTCGCCGATGCGGTGCGTGCCTTCACCACCGGCTCGATGTCGGCCGAGGACTTCCAGGGCATCTTTTCCACGTCCAAGATCTACTGCCCGCGTGGTGACAATCCGGGCTTCCTGGCGCTGCACAACACCCAGCAGCCGGTGATCCCGATGTTCACCTCCCTCAAGGAGCTGCGGCGGTATGCGGGCAAGGAGTCCAAGTACTTCGTGATCACCGGCGCCGAGGTGCTCGACCTGCTGCCGACCGGCTACGGGTTCGTCCTCGATATGGAGGGTGATCACCGGATGGTCTTCGACGCGAAGGCCGTGGAGCAGATGGTCGACTTCGCGATGCGGCGCATGTATGGCTGACCGCCGTCGTGGCGCAGCGGGCTGATGGCCGCTGCGGCGGCTGATCCGAGGGCCGGTCCCGGGGGCGGGGCCGGCCCGACTCATGTCCCGGCCCGGGGGCGGGGCCGGTTCGGCTCATGTCCCGGCCCGGGGGTGAGGTCGGTCCGGCTCATGTCCCGGCCCGCGGGCGAGGCCGGTTCGATCGGCCTCCCCGGCCTGCGGTAATGCGGGCGGGAATACCGCAGGCCTTGCGGGTTGTTCACCATTCAACTAAGTTGGACGAACGACCGAGGAGGCCGTCATGCCCGCTGTGACCGTAGAGAACCCGCTGACCCTGCCGCGTGTGGCGGCGCCCGCCGCGGCGCACGCCCGTCCCGTGCTGGCCGTTGCCACCGCTCCGAGCGGTTTCGAGGGCGAGGGCTTCCCGGTCCGCCGGGCGTTCGCCGGCATCGACTACAAGCACCTCGACCCGTTCATCATGATGGACCAGATGGGTGAGGTGGAGTACGCGCCCGGAGAGCCCAAGGGCACGCCCTGGCATCCGCACCGCGGGTTCGAGACGGTGACGTATCTGATCGACGGCACCTTCGTGCACCGCGACTCGCACGGTGGCGGCGGCGTCATCAACGACGGTGACACGCAGTGGATGACGGCCGGCTCGGGGCTGCTGCACATCGAGGCGCCGCCGGAGTCGCTCGTCCTGTCCGGCGGTCTGTTCCACGGCCTCCAGCTGTGGGTGAACCTGCCGAAGAGCGACAAGATGATGGCCCCTCGCTACCAGGACATCGGCGGCGGCCAGGTCAAGCTGCTGACCTCCGGTGACGGCGGCGCGCTGCTGCGGCTGATCGCCGGTGACATCGGCGGCCACAGCGGTCCGGGCATCACGCATACGCCGATCACGATGGTGCATGTGACGGTGAACCCGGGCGCCGAGCTGACCCTGCCCTGGCGCAAGGACTTCAACGCCCTCGCCTACGCCCTGGCCGGACGCGGCTCGGCCGGTGCGGAGGGGCGTCCGTTCCGTATGGGGCAGGCGGTCGTGTTCGGCAGCGGGGGAGACTCGCTCACGATCCGGGCGGACGAGTCCCAGGAGTCGCGCAGCCCGAACTTCGAGGTGGTGCTGCTGGGCGGGCTGCCGATCCGCGAGCCGATGATGCATTACGGCCCGTTCGTGATGAACACCCACGCCGAACTGGCCCAGGCCTTCGAGGACTTCCAGGCCGGCCGGCTCGGGACGATCCCCGCCGACGAACACTGACGCCCCATCGGCGGCAGGGGCGGTGTTTCACGTGAAACACCGCCCCTGACCCGTTTCGGGGCACATGACCGGGCCGGTGGCCATGGTGGACTGTCCGGGTGCAAAACGAATCGGAGGAAAACGGGCGCGGCGCCGGGCGCGAACGACCGCGGCCCTCACCGCCGTTGCTGCCGGTCGAGGCCCGCCGCGCCGCGGCCTGGTGTGTGGTGGTGCTGCTGATCGCGACCGTGGTGGCCCTCGGGGTGTGGCTGTGCGTCGAACTGAGCGCGGCGGTCACGCCCGTACTGCTGGCACTGCTCGGCAGCGGGCTGCTCGGGCCGCTCTACCGGCGGCTGGTGGCAATGAGGCTCAACCGGTCGCTGGCGGCCGGGCTGACCTGTGCCGTCCTCGTCGTGGTGGTCGGCGGCGCCGGATACATCGTCGTCAGCGCACTGGTCGACACCGGTGACCAGATCATCTCCTCGCTCAAGGACGCCGCCAAGGACCTCTCCCAGCACTTCGGCGCGGCCGGTACCTCGCTCGACGATCTGGCGTCCCGGTCGAAGGGGCTGGTCTCCAAATTCGGGGGCACCGCGGCCTCCGGGCTGCTGGCCGGTGTCAGCGTCGTCGGCCAGTTCCTCGCCGCCTCGGTGCTGGCCCTGCTGCTGACCTTCTTCTTCCTGCGCGACTCCGACAAGGCCGTACGCGCGCTGAACGACTGGGCGCCGGGCAGCTCCGCGCCCCAGCTGGAGCGGATGGCACGTCGCGGCTTCCAGGCCATTGAGGGCTTTATGCGCGGCACCACCGTCATCGCGCTGATCGACGCCACCTGCATCACCATCGGGCTGCTGATCCTCCGGGTGCCGGGCGCCGTCGGGCTGGGTGCGCTGGTCTTCGTCGGCGCCTACATCCCCTACCTCGGTGCCTTTATCTCCGGCGCCGTGGCGATCCTGGTGGCGCTGGCCGACCGCGGCTTTGTGATCGCGCTCTGGGCGCTCGGTGTCGTCCTGGCCGTGCAGGTGCTGGAGGGGCATGTCCTACAGCCGATGATCCAGAGCCGTACGGTCCAGATGCATCCCGCGACGGTGATGCTGGCGATCACCGCGGGCGCCGCCGTCGCCGGAATCCTCGGCATGCTGCTGTCCGTTCCGCTGACCGCCGCCGTCTCCGGTGTACTCCACGAGCTGCGGATGCACTACGCCGCGGGCCCGGACGCCGATGACACCGGACCCGCCGCGTCCCCCGCGTCCTCGTAGAGCTCGAACCACGTGGACTTGCCGTCCCCGCGCGGATCCACGCCCCATGCCCCGGCGAGCAGCTCCAGCAACAGCAGACCGCGCCCCGACGACGCGAGTTCGCCGGGGCAGCGGCGGTGCGGCAGCTCATCGCTGCTGTCGGCGACATCGACGCGGATGCGCCGGGTCCCCCGCGCGCCGGTGATCTCGGCGACCAGCAGCGCGTCCCCGTCGGTGTGCAGCAGGACATTGGTGACCATCTCGGAGACCATCAGCACCGCCGAGTCCACCTGGTCCGGGTCGGCCCAGTCGTGCAGCACATCGCGGACCTGCCGGCGCGCCTCGGCTATCCGCTCCGGCTCGGCCTGCGCGACGGAGAGCACGGTACGCCGTACGGGCTGCGGTGCCGGCCCGCCGGTCCCTACCCCGCAGCCGGCGCCCTCGCGGCGCAGCAGCAGTACGGCGATGTCGTCCTCACGGCGGTCCACCAGCGGTCCGGTGGTGTGGTGCGAGGGCGGCCCGTGCACGGCCTGGACCAGGGCGTCGGCGAGCCGCTCCAGGCTCTCGCCGTCCTCGCCGGGCTCATGCGCCTCGAGGATGTCGCGCAGTCGCGCCCAGCCGGTCTCCAGATCGTGGCCGCCGGTCTCGATCAGCCCGTCGGTGCACACCATCATGGTTTCGCCGGGCTCCAGCACGAGCCGGGTGGTGGGGTAGTCGGCGTCCGGGACGATGCCCAGTGGCAGCCCGCCCGCGGTGGGCCGCACCAGCATCGTGCCGTCGCTCATCCGGATCGCCGGGTCGGGGTGGCCGGCCCGTGCGATGTCCAGCAGCCCCGTCGCCGGATCCACCTCGATGTAGAGGCAGGTCGCAAAGCGCTGGTCCTCGCCGTGTCCACGGAGCTCGGTCTCATTGATCCCGGCCAGGAACCGGGAGGCGCGCGAGAGCACCGCATCGGGGTGGTGGCCCTCGGAGGCGTAGGCCCGCAGGGCGATCCGCAGTTGCCCCATCAGGCCGGCGGCCCGTACGTCATGCCCCTGGACATCCCCGATGACCAGCGCGATCCGGCCGGACGGCAGCGGGATCATGTCGTACCAGTCGCCGCCGACCTCCAGCCCGCCGCCGGTCGGGACGTAGCGGGCGGCGACCGTCATCCCCGGGATGTCCGGTTGCACCGTCGGCATCATGCTGCGCTGCAACGCCAGCGCCAGCTCCTGCTGTTCCTCCTGCACACCGGCCCTGGCCAGCGCCTGCGCCAGCATCCGGGCGACGGTGGTCAGCACCGAGCGTTCGTCGGGGGTGAACGCCACCGGCTGGGCGAACGCCGCCATCCAGGCGCCGATCGTCCGGCCCGCGTTCACCAGCGGCAGGAACGCCCAGGACGTACGGCGGAAGGGGGCGCCCGGCGGCCGGGTGGCCGGGTAGCGGCGGCGGTACTCCTCGGGAGTGGGCAGATAGATGGCCCGGCCGGTGCGGACGACCTCGGTGGCCGGATAGTCGGTGTCCAGCGTCATGGCGGCGAATGGCCGCTCGTCGTCGGCGTGGTGGCCGTGGTGGCCGATCACCGACAGCCGGTCACCCTCGATGCCGAAGACCGCCAGGCCGTCCGGCATGAACCCGGGCATCGACAGCCCGGCCGCGACCCGCAGCACTTCGGCGGTGGACCGCGCCTCGGCCAGGCCCCGTCCCGCGTCGAGCAGGAACGCCTCGCGCGAACGGCGCCAGTCGCCGGTGATCGGGGTGTGTGCGGCGGATGTCCCGGGCTGTGGTTCGGGCACCTCCTGGAGGGTGCCGACCAGCTCGAAGCCGCCGTCGACGATCCGGGGGCGGGAGCGGGAACGGACGATGCGCTGCACCCGCCCGCGCTCGTCCACGATGCGCAGCCGGGCCTCGGCGAGCGTCTTCTCGGCGACCGCGAGCTGCACGATCCCGTTGATCTCGGCGAAGTCGACGGGATGAAAACGGGAGCGCACCGCGGCCTCGGTCAGCTCCACCGGGCCGGTGGGCAGCCCGAGCAGCCGGGCCGCTTCGGCGTCGAGGGTCACCCGTCCCGATGCGTTGTCCCAGCGCCACAGGCCGGTCGCGATGGCGGCCAGGAGATCCTCGGTACGCATTGCCTCACTTTATGTGCCTTTGGAGAAGCCCGACCAGCGCGCCGGACGTGACCCTCGTCCCAGTCGGGATGTCCCGCCCGGCCTCCGGTGACCTTGATGCGTCTATGCCAACGAAGAGGCACGGGCCGGGACGGTAACCTGGAGCGGTTATGTCAATCCTGGGGTGGCCTTTCGGGTGGTCCACGGGGAGAGCGACCGGGCGTCCGAGCCCGTACTCCTTTTCCGCTCCCTCTCCCGACAACTCCTCACCTCGACACTCGCGACGACTTGGATGAGCGATGCACCGGTACCGGTCCCATAACTGCGGCGAGCTCCGAGCCGCGGACGTCGACACGGACGTCCGCCTCAGCGGCTGGCTGCACAATCGTCGTGACCTGGGCGGCATCCTCTTCATCGATCTGCGCGACCACTACGGTCTCGTCCAGCTCGTCGCACGCCCCGGCACCCCCGCCAACGAGGTCCTCGGCTCCCTGACCAAGGAGACCGTCGTCCGTATCGACGGCAGGGTCAGCGCGCGGGGCGCCGACAACGTCAACCCGGACCTGCCGACCGGCGAGATCGAGATCGAGGTCTCCGACGTCGAGGTGCTCGGCGCCGCCGACCAGATCCCGTTCACGATCAACGCGGACGACGGCGTCAACGAGGAGAAGCGCCTCGAGTACCGCTTCCTCGACCTGCGCCGCGAGCGGATGCACCGCAACATCATGCTGCGCACCGCCGTCATCTCCGCCATCCGCCACAAGATGGTGGCACTCGGCTTCAACGAGATGGCGACCCCGATCCTGTCCGCGACGTCTCCCGAGGGCGCCCGCGACTTCCTGGTCCCCTCGCGTCTGCACGCCGGCAAGTTCTACGCGCTGCCGCAGGCCCCGCAGCAGTTCAAGCAGCTGCTGATGATCGCGGGCTTCGACCGCTACTTCCAGATCGCGCCCTGCTTCCGCGACGAGGACGCCCGTGCGGACCGCTCGCCGGGCGAGTTCTACCAGCTCGACATCGAGATGAGCTTCGTCGAGCAGGAAGACGTCTTCCGGCCCGTCGAGAAGCTGATGACCGAGCTGTTCACCGAGTTCGGCAACGGCCGCAGGGTCACCTCCCCCTTCCCGCGCATCCCGTTCCGCGAGGCGATGCTCAAGTACGGCTCCGACAAGCCCGACCTGCGCGCCGAACTGGAACTGGTGGATGTCTCCGACGTCTTCGCGGGTTCCGGCTTCAAGGCCTTCGCGGACAAGCATGTGCGCGCCCTGGCCGTGCCGGACACCGCCGACCAGCCGCGCAAGTTCTTCGACCAGCTGGGTGACTTCGCGGTCCAGCAGGGCGCCAAGGGTCTCGCCTGGGTGCGGGCCGCCGAGGCCCCCCAAGGCATTGAGGGCCAGGGAGGCGCCCCCATCGCGCTGACCGGCCCGATCGCCAAGTTCCTCACCGAGGACGACATCAAGGCGCTGGTCGCCGCCCTGGACCTCAAGCCGGGCCACGCCGTCTTCTTCGGCGCCGGCGAGTTCGACGAGGTCTCCAAGATCATGGGCGCGGTCCGGGTCGAGGCCGCCAAGCGCGCCGGCCGCTTCGTCGAGGACGAGTTCCGCTTCTGCTGGATCGTCGACTTCCCGATGTTCGAGAAGGACGAGGACACCGGCAAGATCGAGTTCTCGCACAACCCCTTCTCCATGCCGCAGGGCGGCCTGGAGGCGCTGGAGACCAAGGACCCGCTGGACATCCTGGCCTGGCAGTACGACATCGTCTGCAACGGCACCGAGCTGTCCTCCGGCGCCATCCGTAACCACGAGCCCGAGGTCATGTACAAGGCCTTCGCGCTCGCCGGCTACGACAAGGAGACCGTCGAGGCGGAGTTCGGCGGCATGCTCCGCGCCTTCAAGTTCGGCGCCCCGCCGCACGGCGGCATCGCCCCCGGTGTCGACCGCATCGTCATGCTGCTGGCCGACGAGCCCAACATCCGCGAGACCATCGCCTTCCCGCTCAACGGCAACGCCCAGGACCTGCTGATGGGTGCCCCGAGCGAGGTCGACGAGGCGCGCCTCAAGGAACTGCACCTCTCCCTCCGCAAGCCGCAGGCGAAGTAGCCCTCGCCCAGGGGCGGCAAGCCTCACCAGGGGCCGGGGCGGCGTTTGACGTGAAACGCCGCCCCCGCCCGGTGGCGGAACGCCCCACCCGGGGCGGGGGGGGGGTTTCACTTTAACCGCCGCCCCGGCCCTTTTGCGGCTCCCTGAGCCGTCGGACGGACGGCCGCGGTCTGCTCGCCGGCGAGGCGTCCCGACACGCTCCGACACGCCCCGAGTGCCCCGACCGCCCCACCTGTGTGGCCGTGCCCCGGTACGGCACGCACTGTGGTGCCCATGCAGCAAGCCAGTCTCCTCTCCGCCAGGTCCGCCCTGGGGCCGCCGGCCCGTGCGACGCGTCCCGTGCCGGCCGGCGATCTGTGGTGGCTCACCGCCGTGGCCGCCGTCTTCACCGCCTGCCTGGCCGCCTCCGCCCTCGCCACCCCCGGACTGGGATGGGACGAGACGGTCTACGTCAGCCAGGTCGACCCCCATGCGCCGACCGCGTTCTTCAGCGCCCCGCGCGCCCGCGGCGTCACCCTCCTCCTGGCACCGGTGGCCGCCCTGACGGCGTCGGCCACCGTGCTGCACTGCTATCTGGCCGTGCTCTCCGGCGCCGCGCTCCTGCTCACCCTGTGCATCTGGCGGCCCCTGCTGCCCGCACCCGTACCGGCCCTGGGCGGCGCGCTGTTCGCCGGTCTGTGGGTCACGCTCTTCTACGGTCCGCAGGCGATGCCGAATCTGTGGGTCGGCTACGCCGCGCTCGCCGCCACCGGCTGCTTCCTGCGGGCCGTACGGCAGCCGTCCCGTCAGCTGGCGCCGCGCGCCGACCGGCGCGCGGCGGCCGGACTCGCCGCCGCGGTGGCCGTGGCCGCGCTGATGCGCCCCACCGACGCCGTCTGGCTGGCCGTACCGCTCTTCGCCGCGGCGCTGTGCGTACCGGCATGGCGGCGTCCCGCGGTGCTGCTGGCGCTGCCCGCCGGTCTGGCCCTGGGGTGCGCCGAGTGGGTCGTGGAGGCGTATCTGTCCTACGGCGGGCTCCTGGCACGGCTGCGGAGGGCCGGGCAGATCCAGGGCGGCCTCGGCTGGCATCTGTCCTTCGACGACCACGCACGGGCGCTCCAGGGCAAGACGCTGTGCCGCCCCTGCCATCTGACCTGGGAACATCCGGTGACGGCGGTCTGGTGGTTCGTGCTGCCCCTGGCGGTCGCCGGGGCGGTGTGGGCGGTGCTGCGCGCCCGCGAGCCCCGCGGCGCCTTGCACGGGTACGGTCCGGCGGCGCGCAGCGGCGCCCACCACCCCCTCGGGCTGGCTCCCATCCGGCCGGGCAGCCTCGTACCGGACCCGGCGGACGACCCCGCGGCCGCCGGTGAGCGGCACGGCGCCGGTCCCGCATGGCCCGTGGTGCGCCTTCGTGACCCCCGTGGTCCGCTGCACCGGAACGGACCGGCCCCCGTCGTCCTTCCGGCCCTGGTGGGCCTCTGCCTCGCCGCTCCCTACCTCCTGACGGTGGACTACGCCGCCCCCCGCTTCCTGCTGCCCGCCTACGCCCTGCTGATGATGCCCGCGGCCTGGTTCCTGTACTGGCTGACGCTGCTGCCGCGCCGACGGCATGCCTGGGCGGTGGCCCTCCTCGTCCTCGTGCTGATGAGCCATGAGGTCATCCAACTGGCGATCGTGCACAAGATGGTGCGGAGCACCGCGCACTCCCAGGCCGGTATCGACCGGATCACCAGGACGCTGCACGACGCCGGCGTCCGGCCGCCCTGTGTGGTGAGCGGCGAGGAAGCGGTACGGGTGGCGTACCGGGCGGGCTGCGCGTCCCGTCAGACCGACGGTCACGATGCCGGCATCACCCCCGCGGGTCTGGCCCGGCTGGGTGCGGGCCGTCCGGTCGCCGTCGTCCTGGCCAACGGCCACCGGCCGCCGGCCTACGCCCGTGGCTGGCGGCGGGTAGCCCTGCCGCCGGTGCTGGGCTTCGCCTCGCTGAACGCCTATGTGTCCCGGCCGGCCCGGCATTGAGCCAGGGGCGGCCCGGCGGCCGTACGGCGCCCGGACCTGCGTGCGCCCGTCCGGCCCCGGGGGCCGGACGGGCGCATGAGGTGTCGCAGGTGTCCGCGCGGCAGAGATACTCGCGCTCGGACGGCCTCACCGCCGGGGTGCTCCGGCCGGCAAGGCCGCTCGCGGGCGGGCCCGGCCTACTGCTCCGCGCCGCCGAAGCGCTCGCGGTAGGACTCCAGGTCCTCATCGGTGATCTTCGCGAAGAGCACCGGCGGCACCGTGAAGGGCGTCCCGGCCGGCACCGAGGCCAGCGCCTTCGCCTCCTTCGGGGAGACCCACACCGCGGTGTCGTCCTCCAGCGCGAAGGCCCGGCGCATCGCGTTGGCCGACGCCGGGATGAACGGCTCGGAGACGACCGCGTACAGATGGATCAGGTTCATCGCCGTACGCAGCGTCAGCGCCGCCGCGTCCTTGTCGGACTTGATCTCCAGCCACGGGGCCTTCTCCTCCAGGTAGGAGTTGCCCGCGCTCCACAGGGCACGCAGCGCGGCCGCGGCCTTGCGGAACTGGAGGGCCTCCATGTGGCCCTCGTACTCCGCCAGCAGTCCGGCGATCTCCTCGCCCAGCTTCTGCTCCGCGGCGCCGGCCTCGGCGCCCGCGGGCACCTCGTCACCGAATCGCTTGCGGGAGAACGACAGCACCCGGTTGACGAAGTTGCCGAGGGTGTCCGCCAGGTCCTTGTTGACCGACGACGCGAACAGCTCCCAGGTGAAGGAGGTGTCGTCCGACTCCGGGGCGTTGGCGATCAGGAAGTAGCGCCAGTAGTCGGCCGGCAGCAGCTCCAGCGCCGCGTCCGTGAAGATGCCGCGGCGCTGCGAGGTGGAGAACTTCCCGCCGTAGTAGTTCAGCCAGTTGAAGGCCTTGAGGAAGTCGACCCGCTTCCACGGCTCGCGGGTGCCCAGCTGCGTCGCCGGGAACATCACGGAGTGGAACGGCACGTTGTCCTTGGCCATGAACTCCGTGTACCGGACGTTCTCGGCCTCGTACCACCACGACTTCCAGTCGCGGCTGCTGTCGGAGACCGCGTCCGCCCACTCCTTCGTCGCGCCGATGTACTCGATCGGGGCGTCGAACCATACGTAGAAGACCTTGCCCTCGGCCGCCAGCTCCGGCCACACATCGGCCGGCACTGGAACGCCCCAGTCCAGGTCACGGGTGATCGCCCGGTCCTGAAGGCCTTCGGTCAGCCACTTGTGCGCGATGGACGAGGCCAGCGTCGGCCACTCCTTGCTGCCGTTGCCTTCCAGCCAGCCCTCGACCTCGTGCTGCAGCTTCGACTGGAGCAGGAAGAGGTGCTTGGTCTCCCGCACCTCCAGCTCACCGCTCCCGCTGATCGCCGAGCGGGCATCGATCAGATCGGTCGGGTCGAGCACCCGGGTGCAGTTCTCGCACTGGTCGCCGCGCGCCTTGTCGTAGCCGCAGTGCGGACACGTACCGACGATGTAGCGGTCCGGCAGGAAGCGGTCGTCGGCGATCGAGAAGACCTGGCGGATCGCCCGCTCCTCGATGAAGCCGTTCTCGTGCAGCTTGCGCGCGAAGTGCTGCGTCAGCTCCACGTTCTCCCGCGACGAGCTGCGCCCGAAGTAGTCGAATGCGAGGCCGAAGCCGTCGTAGATCGCCTTCTGCTTGTCGTGCTGCTCCGCACAGAACGTGTCGACGGACTGCCCCGCGTCCTTCGCCGCCAGCTCGGCCGGGGTCCCGTGCTCGTCCGTCGCGCAGATGTAGAGCACATCGTGGCCGCGCTGCCGCATGTACCGCGCATACACATCGGCCGGGAGCATGGACCCCACCATGTTGCCCAGGTGCTTGATCCCGTTGATGTACGGAAGGGCGCTGGTGATGAGGTGTCGAGCCATTGCCGGCTGCTCCCAAGTCGCTACGGTGAGTGAGGATTTGCTTTACGGAACGTCAATATCGTACTGGACGGGGCAGGGGCGGCCGCGCGGCCTTTTCGGGGCGCGACGGCCCTGCCCCGCACCCTACGGACCGCACCGCCGGCGCCTGGGCCCCGCCCTGGCCCGTGGGTCCAGCCCCTGTGCTGCGCCCCATAGGGGCGACCCTGCCCTGTCCCATGAGGCCGGCCCTGCCCAGTGCCCCAAGGGGATGCCTCCGCCCGGCGCCCTGAAGGTGTACTCCCGTCCGCCTCGCCGCACACCGCCGCGTTCGCCGCACACCGCCGCGTTCGCCGCACGCCCCCGAGTCCGCCTCGCACCCCCGAGTTGGCCTCACACCGCCGCGTCCGCCGACTCCGCGCTGTCCGTCGCCGGGGCCTGGCCGTGCCGGGGAGTCCGGCCGGTGACCAGCAGCCCGGCGATGAGCGCGGCCAGCAGCATGACCGCCGACCCCACCCCGATGGCCACGGTGAACCCGTGCACCACTCCGCCCTTCACGATTCCCTCCCGTACCGCCGGGGTGAGCCCGAGCCCCCCGCTCCTTTGGGCCGCGGCCGCCAGATGAGCCGCGATATACGCCGCACTCGTCGAGGTCGCGATCGTGTTGAGCAGTGCCGTACCGATCGAACCGCCCACCTGCTGCGCCGTGTTGACCGTCGCGGATGTGACGCCGGAGTCGCGCGGTGCCACCCCGGACGTGGCCGTCGCCATCACCGGCATGAAGATCAGTCCCATGCCGAGGCCGACCAGCAGCATGGCCGGAAGCACATGCGAGACATACGCGGGCTCGGCCGTCAGGAAGGTGAGCGTGACGAGCCCCGCGGAAGCGAGCAGGGCGCCCGGGACCATCAGGAACCGCGGCGGGATCCGGTGCAGCAACCGCGCGGATATCTGCGTCGAGCCGACGACGATCGCCGCCACCATCGGCAGGAAGGCCACCCCCGCCTTGACCGGTGAATACCCGAGCACGGTCTGCAGGTAATAGGTCATGAACAGGAACATCCCGAAAAGCGCGATGACCGCCAGCGCCATGGTCAGGAAGGCGCCACCGCGATTCCGGTTCCGCACGATGTGCAGCGGCAGCAGGGGGTGCCGGGCCCGCGTCTGCCACCACGCGAAGGCGCCGAGCAGCGCCACACCTCCCACCAGCAACCCGATGACCAGCCCGTCTCCCCATCCCCGCGGCTCCGCCTCGCTGCACCCGTAGACGATCGCGACCAGACCGCCGCAGCCCAGCACCACGCCGGGGACGTCGAGACGGACGCGCCCCCGCTCGGGCTTGTCGTGCAGAAATACGGCAGCACCGACGAAGGCGATCACGGCGATCGGGATATTCACGTAAAGGCACCAGCGCCAGGTCAGGTATTCGGTCAGCAGCCCGCCGGCGATCAACCCGATGGCCGCGCCCCCGCCCGCAATGGCCCCGTAAATCCCGAAGGCCTTGCTCCGTTCCTTTCCGATGGTGAATGTGATGGTCAGCAGTGACAGTGCGGACGGTGCCAGCAGCGCCGCGAAGGCGCCCTGCAGCGCCCGTGCCCCGAACAGCAGCCCGGACCCCGTGGCCGCGCCGCCCAGCCCCGACGCGACCGCGAACCCGACCAGCCCGATCATGAAGGTCTTCTTCCGCCCCACCAGGTCGGCGATCCGCCCGCCGAGCAGCAACAGCCCGCCGAACGCCAGCGTGTACGCGGTGATCACCCACTGCCGGTTCGCATCCGATATCCCCAGATCCCGCTGGGCCGACGGCAGCGCAATATTCACGATGGTTGCGTCGAGCACCACCATCAACTGCGCGATCGCAATCACCACGAGTCCCCACCAGCGCCGCGGATCGGGCTCCGCCTGCGCGGCCCAACTGGGAGTACGGGCACGGGGAGGGGGAGCGGGGCCTCCCTCTTGGCTCGCGTCACTCATCACGACCCGCCTTGCTCGGCTGGTACGGCCACCCCGACCACCCCGCCGCCCACGCCGGAGCAACCGGATCAAACGGAGCACTTCACCCATTCAGGGTAGGTAGCGGGGCGGGGGCTCGCCTCTTGTGGTGAGGCCCGGGGACCGGGGCCGGGGCCTGGGCCTGGGCCCCGGCCCAGGCCCCTGGGGTGGGACGGCCGCCGTCATCAGTGCGTGCACACGACGCCGGGCCCGCGGGGGGGGCCGCCGGCCCCCCGCCCCCCC